>DAHVPC010000017.1 GCA_027318475.1 Candidatus Cloacimonadota bacterium | reverse complement strand
TGATGGCGGAAAGCGCTCCGAAGAGACCTGGGTAGGTGAGCGACATCCACGTGCATTCATCTGCCTCGCTGGGATGGTGCACCACCAGAAGCGGATTGGCAACCAGCGAAGAGTGCCTGGTCCAATCCAGCAACCTGGTGATGGCAAGTTTCCCGTGCAACTGCGCGTCGTCCTGCGTGGCGGCGCCCCAACTGGAAAGCGAAGAACAACCCAGTTCCAGGTCCGCCGGATTCTGCAGATAGGCGATATCCACGATGGCATTTGCTAGCAGCATGTCCTCTACATCCAGTTCCCGCTGCAGGGGACCATGGAAGAGCGAAGTTCCGGAATCCTGCATCCCGGCAATGACCCCCTGGGCTTCACTTACATAGCGCGCATCGTTTACGAAGTTCTGGGTGTGGTAGTTCAGGAAGTTGTTGTAGATTCCCACGCTGTTGTGCGTGACCAAAGCGAAGAAATAATTGGAGAATATGGTCATGATGTTATCGCCCATCAAGTAGCCCAGGGCGTAACCGCGCTCGTAGTGGCTGCCCCAAACGTGCAGGATGGAGCGGTCTCCCAGATTTACAAGTTGACCGTTCACTTGCGCGGCCAGGGAACCAAAGAAGAATACGATAAAAACCAACAACACGGCAATTTTTTTCATGCGTTCGAACCTCACACTGTTTATCTGATATGGGAAGCAAGATGGAAAAGCAATCTTCACTGTCAAGTAAAACCTTAAGTTTAAAAAAAGCGCAGTTGGCTCTTCTGACCCAGGCTTAAACTGATCAGCAACAATTCTGATGCTCCCTCCTCCTTTGATTGAGGCTTTTCCGAAGGACTGCGCTTATGGAGCCTGATTTTGTTCTAACCGGCAACCTGCCAGGCATCTTCCGAAGAGAGTTCATACTGACCTTCCACTGACCTTCCAGAACCGTATCTATCAGTCAAATGCCATTTCGCTCCCGTAAGCAAGCCTCAATCACTTGTCTATCACTAGTCAATCAAGCGTCAATAATAGACAAGTGATTGACTAGTGATTGACTAGTGATTGACTAGTAATTGACACTAATCCGCGGGGAAGTGACTTGAACCCTGAATGTAATGCGCCCTGCTTCAGAACTCCCGAAATGCCCTATTGAAAAAGATTCTGCTTGACAGCCAGGCGGGTTTCGCAATATATGAACACATATTCATATATAAGGGGAGCCGATGACCACAAAGTGCCATTGCAAGGATATTCCAGCCCAGGAGCTACAAAACATTCAGGCCGCTTTGCCCGGCGGACAGGACATCGACCGTTTGAGCGACTTTTTCAAAGTATTCGGCGACAGCACCCGGCTGCGCATCCTCTATTTCCTTTCCCGGCACGAATTCTGTGTGGCCGACCTTTCCGCTCTTACGGAAATGCAGCAATCGGCCATTTCCCACCAATTGAAGATACTGCGCCTGCACCGGCTGGTCAAATACCGTCGGGAAGGAACCACGATCTATTACTCGCTGGATGACCAACACGTCCAGAAAGTCTTTGCCATCGCCCTGGAACATATCACGGAAGGGACCGGAAAATGAGCGTAGAAGAATACGACATCCAGAACCTCAACTGCGCCAGCTGCAGCACCAAGATCGAGGCCGAGATCCTGGCCCTGCCTGAAGTGAGCAGCGTCAATCTGGACTTCTTGAACCGCAAGCTTGTCGTCCAGTACCACACCGCGATCGACAACCCCCTCCTGAGATTGAACCGCATCGCCGCTTCCATCGAGCCCGGAGTGGTCTTCACGGAAAAAACAGCGGAGTACGCGGAACCGGGCGCCGCCTGGCATTGGATCTCCCTGGCCAGCGGTGCGCTGATCTTGATCCTGAATCAATGGCTTCCTCCCTATCTGCAATCCTGGATAGGCGTCGGCGCATATCTGCTGGTGGCGCACAGGGTGTTGCTCAATGCCGGCAAGTCATTGCTCGCCAAACAGGTCTTCACCGAGCAGTTCCTGATGAGCATCGCCACGCTGGGAGCCCTGATCCTGGGCGAATATCTGGAAGCCGGAGCAGTGATGGTGCTCTACGAGATCGGCCAGTGGCTGGAACACCGGGCCATAGACCTTTCTCGGCGTTCGGTGAAAAACCTGCTGGCCGTGAAGCCGGAGATCGCGCACCTGCACATCGCTGAAGGATTGGTGGACAAACGCCTGGCCGAGATCAAGACGGGCGACACGATCAGCGTCTATCCCGGCGAACGCGTTCCTCTGGACGGCCTCATCACTAAAGGCGAAAGTACGGTGGATACCTCTTCCCTCACCGGCGAAGCGGAACCGCTGTTCGTGACTGAAGGGACGGAGATCTTCGCCGGATTCGTGAACAACAGCGGCCTGTTGGAGGTCAAGGTAAGCGGAACCGAGGCGGAAAGCACAATCACGCGCATTCTTAACCTGATCGAAGAGGCTGGTTCGCGCAAATCGCCGCAGGAGAAATTCATCACCCGTTTCGCCCGCGTCTATACCCCCGCGGTGGTGCTGATCGCCTTTCTCGTTTTCCTGATCCCCACACTGTTGGGCAATCCCGCCGCTGTCTGGTTCAAGCGTTCGCTGGTATTCCTGATCGTGTCCTGTCCCTGCGCCCTGGTGATCTCGATCCCGCTCAGCTATTTTATCGGCATCGGCATCGCCGCCAAAAGGGGAATAATCCTGAAGGGCAGTGTGTTTCTGGACGTGTTGCGCCAGGTCCGCACCGTAGTGTTCGACAAGACCGGAACGCTCACTACCGGGGATCTGCAGATCGAAAAAGTCTACACTCAGAACGGCGGCGATCCGCTGGAGTTGCTGGAAACCCTGTACCTGTGCGAATACACGTCCTCGCATCCCTTTGCCCGGGCGGTCAAAAGCGCATTTGACGGGCTTTACGACAGCCGCAAGGTCAAAGCGCTCGCCGAATATCCGGGCAAAGGAATAGTCCTGGAGTATGGCGCAGACCGCCTAATCGCCGGCTCGGAGGCGTTTCTGCGGGATCGCGGCTGCGTCAGTCTGCTGAATCCTGCGGTCCAAACTGTGGTCCATGCGGTAAAGAACGACGTCTATCTGGGCTGCGTGAGTTTTTCCGATACGGTCAAACCCGGCATCAAACCAGCCCTCGCCAACCTCAAGCAGCTGGGTGTGCGTTCCACGGTGATGCTTTCCGGAGACCGGGCTGCCAAAGCGGAACAGGTTAGCCGGGAACTTGGGCTGGACACTTTTTACGCGGAACTTCTGCCCCAGCAGAAATTGGCCAAACTGGAGGAGATCATTCAGTCCGCGGAAGGCAAAGTGGCGTTCGTGGGCGATGGGATGAACGACGCGCCGGCTCTGGCCCGGGCTGACGCCGGGATCGCCATGGGCGGCATCGGCAACCAGGCTTCCATCGAAACCGCCGACATAGTGCTGCTCAACGACCGCCCCGAACAACTGGCCGGGGTCTTCCAGATCGCCCGGCAAACAGGGAAAGTGGTTGTGCAGAACATCGCCCTCGCCCTGGTAATCAAGGTCCTGGTGATGGCCTTGGGAGTCAGCGGCATCAGCGGCCTCTGGGAAGCGATCATCGCCGATGTGGGCGTCACCCTCCTAGTGGTGTTCAATTCCCTGCGCATGCTGCGCGTTCCACGTCCCACTTGACAAAAAGCGCGGTTCTTCACGACTGTGCAATTTAACGCAGAAACTGCTGCAGGAGATTAACAATGCCCAATATCAGCTTACCCGATGGCTCAACCCGGAACTACTCGGAGCCGGTCAGCGCCCTGGATGTAGCCAAAGATATCAGTCCCCGGCTCGCCGATGCCGCGCTTGCCGCCGAAATAGACGGAAAACTCTATGACCTGGACCACGTGATAGGCCACGACGCCAGCCTGGTGCTGCACACTTTCCAGACGGATGCCGGCAAAGAGATTTACTGGCACAGCACAGCGCATCTGATGGCGCAGGCGGTGAAGCAGCTCTTCCCCGCCGTGAAAGTAACCATCGGGCCAGCCATCGAGCAGGGCTTTTACTACGATTTCGACCGCGACGCACCTTTCACCGAGGACGAACTGGCGCAGATCGAAGAACGCATGCGCGCGCTCAGCAAGGACAAGCTGGCCTATTCCCGCAAGGAACTCAGCAAAGCCGAGGCGCTGCAGATCTTTGCCGCTATGAACGAGACCTACAAACTCGAGATCCTGGGCGAGATCCCGGATACAGACGTGATCAGCACCTACCAGCAGGGCGATTTCCTCGATCTCTGCCGAGGACCCCACATCCTGAACACCGGCAAGATCAAGGCCGTCAAGCTGCTCAAATCTTCCGGCGCATACTGGCGCGGCGACGAAAAGAACAAGATGCTCCAGCGCATCTATGGGATCAGTTTCCCCACCGCCAAAGAACTCGACGAATACCTCGAATTCCTGAAGCAGGCGGCTCTGCGCGACCACCGCAAGCTGGGCAAGGACCTCGACCTCTTTTCCATCAGCGACGAAGTGGGCCCCGGCCTGGTGCTCTGGCATCCCGGCGGCGCCATGATCCGCCATTTGATCGAGGCCTATTGGAAAGAAGAGCATCTCAGGCGCGGCTACAAACTGGTTTACACCCCGCATGTGGGACGCTCCAATTTGTGGGAGACCAGCGGACACCTGGGCTTTTACAAGGAAAACATGTATTCCGCCATGGACGTGGAGGGCCAGGACTATTACATCAAACCGATGAACTGCCCCTTCCACATCTCCATCTACAACGCCAATCTGCACAGCTACCGCGAACTGCCCATCCGGCTGGCGGAATTGGGCACAGTTTACCGCTTCGAACGCTCCGGCGTTTTGCACGGACTGATGCGGGTGCGCGGCTTCACCCAGGACGACGCCCATATCATCTGCACGCCCGAGCAATTGGATTCCGAGGTGGAAAAACTGATCGTGTTTTCCTTGGATATGCTGAAATATTTCGGCTTCAAAGATTTCCTGATCTATCTGAGCACCATGCCGGACGCGGCTGTCGGCGATCCCCAGGATTGGGATACCGCCACCCAGAGCCTCCGCGCCTCCCTGGAAAAGCTCGGCCTGGCCTACGAGGTGGATAAAGGCGGCGGCGCTTTCTACGGCCCCAAGATCGACATCAAGATCAAGGACGCCATTGGCCGCGCCTGGCAATGCACCACCATCCAGTTCGATTTCAACCTGCCGGCCCGCTTCAAGATGCACTACATCGGACGCGACAACGCCCAGCACCAGCCTTTCATGGTCCATCGCGCCATCCTGGGCTCCGTGGAGCGCTTCTTCGCCACCCTTTTGGAATACCACTCCGGCAACCTACCGCTCTGGCTGGCCCCCGTGCAAGTGATGATCCTGCCCATCACCGAGGAACAGTTGGATTACGCCCGCCAACTGGAAGCAGGCTTCGCGGAAAGGGGCTTCCGCTGCGAGGTCGATCCCCGCTTTGAGAAGATCGGCTACAAGATCCGCGACGCCGAACTGAAGAAGATCCCCTTCATGTGTATCGTCGGGAAAAAAGAAGCCGGGAACGGCACTCTGACCCTGCGCCAGCACACTGTCGGCGACCTCGGCGCAATGAGCCTTGAAGACGCAGTGTCCAAGCTCCAAGCGCCCTAAGTGTTAAAAGCAGATGAAAGCAGGACGAATGCCCACCCAACCCGCATTTTTGGCTGATGGCCCGGAATAGGCATGGATATTAAAGCGGACATCCGTCAAGAGCTGAGCCTGGAAGCCTCTGCCATCCTGAAAGTCGCGGAGCAGCTGGACGCGGCGGAACTGGACAAAGCCTTCGGCCTGCTAAAAAACTGCAGGGGCAAGGTGGTACTCACTGGCATCGGCAAAGCCGGCATCATCGCCCGCAAGATCTCCGCGACCCTCGCCAGCACAGGCACCACGTCGATCTTTCTGCACGCCGCGGAAGGCATCCATGGCGATCTGGGCATGCTCCAGCCGGCGGACGTCGTGATGGCGGTATCCCATAGCGGCAGCACGCAGGAACTGCTTTCCATCATACCTTTCATCAAGTTCATCGGAATTCCCCTGATCGCCCTCACCGGCAACGTTCAGTCCTCCTTGGCCCAAGCCGCCGATGCTGTGCTGGATTGTCACGTCGATGCAGAATTTGAAGCCCTGGGTATGATCCCTACTTCCAGCACCACTGTGGCTTTGGCGGTGGGCGACGCTTTGGCGGTGGTGTTGCTGAAGGCGAAGAATTTTTCCCTGGTGGATTTCGCCCGCTTCCATCCCGGCGGCAACATCGGCAGGAAACTGCTGTTGCAGGTGCACGACCTGATGCACAGCGGCGAGGAACTGCCAGCCGTGGATTCCCACACACCCATGAGCGAAGTGATTTTGGAGATGACCTCTAAAAAACTGGGCTGCGCCGCGGTCGTAGATGGGGACAGGCATCTAGTGGGTATGATCACGGATGGCGACCTACGCCGCCAGATCCAACTCAAACAGGACAAATTGCTTCAACATACAGCTGCTGAATGCATGACCAAAGATCCCAAACGCTGCCTGGAAGGTGATCTCGCAGTTAGTACCTTGAATTTGATGGAAGAATATAAAATCACGATGCTCCCCGTGGTTGACGCATCATCACGTGTGATTGGGATGCTGCATATGCACGACCTGATCAGGGCGGGAATACTCTGAGTTAAGAGCAAAGAACAGAGATTCGTAAAAGTTCTTAGCTCTTTGCTCTTTGCTTTTATCTGAGGCTTTTATTCCACCGTCACGCTTTTGGCGAGGTTGCGGGGTTGGTCCACGTCCAGGCCTTTCAGATCGGCTACGTGGTAGGCCAGCAGTTGCAGGGGGATCACGGTCAGCAGCGGCTGCAGGTTCTGCATGGTTTGGGGAATGTAGATCACGTGTTCGGATAGGTTGCGCACTTCCGCGTCGCCTTCCGTGGCGATGGTGATCAGCCGGGCTTTGCGGCTGCGTACTTCCTGTAGATTGGTTTGCACTTTCTCGTAGAGGGGATCCTGCGTGGCTATCACCACCACGGGCATCGCTTCGTCGATGAGGGCGATGGGGCCGTGTTTCATTTCCGCGGCGGGATAGCCCTCGGCATGGATGTAGGAGATCTCCTTCAGTTTCAAGGCACCCTCCAAACCCACGGGGAAGTTGATCCCGCGGCCCAGATAGAGGGCGTTCTGGCAGTCCTTGATGCTGGCGGCGATCCCCCGGATATGTTCGTTCTGCTGCAGGATGCGTTCTATTTTAGCCGGTATCTGTTGCAGTTCGCGGATGTAGTCCAGGCCCAGAGTGGTGGAGAAATTGCGCTGCCGGCCCAGCAGAACAGCCAGCAGAAAGAGGATGGTGACCTGCGAGGTGAAGGCCTTGGTGGAGGCGACGCCGATCTCGCTGCCGGCGTGGATGTAGGAACCTCCGTTGCTTTCGCGGGCAATGGTGCTGCCCACCACATTGGTGATGCCCAGAACTGGCGCGCCCTTGGCCTGGGCTTCGCGCAAGGCAGCCAGCGTGTCCGCGGTTTCGCCTGACTGGCTGATCACGAAGACCAGGGTCTCTTCATCGATGATGGGGCTGCGATAACGGTATTCGGAGGCGTATTCTGCGTGGACGGGTATGCGCGCCATGTCCTCGATCATGTATTTACCGATCAAAGCCGCGTGATAGGAAGTTCCGCAGGCGATCAGATGGATGCGCCTGATCTTGCGCAATTCCGTGGGACGCAGGTTCATTCCGCCCAACCTGGAGCTGCCGTTATGCTCGTCGATGCGGCCGCGGAAAGCGTTGTCCACGGTGATGGGCTGTTCAAAGATCTCCTTGAGCATAAAGTGCTTGTATTCGCCCTTTTCGATCGCCGAGATGTCCCAATCCACCAACGAAACCTGCGGTTCGACCGATTCCCGCTGCATGTTCGTGATCTCGAAATTGTCCCTACGGACCACGCAGATTTCGTCGTCCTGCAGATAAATCACTTGCTTAGTGTGGATCACAATGGCGCTCACGTCGCTGGCAAGGAAATGTTCGTGATCGCCGATGCCGATGATGAGCGGAGAGCCCTTGCGGACCGCGATCAGTTTATCCGGATCGTTTTGGGAAAGCACCACAAGGCCATAGGTGCCCTCGACCTTCTTCAAGGCCTCGCGGACAGCGTCTTCCAGGCTGGGTTCCGTGGTTTGGAACTGCTCGATCAGATGCGCCAGAACCTCGGTATCGGTATCGCTGACATACTCGTGGCCCAGCTTCTCCAGCTGCTGCTTGAGCAGCTTGAAGTTTTCGATGATGCCGTTGTGTACGATAGCGATGGTGCCGCTGCAATCGACCTGGGGATGGGCGTTCCGTTCGTTGGGCTCGCCGTGCGTGGCCCATCTGGTGTGGGCGATGGCGACGGTCCCGGAGCATTTGTTCGGTTCCGGCAGTGAACGCTCGAGTTCCACGATCTTGCCCGTTTTCTTGTAGATCTGCAGTTCCCCAGCATGGATGAGGGCACAGCCGGAGCTATCGTAACCGCGGTATTCCAGGCGTTTAAGCGCTTCCACCGCGATAGGCAAGGCGTTGCGCGAGCCAATGTAGCCAACTATTCCGCACATCAGTTCAACTCCTTGGGGGCGGTTACCTTATGAAACATCCACAGCGAGGTGGCAAGCACTGGCAAAGCCAGCAAACCGACCCACAGTTTGAAGTTTTCCGCGTCTTGTAACAGAGGTTTCAACCAGGGCTGGCTGGCATAAGTGACCACCAGCAAAGCCAGGCCGTTGTTGATCGCGTGGGAGAGCATGCTGTTGATGATACTGCCGGAGCGGACGGTGAGGTAGCCCAGCAGCAGGCCGAGCAGGAACACCGGCAGAAACCGGAAGGGATCCAGATGGAAGATGGCGAAGAGCAGGGCGCTGATGATCACGGCGTTCCGGGCTTTATCGCCGAAAAAGCGGATCAGGAAACCGCGGAACAGCACTTCCTCGCAGATGCCTGGCAGGATGGCGATCACAAGAAACATCATGCCCAGCGACACATCCTGCTGAAAGATCTTGGACATCGACTCCATGTATTCCGGCGGGAAGGGAAAGACAGCATTGATCAGCTGAGCCGCGAGCGTCACCAGCACCGCAGCCGAAACAGCTATGAAGGGCACCAGCGCCACTTCCTGCAACCTTGGCAGCTTGAGGCGCAGCGTTTCCTTCGGCTTCAGTTTCAGCAGCCGCAGCACGATCAGCACAGGCAGCAGAATAAGCGCCAGTTCGGTCATCTGCAAGCCCCTGACCAGGTTTGCCGCCTGCCATTTTCCGCCCAGATAAAACAAGGCCAGCACGGCAATGGCGAAATAGACCAGGCCGTAGAAGGGATTGAAGAAACTGCGTTTGTTCGCCCGCGAGATCTTCACGTTGCTGTCGTCCTCGCTGCGGAAGAGCACGGATTCGGTGTTGAACAGCTTCACAGTCGCCCAGATCGCGATCGCGTCCAGCACCAGCGTGGTGCCGATCGTGAGCAGCAGATGCGAAAGGGCGTATTCGTTAATCATCACGGCCTTGAAGAGCAGCGAGATATTCACCACCGGAACCAAGGCCAGCAGGTTGTTGATCTCGATGGAAGGCACGAAACTGATCATCCCCAGCAGCATGGAGACCATCATGATCGGCTGCTCGTAGGTGCGCGCCTCTTTCATGTTGCGCGAGAAGGTGGAGATCGAAAGCAGCAGTGCGGCGAACAGGCTTGCCAGGGGCACCATCGCCAGCAGCAGGATCAGGAACGCGCTTATGGGCAATTGCAGGCCCTGGGTCTCCAGCCCGGATTGGGACATCAGGAAGCGCAGGGAGAAGCTAAGGCTGACCAGGTTGATCGTCACGTTCACCATCGCCATGGTGAAGATGGTGAGATACTTGCCCCACACGATCTCGCTGCGCGAAGCCGACGACACCAGCAGGGTTTCCAGGGTCCGGCGTTCCTTTTCCCCAGCCACCAGGTCCGCCGCGATCGTCGCCGCGCCCGCAACCAGTGTCAGGATCATGATATAAGGAAGAAACATGCCCAGGAAGGAGCCCATTTTCTTCTCTGCTGTGGAGGTGTCGCGAGGGACGATGACCATCGGTTTGATCAGTTCTGGATTCACTTTCAGGGTAACCAGCCGCCGGTTGATCTCCGCTTTTTCGGTGGCCAGTAGAGCTTTCTCGATCTTGCCGTAGATCATGCGTTCCCTCTCTCCGGAAGCGTCGTATTGGACCTGCAGCTTATAGGTGGCCAGGCCTTGCTTGCTCAACGAATCGGAGAGGGTCACGATCGCCTGGATCTCTTCCTCGGCGTACAGCTGCTTCAGGGCCTTGGGAGCGGGAACCACGGTGAAGTATTCGAGCTTGGCCAGGTTGTCCTGGATGCTTTTACTGAAGGACCCGGAATCGGCGTTGCGGATGCTCAGGCTGTCCACCCAGGCCACGGTCGCGCCGCGTTTTTCCAAAACTCCGGCCTGCCGGCTCATGATGGCGGAAAATCCCATGAACAACAGGGGATACATGATCACAGGCAAAACCACCGTGGCAAACAAGGTACGCCGGTCGCGCAGCAGTTCCAGCAGTTCCTTGCGGTAAACGATGAGGGCTTTCTTAAAACTCATGTGCTTCCACCTTTGCGTCGGCGCTGGCTTGATTGACGTAATAGACGAAGATGTCGTCCAGATCGGTAAGTCCTGATTCTTCGCGCAGGGACGGTAAAGACCCCTGCGTGAGGATCCTGCCCTGGTGGATCATGATGACGCGGTCGGCCAGGCGCTCCGCCTCGCGCATGATGTGGGTGGAGAAGAGGACGCATTTGCCGCGCTGTTTGCAGTCCCGGATGAAGGCGATGATGTTGCGCGCGGTGAGGATGTCCAACCCGGCAGTCGGTTCGTCGAAGATCATCACCGGCGGATCGTGGATTATCGAGCGGACGATGGAGACCTTCTGTTTCATGCCAGTGGAGAGGAATTCCATCTTTTTGTCCAGAAACTCCCGCATGTCCAGGAGCGCGGACATCTCTTCGATCCTGCGTTTGATGGCGTTGTCCTGCACTCCGTACAAGCGGCCGAAATAATGGATGAACTCCCGCGGAGTGAGGCGCGCGTAGAGTCCCGTGTCGCCGGAGAGGAAGCCCAGATTGCGGCGTACCTGGTCGCCCTGCGTCAACACGTCGAAACCCTCGATCGACGCTTTGCCGGACTGGGGTTTGAACACCGTGGAGAGGATCCGCATCGTGGTGGTTTTTCCCGCTCCATTCACGCCCAAGAGACAGACGATCTCGCCGTGGGCGGCCTCAAAACTGACCTCATCCACAGCCCGGAACGTAGTTCCGTCCTTCTTGGGAAATTCTTTGACCAATGCCTGGACTGCGATCATTCGCGCTCCTTTGTTCAGTTGGATTGCCATGTGTGAAGGAAGCGAATCTGCATGGCGTTTCCGTGTCAAGCACTTTGCCCCCTGCCGGTTTTGCCTGCTTAAACCGATACCTTAATTAGTATTGTTTAACTTACTGCAATACTGTAGAATATAACTGAGACGATATGTCCTGGCTAGAAGACTCTCACTATCAGAGGCGGACAACAGCAGACCCTGATCCCACCCATCAGGCATTAATGGCTGTTGGGCCCTGCCAGGATGTTCAGGGGATGGCTTGAGATATCGGTAGCGTAGAGGGCAGCGATTCCTCTTATTAGGCAGGAAGCTCGAAATAACGCTTGCTGAGGGCCTGTATCGCTTTAAATTGTACCCAAAACCACAGCCCGGGAGCACTGATGTCCACACAACAAAGCACCATTGATTACCTGCTCGGCCAGATCGACGGAGCGGGTGCAATCCAGGCCAAAAAGATGTTTGGCGAGTATGGAGTATATTGCGACGGTAAGATGATCGCCCTGGTCTGCGACGACCAGTTGTTCCTCAAGCCCACTGAAGCGGGCAGGAATTACCTGCAGGAAGTGGAAGAGGGGTTGCCCTATCCTGGCGCCAAGCCCTGGTTCTACATTTCTGAAGATAAGTGGGACGACGTGCTCTGGCTGACTGAATTGATCAGAGTGACCGTTCCGGAAGTGCCTGCTCCCAAACCGAAAAAGCCGAAACGCCAGAGCCCTTGAAGCCCTTCAAATGATTGAACCAACCGCTTGCCGTTGTAATCAGCCGGGCGGAAAATCCCCAATAGTTCCCCCTCCGCATTAAAAAGCTTGACTAAATCGCCCCCCGGGAAAAGAGTAACCGCACATCATATAGCTAACTCATGCGGAAATTGCAGTAACCATAGCGAAGAGCGTACGCATCATCCCTATCATCATCCAAGCAAGCGAGGAATTTCTTTATGAAAGACGTTTTCAGCATTCTCAACCGGGTTGAGGCCGGAATGGTTCTGGATGCAGCCACCGGACGCGGAGATTTCATCAATGTCCTGAAGCAAAATCTCAAATCCTGGGTGCAAATCATCGGCGTGGACGTATCGGAAAAGAGCGTGAACCACACTCAGAAACTGTTTCCGGAAAACGATGTGGAGATATACCAGATGGATCTGGAGCAGCTCCAATTCGAAGACGCGACATTCGATCTGGTGACTCTTTCCAATTCCTTGCATCATTTGGAGCATCTCGACGCGGTTCTGACGGAATTGCTCCGGGTCCTCAAACCCGGCGGCATGCTGCTGATCTGCGAGATGTACCGCGACGGCGAGCAAAGCGACGCCCAGCAGACGCATATCCAGATGCACCACTGGTTGGCCGCGATCGATACGCACTTCGGCACTTTCCACCGCGAAACCTTTACCCGGGACGAGATTCAGGCCATTGTAAAAAAACTGAAACTCAATAAAGTCCAGGTGCATGATTTTTATATCCCGGTGGATAACCCCAAGGAAGCCAAGAACTGCGAAAACCTCATCCGCAATTGCACCGAGACCTTCAAGCGCCTGGAAGCGCTTCCGGACGGCTCTTCCCTGCTCGATGAGGGAAAAGCGCTGCTCGCGCGTATTAACAGTGTGGGCTGCGCCAACGCCAGCCGTTTATTGATCACTGGGATCAAGCCGGCCGCCAAAACTATGCCTAATATCAAAGGAGATAAATAATGCTCACAGAAGAAAACCTGTTTGAACTACCACAAGCGCAATTGACCAAGCTGGCCAAGCAGTGCGCGATACCCGGATACACACAGCTCAAAGGCAACGACCTGGTGTTCAAACTTCTGGAATTTCAAGCCGCACAGGAAGGACTGGCCTTCGTCACCGGGTGCCTGGAAATCATGGACGACGGCTTTGGATTCCTGCGCTTTCCCCAAAACAACTACCTGCCCGGACGCGACGACGTCTATGTCTCGCTGACCCAGGTCCGCAGATTCGGCCTCAAGACCGGGCATATGATATCCGGTCCGGTGCGTTCGCCCAAAGACGGGGAGAAATATTACGCCCTGCTGCGCGTCGAAGCCGTAAACTACATGGCTCCCACGGCAATGCAGGAACTGCGCTACTACGACGAACTGACTCCTTATTATCCCACCGAAAGACTGAACCTGGAGTTTGACCCCACCAACTATTCCACCCGCATCATCAACCTCTTCACCCCCATCGGCAAAGGCCAGCGCGGACTCATCGTCGCCGCTCCCAGAACAGGAAAAACCACGCTGCTGCAGGATACCGCGAACGCCATCCTGACCAACCATCCGGAAGTATACCTCATCGTGCTGCTCGTGGACGAACGTCCCGAAGAAGTAACGGAAATGAAGAAGATCCTGCGCCCGGGAAACCGCGAAGTGATCAGCTCGACCTTCGACGAATCGCCCAAGAACCACACCGCGGTGAGCGAAATGGTGCTGGAAAAAGCCAAACGCATGATCGAACTGAACCAGGACGTGGTGATCGTGCTGGATAGCATCACCCGCCTGGCGCGCGCTTACAACAACATCACACCCTCCAGCGGCAAGGTCCTTTCCGGCGGTATCGATGCCAACGGCCTGATCAAACCGAAGAAATTCTTCGGCGCGGCCCGCAACACCGAGGAAGCCGGATCACTCACCATCATCGCCACCGCCCTGATCGACACCGGATCCAAGATGGACCAGGTGATCTTCGAAGAATTCAAAGGCACGGGCAATATGGAACTGGTGCTCGACCGCAGCATTTCGGACATGCGCCTCTACCCCGCCATCGACCTCGTGAAGAGCGGAACGCGCCGCGAAGAACTGCTGCTCACCAAAAACGAGATCAACCGCATGTATGTTCTGCGCAAGTACCTGAAAACGATCAGCCCCGTCCAGGGCATCGAAACCCTGCGCAAGAGGATGCAGACGACCGAGACCAACGACGAACTCCTCAACTCCATGAGCAATTAGCCCTCACTCTTGATAAGCCTGACGCCCAGGTATCGCCTATGCTCCGGTCAACGCTAATCTGCGCCTTGCTCTCAGCCGCGCTGCTCATGCCCTTGCCGGTTCGCGCGGATGTCTTGGGCAAGAACTTCCAGAGCCTGGAACAGCAATACCTGAGCGGCGACCTGGATGGCCTGGCGGCGGAGCTTTACAACGCCAAAGCGCAAAACAACGAGGAACATGCTCTGCTGGCCTACCTGAATGCCATGCTGAAAACCACGGGGCAGGAATCCATCCCCCTGCTGGAACAGGCGGCATCCGCATATCCCGCGACGCTTTATGGCCAGAAAAGCATGCTCGAGCGTGCCAAGATCCATCTCTTGGATCGGCAAGCCCCTCTGGCGCAGGCCCTACTCCAGAAGATCAATTCCTCCGCGCTGCTGGAACGCTACTTCTGGCTCTGCCTGTGCGCCGAAGCGCTGAACGACGCCGGGGCGACGATCTCCAACGCCGAGACCTACCTGCGCCTCGATCCGAACGGCAGCCACGTGGAAGACGCCTACTACCTCATCGCGGCGGCTTATCAGGCCCAAAGCAAGTTTCAGAGCGCGATCGCCACGCTGAACAAACTGGGGTCCCTGCCTGGCCTCCCGGTCAAGCGCCAATACTTCTATTTCCAACTAGGCAACCTGCACCGCCTGGCCGGAAACGCCAGCGAAGCGCTTCAGCAATACAAACAGGGCTTCGAACTCAATCCCAGTTCGCAGGTCGCTTTCCAGATCGAGGACGAACTTCTGGCCCTCAAAGCCACGCATCCCGCCTCCATAGATCTGGGCTTCCTGTATCCATACACCGAACTGTCCATCACTCAGCCCGCAACTCCCGACAGCAGCTACGCCCCTGGTTCCGTGGATACCACTACTCCCCTCAAACTAGAGGCCAAGCCCAAAGGCGGTTTTTTCGTTCAGGCAGGCCGCTTTGGCGTGGAGGCAAATGCTCATCAGTTGGCCTTCAATATCCGGAAAATGAGCTTGCGGGCGCACTACTTCGAAGACAAATCCAACAAAAACACTCCCTGGGTGGTGATCAGCGGCCCCTACGTGACCAAGACTGAAGCCGATGGAGTCCGCCGCAAACTCATCGACAGCAGCATCGACTCTTTTATCACCTATTTCTAGCAACCGATGAAGCCACCCTCCCCTGCGGAAGCCAAACTGACCCCCATGCTGCAGCAACTGCGGGAAGTGAAACTGGCGCATCCGGACAAACTCATCCTCTTCAGGATGGGCGACTTCTACGAGACCTTTTTCGAGGACGCTTACACGGCCTCCAGGATCCTCAACATCACCCTCACCTCGCGGGATAAAAAGAACGACAATCCAGTTCCCCTGGCCGGTTTCCCCTATCACGCACTGGACAACTATCTGGACAAACTGATCAAGGCCGGGCTGAAAGTCGCCATCTGCGAACAGGTGGAAGACCCCAAACAAGCGGTGGGCCTGGTGAAGCGCGAAGTGGTGGAGATAATCACCCCGGGCACGGTTTTGGACCACGCCCTCATCGATGGCAGCGCCAACAACTACCTTAGCGCCATCTACTACGAGGACGAAAAACGCAGGATAGGCCTGGCAAATCTGGACCTCTCCACCGGGGAATTCAGTTTCACGGAACTCCCGCCCGAAGACCTCGCCAACGAACTTTTGCGCCTCAAACCCTCGGAGATCATCGTCGGCAGCGTGGCGGCCGAAACGCTGGTCAAGCAGCTCGGCTTGGAATACAAGCCCACGCTCACCATCTTTGAAAGCTGGCAATACCGGCCTTCTGAGGCCGCCGCCACACTGAAAAAACACTTCCGCGTCCACTCGCTGGAGGCTTTCGGAGCCCAGGGCAAGCCCCTTGGCGCCACTGCCGCCGGAGCCGCGTTGGCTTATGTGCAGACGCTGTATCAGGTCCCGCTCAGCCACATCGCTTCGCTGCGCTTCTATTCGCTGGACAGCTTCATGCAATTGGACGAGATCAGCCGGCGCAACCTGGAACTCACCAAATCCATCCGCTACGGGGACCGCCACGGCAGTCTGTTGGCGGTGCTCGACCAGACTCAGACGCCCATGGGATCGCGCCTGATCCACAATTGGCTGCTGCACCCTTTGCTGGACAAAGCCGAAATCCTGGCCCGCCAGGAAGTCCTGAAGGCTTTTCTCTCCAGCCCCGCCCATCTCAAGGAATGCCGTCTGTGCCTGAAAGATATCGGCGATATCTCGCGCCTGGTCTCCAAATTGGGCGCGCTGCGCATCAATCCGCGGGAATTGACGGCCCTGAAATCCTATCTGGCCACCGTCACCGATCTGCGCGAGTGCTTACTGGCTTTCCGCAATCACAGGATCAACGCGTTCACGGTGCTGCTGCAAGGCTGGGAACCTCTTATCGACCTGATCTCTTCAGCGATCCGGCCCCAACCTCCGGTCACCATCACCGAAGGCGGAATCTTCAACTCCGGCTACGACAAGGATCTGGACGAACTGCTGGAGATCATCCATGATGGCAAATCCTGGATCGCCCGGCTGGAAGAGGACGAGCGCCAGAAAACCGGGATCTCCACCCTGAAGGTCGGCTACAACCGTGTTTTCGGCTATTACATCGAGGTCAGCGCGGCCCAGAAAAACAAGGTGCCGGATTACTACGTCGCCAAACAAACCCTGGTCAATTCCGAGCGCTTCATCTCACCCCGCCTGAAAGAATTCGAGGCCAAAGTCCTCAGCTCCGAAGAAAAGATCAAGAACCTCGAATACGAACTCTACAAGGAGCTGCGCCAACAACTCGCCCGGGAACTGGAAAAACTGCAATCCCTGAGCGAAACCGTAGCCTTGATCGACGCCCACAGCTGCCTCGCCTGGCTGGCCTGGCAGAACAACTATTGCTGCCCGGAATTCAGCGAGAACCGCAGCCTCACCATCGTGGAAGGCCGCCATCCCGTGATCGAGAAACTGATCGAGGATAGTGAGTTCATCCCCAACGATACCGACCTCGAGTATCCGGATACCATGATCGCCATCATCACCGGGCCCAACATGGCGGGTAAATCCACCTACCTGCGCCAGATCGGGTTGCTGGCCATCCTAGCCCAGATCGGCAGTTACGTCCCCGCGAAAAAGATGGTTATGCCCATCTTCGACCGTGTCTTTACCCGTGTGGGCGCTTCTGACAACCTCGCGCAGGGACAGAGCACTTTCCTGGTCGAAATGATCGAAACGGCGAACATCCTGCACACCGCCACCGAAAACTCCCTCATCCTGCTCGATGAGATCGGACGCGGAACCTCCACCTTCGACGGCCTCAGCCTCGCCTGGTCGATCATCGAATACATCCAGAAATACAAACGCACCCTCACCCTCTTCGCCACCCACTATCACGAACTCACGGAGCTGGAAAACATCTATCCCGACATCCGCAATTACAACGTCCTGGTGAAGGAATTCAACGATCAGATGATCTTCCTGCGCAAGATAGAGCGCGGCGGGGCGGACCAGAGTTACGGGATCCAGGTGGCGCGCCTGGCCGGAATTCCGGACCGCGTGATCCGCCGGGCCAAAGAAATCCTGAAAAACCTGGAGGAGCACGAGATCTCGCCCCAGGGACTCACTGCCTCGGTCCGCAAAAAACTCAGCCAGACTTCCCCACAGCTGGAACTCTTTGAAGTTCTGGCCGACCGGGCGGACGAAATCGACCCCCTGATCAGGGAGATCCAGGATTTGAACCTGGACGAACTTACGCCAATCGAGGCCTGGCAAAAATTAAAGGAACTACAGAGCCGTTTATGAACTACAGAACTTTTCGCCCAGCCGCAATCGCGGCAGCCCTCTGCACCTTGCTGCTGGCTGCTTGCGCCGTAACCAAGGACGCCAAACTCGCCGGCAGGATCAATGGCACGCCCATCCCGGAATCGGCTTTCATGGATTCCTACCGCGGCCATTACAACAACTTTCAGATCCTGAACAACCGCCCGCCGGACAACGAGGAAAGGGAACTGATCAAGCGCCAGACCTGGCAGGACGCCACCAAACACGTCATCCTCACCGATTACTTCCGCAAATACTCCATCACGGCCACTCCCCAGGAAGTGCTGGACACCCTGCAAAAGCAGGTCCCGGACTACATCATGAACTCGCCGCGCTTCATGACGGACGGCAAGTTTGATCCCAATATCTACAACCAGTCGCTGCAGTACGACACTCCCGAAAACATGAAGCCCCTGCGCCAGCATTATCAGGAATACCTGATCCCCATCCGGAAACTGCAGCAGATACTCGCCGGAACCGAACTTTTCACCCGCGAGGACCGCAAACTGGCGACCAAGATCCTCCAATCCACCGCGGATATCCAGTGGACGGGCTGCGACCCCGCCGCTCTGGATCCGGTGGTCACCGACGGCGAGATTCAAGCCTATTACCTGAACAACCAGGAAAAGTTCAAACTTGATCCCTATTATTCGCTGCTCTACGTCCTCGTCCCCGTGCAAGCGTCCGGCGCCGATATCCACGCCGCCGCCAGCCTCGCTGATTCCCTGGCCGCTGAGCTTAGCGCAGGCTCCACAGCTTCCGAACTGCTCGCCAAACATCAGGCAACCGCGCCTTATCTGGTGTATAAAAACTCCGGCTTCATCCGTAACGATGACCTTGATCCCGCGCTCTACGCCCTGCTCAGCCAGATGCCCGAAGGCGGTTTCAGCGCCCCGGTCCCCGATGCCGAAGGCCTCACCATCTACCAACTGGAACAGCGCACCAAGAGCATGTCCATCTTCAACACCCTGCGCGTGCCCCATGTCCCCACCCAAGCAAGCGTGGACCTTGCCAAGCCCGCCACCCAGCGGATCGTAGCCCTGGCCTCTGCCATCGGCCTTGCCGACGCCGCTGACGAAATGGACCTGGCTTTGCAGGACACCGGCCGGATACCCGCCACGTCGCTCTGGATCGACGATTCCCGGGCTGTGGAATCCATCCTCGCGCAGGTGAAAGGCCAGCCATCCGGATTCGTGTCAGCGCCGGTGTATTCCCAATCCAGCCGAGCCTGGCTGGTGGCTCAGGTACAGGAAAACCAGCTCGACAACGCCAGAGCCCTGAATGAGGTTTCGGACCAGATCCGCGCCAGGCTAGTGGAGCAAAAACGCTCCGCCCTCGCACAGACGATAGCCGGCCAGATCCTGGCTGGGCAAACTGCTCCGCCCACTGGTTTAATCGAGGTCCATCTCCCGGATATGAATTATCGTTCGCAGTTGGGAGGGCAATCCGCGGGAGACCTTTATTACCAGGTCCTGCGCGCCCATTGGTTGGGCCTGGCGCCTTCTTACCATGAGCTGGGCGGCGTGTTTTGGGTGCCCCGGATCAATTCAGTCAAGGTGGACAAATCGCTCAAGGTCGCGTCCGCCGAACTGGAAGCCGCCTTCACGCGCAACCTGCCCTCAGACTGGTTTGAAAACTGGATGGCGGCCAAGATCAAGTCCGCCAACCTGAGGATCTTCCTCCCCTAAAACCGATCCGCTGCGCCAACCGCTTCTCTTTCCGCGCAGAGATTCGCCCAAGACACTCCCAACAAACTTGGGGATGTCTTGGGCGAAACATATCAGGGTGAAGTGAGTGGCCGCAGGAGCGCGATCCGCCTGGTGCCATCCGGACGCCGGAGCGCCACGGAGTGGGTTGGCGAGCCGGGATGACAGGCTGCCTGAGAAAACCAAGCACAAAAAACCACCCGGCTGATTCGCTCAACCGGGTGGAGCAGAATGACCATGACGGTTTGATCAGAGCTCTGGCAATGCAGGCTCCGGTTTGTTCATTACGTTATCCAGAATGGCTCCACGGCGTCAGAATTCCAGCGTTGGAGAGTTCAGCGGGCTGAGCATGAGGACGTTTTCGTTCTGGAAATCGCGCCAATACTCATAGGCTTGGATATAATCATCCGCCAGCGTGGAGAGGATATCCATGCCGGGCAGGCTGTCCAAAGGATCACCGCTCATATGTAAGGCGATGGCATCATCACCCGTGGTGGCGTCCACCAGGCGGATCTTGCCGGTGATGCCGGTCAGTTCGCGCATGTGTTCCAGGGCTGTATCCATTCCGCCCAAAGCATCGATCAGTCCGTTGGCGAGGGCTTGCTCGCCGGTCCAGACGCGTCCCTGGGCCAGGGAATGGACGTCTTCCAGATTCAGGTTAGGGCGGCCTTTGTCCACTTTGCTCACGAAATCTTCGTAAACGGTTTCGATCATGCTGGTCATGCGGAGTTTTTCCTCTTCCGACCAGGGACGGTAGATCGAACCGTAATCGGCGTTCGCGCCCTTCTTGACAGTGGACCAGTTGACATGGAGCTTGTCGAAGAGGCGCTGCATGTTCAGGCTGAGCCCGATCACGCCGATGGAGCCTGTTAGCGTGGCGGGATCGGCGATGATGCGGTCGGCACCGCAGGAAATGTAGTAGCCGCCGGAAGCCGCCACGCCGGCCATGGAGACCACCACAGGCAGCTTGTTCTCAGTTTGCGCCTTTTGCAGTTCGCGCAGGATGATGTCCGAAGCCTGGGCGCTGCCTCCGCCGCTGTCCACGCGCAGGATGATGCCCTTGTAGGCCTTGTTCTTGCGGGCCGCGCGGATCAGGTCCACGGTGGTCTTGTGGGCGATGTTCTGGCCCGGCGTGCCCTTCCCCATCACGATGCTGCCGTTGGCGTAGATCACGGCGACCAGGCTTTCCTTGGGCACGGTCCAGCTGTAATCGCGGTAATCGGCGAGCGAGCCGGCCTTGCCGGTGAATTTGTGCTCCTCGCGCAGTTTATCGTCCAATTCGTCTTCGTAGATGACGCCATCCACCAAACCGGCGTTCAGCGCGTCCTGCGCCAGATAGTAGGGTCCGCCGTCGATGGCTTCCGACACGCTGGATTTGAGTTTGGAGCCCCTGCCCTCTTCAATTGAAGCGATCATCTGGTCGTAGATGCTCTGCAGCATGGAGTCGTAAACTTCGCGTTCCGCGGGCGTCATTTCGCTTTCGGAGAGCATGTTCCCCGCTGTTTTATACCTGTGGCTGCGGAAGTTCATCACGTCCACGCCCAGGGTGTCCAGCAGCGCGTTGAAATAGGGGCTGGTGACCGAAAGCCCGCGCAGATCCAGCGATCCCAGCGGATTCAAATAGATCTGGTCGGCCACGGAAGAAGCGAAGATGTAGCCGCCATTGCTGATATTGTCGTAATAGGCCACGATCTTCTTGCCGCTGCCCTTGAAATCCCGGACCGCGGCCACCAATTCCTGCATCAGGGCATAGGAGGCGGTGAAACTGGGATTCTTGAGCAGGATGCCCTGAATCGTGGGATCGTCCTGGGCTTGTTTCAGTTCCCGGGCCAGCGCTTCGATGCTCCGGGTGCCTTTGTCGAACAGGCGGAACTGGCCGAAGGAGTACTTGGGCGCGGGATAGCTGACTACCGCGCCATTCAGTTTCATGTCGTACCAGTTCTTGCCCTTCAGGCCCAGGAATGGTTTGAAGGCTTCCTCGGCGAAATGGATATAGGGGAAGGCGTAGTTGTTCTTATCCTTCACATTGCCCAGGATGCCCAGATCGGTCATGGCGGAGCTGAGGCTGAAGTTGACCATCGCGGTCTCGGTATCCAGATTGTAGGTCGCGCCGATGTTGAGGCCGTCCAGAAGCTGGGTGTTGATGCCCAAAACAGGCGACCGGAATTCGTAATCGCCGGCGGCCCTGAGGCCGTACCCATCGACGATTTCCTTGGAGTAATCGATATCCGCGCTCAATTCCACCCGGTAGTCTTGCAGGGAGGGGATCCAGGCCAGGGGACGCAACGCCACTCCGGCATGATACTCCGGAGATTCGCTGTAAGGATGGTCCAGGATCAAGGCCAGGGAAGCGGAGTTGTGCGGACGGTAGGTGAGCGCGGTGCGGAAATCACCCTTGCCGAATTTGTTGTTCCGCCAGCGGTAATTCGAGCCCACATATAGATTGGGCAGGATATTCGCTGGCAGGAGTTCCGAGCCCGTGGCCAGGGTGTGGTAGTTTTCACTTCTACCGGTCAGGGGATTCTTGTTGTATTCATAGTTGTAGCTCAGGCCGTCCAGATTGGCGAACAGCCAGTAATGCTTCCTGAACTTTTTGTCCATGAACAGGTGGGCCCAGCCCAGGCCGTTGGCGTGATCAGTAGCCAGCAGCGATGGATTTGCCAGGGGGATGAACATGTTGTCGATACTCGCGGCGGGCCAGTCGAGCTCGCCCAGTTCGACGCTTTGCCAGGTCTTGGTTTCCTGCGCGGACACGCAGACAGGAACCAGCAGAAGGGACAACATCAGGGTTATTAACAGGTGTTTCATCGGACCTCCTCTATATTAAGTAAACGCACATTTTAACTGGCGGAACGGGAGCGCTGAAAACCCATTCACGCTGGCCGCCGTAACTCCTGTCCCGGTCCAGGCTGGCCGGGCGTTGGAGACATGTGGCGGTTGGGATTTCGGACCGCTTGGTCATTTGTTTGGCAACGGCTTCGATTCTGTCAACAGAAATCGTCATGTCAGTTCTCTCCTCTTATACAGCCACGCTCCGCCGATAAACAAGACCGCGCTGTAGATCACTTTGAGCAGGCTATTCCAGCTGAAGATGTTTTGCCAGGCTTGCTGGATCACCAGATTGATGTTCTGAATGCCCAGATTGGCTGATTCGGGATCGAAACTCACGTTCACCGCCACAAGCTCGGCCAGGTAGGAAGCCAGGGACGGGATGTGCCAGCCGGCGGTGTAATTCAGGATGGAGATCACCGCCTGGATGGCCATGATGGTGAGGATGCCCATGAAGAAGGACTTCCTTTTGAACAATCCCGCGAAAAACCAGAACAGCGAGGCCATGAACAGGATCGACAGGCTCATCAGGATCCAGATCTGCAGCCAGCCCACCAGTCCATAATAGGTTTGCGTGTGGATCAGGTATCCGGTTCCCAGCGAGATCACCAGGCTGTTCACCAGGGAAAGCGCCCCGTAGAGCAGGATCGTTCCCGCGCAGATGAACAGGTATTTCGTGATGGCTATTTTGGAAAACGCCACGGGTTGGGAAAGATGCAGGATCTCGCAGCGGCGTTTGAACCCGCCGTTGATGAGGCTGTCGGAGAGCGAGATCGCCGTGACCAGCGACACGAAGCCCAGCAGCGCCGCGGCTCCCGCCGATCCCGTGTAGAGCAGAAGGTTTTCCATACCGAAGGGGATCTCCCCGGTCTGGATCTGGTAAACTATCCCGCTTCCCTTGATCAGGCTGATGATCCAGCCCAGAAGCGCGGTCACATACACGCCGCCGGTGAACCACAGAGGCATTAGGAATCCAGCCTTATGCGTGTTCCATTCTTTGCGCAACAGCGCCTTACACTGTTTCATGTGTACCTCCCACGACCGACAGGAAAAGGTCGGCCAGGTTCGCCCGGCTGTAGGTGGCGCCCTCGATCTCGATGCCGGAATCCAGCACCGCGCTGATGGAGCCCAGAGTTTTGGACACCAGTTTGGGGTTGTGGGCCAGGATCTCAGAGCTGCGGTCGATCGGCAATGTAACCACGCGCAGCCGCGATTTCAGCCCCTCCATATCTTCGTGCAGGAGGATCCGGCCGCTATCGATGAAGATCACTTCCTGGAGCAGGTCTTCCACTTCCTCGGCCTGGTGGGTGGAGATCAGGATGGTCTTTTCCTCATCGAAGAACTCGCCCAGGATGGTGTTGAAGAATTCCTTGCGGAAGGCGATGTCCAGGCCCAGGGTCGGCTCGTCGAGGAGCAGGAAGTTCACGTCCAGGGAGAGCGTGATCAGCAGATACAGCTTGGTCTTCATGCCCTTGGAGAGTTTGCTGACCTTCAGTTTAAGCGGCAGATTGCTGATCGCGAGTAGTTTTTCCGCCCGCTCTTCGTTCCAGCGGGGATTCACGCCGCGGATGTAGGCGATGGTCTGCTGCACGGTCAGGCGGTCGTCCAAACCGCTCACGTCAGGAATGAAAGCCACGTCCTCGAACACGCGGTGGTCGCGGTGGTCGATTCTCTGGCCGGACAGCGACACTTCGCCCTCGTGGTTCAGGAAACCGAGCATGCAGCGCATCAGGGTGGATTTCCCCGCGCCGTTCTTGCCCAGCAGGCCGATGATCTTGCCCCGTCCCAGGCTCAGGTTCACATCGTCCAGGGCCTTGAATTTGCGGTAGTACTTGGTCAGGTGTTGGGTCTGATAGATGATCTCATTCATCTGATCCTCCATATATGGATTCTGTTAGTTTGATTATCTGCTCCAGGGGAAGTTCCAGTTGCCGGGCTTTCTTGAGCACAGGCTCCAGCTTCTCCGTGATAAAATCTCCGCTGCGGCGGGTGATGATCAATTCCCGCGCGCCTTCCGCCACATAGATGCCCACACCCCTCTGCTTATAAAGGATGCCTTCTTCGACCAGCGAACCCAGGGCGTTGGCGACCGTTATCGGATTCAGGTTGTAATCCCGCGCCAGGTTCCGGATCGAGGGAATGGCAGCCGATTCCGCCAGGGTCCGCTCGAGGATCAATTCCTCGATGTGCTTGCGGAGTTGCAAGTAGAGCGGCGTCTCGTTGTTGAAGATGTTCATAACCACCTCTTATCTATCTTTTCATTCTGTGTCATTGTCATGGTGCTGTAGTCAACTAAAACACCACCACATTTCTGTCAAGACTTTTTTTCAGGTTTTTTTGCTGAGGTGGCTGGGATGCCCATCAATAAAGGATTTATCGGACTGGATTATTTTTACTGGCAGTGCTCCAAGATGCAAAAAAGCGTCTGGCGAAACCCCATTTTTGGCTCCGAAACGAAAAAAGCACAGGCCCGGTATCAACCAAGCCTGTGCCAATCTGATTGTTTAGTGCATAGCCTGCCGGGTTAGAACCCGACGGTGAAGGCAAACCTCAGTTGCCGGAAGAAATTGGTGTTCCAGAGGCTGAGGTCGGACGTGGCGAACATGTACAGCAGTTCGATCTGCAGTTGTTCGCTCGCCTTGTAGCAGAGGCCATAGCTGAACGACGTGCTGGAGCTGGAGTATTTGTAGCCGTGGCTTTCCACCATGTAGGTATTGTCCTCGATGGTCACCTCGGGGTTGGCCTGATCGTCGAAATCCACGTCTGTGACCATGGTCGGCTCGATCAGCGTGGGCGTATAACTCTCGTTGCTTGCCCCCGCGGACCAGGTGAACACCGAACCCACCCGCATCGCCCATTTGCGGGACGCGGAGAACCAGTATTCGAGGCCGACTGGAACCTTGAAGGTCCGGTAGTTGTATTGCTGCTCGGTATCGCCGGCCGAATGGGCGGACTCGGTGCGCTTGTGCACCCAATCGGCCTTGTCGCCGCCGGTGTTGTAGGTGAGGTTTTCTTCCGTGTAGAGGTAGTCGTAATCGCCGGTAAGTTTGTTATTCTTCCAGTTGTAATACAGGCCGGTGCCGAGTATGGTGTGTTGGTTCAGGGGATAGTTCAACCTCAGGTGGGTGTTGAAGGTGAAGCCCAGGATATTTCCTTCCTCGAGCAGGGTTCCCATGATGCTCTGGTCCTCATAATCGGGATCGCTTTCCTCGTACAGGTAATCCTCGTCGTAGGAAGAAGTGAGGTTGCGCATCCCCAGGCCCAGGCCGAAGCTCCAATAACCCGCGCGGCGCAGATCCGGATCCGGAACCAGGAAGCGGCGCAGACGGGCTGAGAGCTGGTTGTAAACCCCTTTTTCCAGGCTTTCGTAATCCCAGGATTCCTCTTCGGTGTATTCGTAGAAGTCCGCCCCGTCCACCGGTTCTTCGTAGTAGTCCCGTTCGGCCAGCCAGGCGCGGTCCAGAGTGGCTTCGCGGTTACGCAGGAAGTTGATCTGCCAGCGTCCGGAATATTCCCACGCGCCGCCGGTGCGCATGAAGCCCAGTTCGTTGTGGAAAACGCAATCCAGATACTCGCTGCCGAAATCGCCCTCTTCCTCGGTCTCGATATGGTGGAAGGGCGTGCCCGGATCCATTTCATCCAGGTCGTAGGCCTCGTCGAACGACTCGAAACTGGGATCGCCCAAGCCGTAATCCAGAACCGAATTCCGCGCGAAGGTGTCGTCGCCCCAGGAACGGCTGAACCCGATCTTGTCGCCCAGGATGAATTGGGGCGACGGGGCGTAGTTGAACACCAGCCAGGCGCTTTTGCCTTTGTCGCGGTCGTAGTTCTCGAATTTCTGCCAGAGGTGGCGGTAGTGGTCGTAGAGGCCATTTTCGTTGGAATCGTAATAGGACTGCCAGTCAAATTCCGCTTCGCCCCATTCGGAAGTGGGGTATTCGTCGTAGGGCGAGGGATAGCAACTGAATTCCAGCGGGGTTTTATCGTCGGTACAGCTCCACAAGGCGGCGAGCTTGAGGTTTTTGTGCCAGGCCTTGTCGGTGGCGGCTCCCAACAGCAGGTAGTTTCCGCCGCTCTCATCCAGCAAGCGGTCGTTTCCGCCAAAGTTGTTCAGCGCGCTGTAGAATTTGAGCCCGTTGAAATAGTAGAGGTCGAGCGGATCATAGACGAATTCGATCTCGTCGTCCAGGCCGCCGCTGGTGGAAAGATAGCGGAAGGAATTGATGCCCTGGGCGGCGCAGAGAGAGAGCACGAAGGCCAACGCGCAGATGAGGAATAGTCGTTTCATTTCACACCTCCCGTGTAGAGATACTGCCCATCGGGAGCCGGACCTCCCAAGTCCACGATGATCGGCACCGTGATGCTTTCCGGAGTGGACGCCATGGGATTGTTCCAGGTGCCGCCGGATTCTGCTACGATCGCGCCGTTGTGGTCGAGGATGGCGTAGTAGTTCTCATATGGCCAGCCACCGGCGTAATAATAGGTCGTGATCTCGTCTCCGTCCTGGACTTGGAAATTGAAGTATGCCGGTCCGGAGCCGCTGACCAGGGTGATGGTGTCCAGCACGGGGGTGCCGTTCACAAACACGGTCAGGTAGCCCCCGTTCCAGCCGTCGCCGTAGCCGTCGATCAGCGCCACTTGCCAGATCACGTTGATGTTTTCGTTCAGGTTGATGCTGAGCGTGTTGGAGGGCGCGGATTCGCTCACGGGCGTGGTATCCGCGTCGATGGACGTCATGTAATACTCGTAGGTGACACCGATGGCCAGGTTCGCGGAATCGGTATATTCATCCTGGTCCCAGCCGGTGACGGTCGCGATCTGCTGGAATTCGGGCGCCCCATAGGCACGGCGGTAAATCCTGAACGCCGTCTCGCTGTGGCAGTTGTCTTCCCATTCCACCAGCACTTCGGGAACCAGGGAGAGCTGGGTGAGCGTCTGCAGATACGGCGCGAACAGCTCGTAATTCACATACACCGACACCGGGTCGCTCAGCGGAGTCTCGTCCAGCGTGCCGGACTTCATGATCTGGTAGTTGTAGGTGGCGTAATGCTCCACGGAGTTGTCCTGATAGGAATAAACGTGGTCGGAATCTTTGCCGATGAACTCCGGAACTTCGGCGATGAGGTTGTTGTTCCGGTAGATCTTGAAGTTGCCCGGAATGTCGCTGCGATCTTTCCAGGAGAGGATCGCCATCTGGCTGTTGTTGATGCGGTACCTTACATCAGGCGGCATCAATGATGCAGTCTTGATTGTGAGCGTATCCGCGCGGCTGAGTCCTGTCCTCACCTGTGTCGCTACTTTGTAAAGGTAGCCGGTGTTTTGGACCAGGTTGGAATCGACCCAGGCGGTCACGGCGCGGTCGTGGATGCTGCGGACGAGCTGGTTGTTGCGAAAGAGTTTGTAGCAGACGAAATTGTCGTCCCCGCTGGCAGCCCAGGAGAGGCTGACGCGGTCGGAGCGGATGTTGTAGTTCCGGTAGCCGGGATAGCAGTCGCCGTTGGCGTCCACCAATCCGGTCCGGTTGAAGAGTGGCCTGGCGTCTGCGTTGTCCGGGTCATAAGTTCCGGGTTCGAGCAGACCGGTTTCGCAGGCCGTGAGAAACAACAAAAGCAGGAGCAAACTGAGTAGGGCGACGCGTAGGGTTTTGATACGCATCTTTCACCTCCATCATTTGATAATTCAAAAGAGCCTTTACAAGTGATATTGTCAAGGTTTTTTTCTCAATCTGCTTTTTTCAGACTCCGAAAGCTGTGGCGGCGTGGGCCCCGAAGCCTCTGGCACGGGGCTGGAGCGGTTTTCGCCGGTCCGCTACTTCACCCTCCTGCAGCCGGGAAGTTACCCTTTAGCATCGATTGGAACAAGGAGGAGAATGTGCTTGACAATTTGAATGGGAATCAACATTATTGCATAGCTTATATCGACCCGCTTTCAATAAACCCGCGAGGTGAAAGTATGCACAAACACAGTTACATTACGATCGTTTTGGGCGTTTTGCTGGTGGCGCTCAGCGTCATGTTCCTCTTCCGTTCGTCCGTCGCCAGCCCTTCGGGGATCATCGGCCTGGCCCTGATCTGGATCGGCTGGAAACGGAACCGGGCGGCGCTGGTGATCCTCGGCCACGCCTGTATCGTGGTGGGGGCTTATCTGATCGCCTGGGGCCTGTATCTCTTGCCCCAAAGTTCGCCCACGCTGACGGGAATCCTGCTCCGGCCCTTGTTTTGGGGGATTTTCTGCCTCTTTGGCGGAATCTGCTCGATCTTCCACGGTTTTTGCCATTGTATGGCCACTTTCCGTACGAAAGGCTGAGTATCGGGTTGTAGTGAACATCCGCGGATAAGCGGACGCTGGTGGGGGATTGATCCGCCCGGCGCGGTAGGGCCACGCGGCGGCCAGATTCGCCTCGGAAAGGCTCGCCCACCTCATCCCCAAAGGGTTTGGGCGAGTATTGGGCGAGGCATAATCCGGAAAAAACTGAGGTTTTTAGGGTGTTGGGCGGGAAAATCGAAGATTTTTTCGGATTCGGGTTGAAAAATCATCCGTATATATATGGAGGGTCGAAAATATTCATTCGCGAAAACGGCAAAACGTCACCCATATATATATAGGGGGATGTGCCAAGCGTCGCCCACTATATATGGAGGGATAGTGTGTCCCACTATAATCAACGAGAAACATTCCTATAAGGAGGGAATTGATGAAACGTCTGACCGATCAAATCGGCGAAAACGACCCGAACTACTACTTCGACAACCCGGGCTTTCCCGTGGATGAGGACTTGGCAGGCGGGATCGGCCACTCTGGAGTTCAAGGCGCTACCCAGATTGCGTGCCAACACGAAGGTTCAGAAGCGCCTTGGACTTCAGACAGTGCCGGGGCTGCGGAGGGGCTGCTTGAAGTCCCAGCCGGCCAGGAAACTTGCTCGCTTCTTGAAGTCCAAGCCGGCCAGGAAACTCCGGAAAGAAATGAAACTGGGGAAGCCGGCTTGAACTCCAAGTCCGGCTTGAACTCCAAGGCCGGATTGAACTCCAACCTGCCTGTCATCCCGGGCTTGACCCGGGATCCAGTCTTTGAGATGCCTGATCAGGCTCAGAGCCTTGCCGAACCCCCGTTCCTCACCGCCATGCGGAGCGGAAACATCGACGGCTACCTGAATCCCGTGGATTTCTGCGGCTTCCTGGCGTATCTGGGCTACCGCCGCTATCTGGGCAACGGAACCTGTGAAATCGTGAAGCCAAGCGGCTTCGTCCTCGAGCGCGTGGACATGCTCAAGGCCAAGGAGGACGTCGAGCGAATAATCATGGAAAACGGCTTCATCCAGGGCGTGAAAGACAAGGTCTTCCGCCGGACCAAGGAGTTTTTCAAGGCCAAAAACCTCACCTCCCTGCCGGAGTTTGAGGGCGAATTCCTGCGCGACGGCGTGGATTGCTGCTGGATCCTCTACCTGAACGCCGCCATCAAGGTTTCCACCAAGGGCTTCGAACGCTGCGGCTATCAGAACCTGGACAAGTACGTCTGGAAAGAGGACATCATCCAGCGCGGCTTCGAATACGACCCCCAGTGGCGGGACGGGATCTATTACCAGTTCACGCGGAACCAGTGTTCCGACCCGCTCAAAAGAGGCCCGGACGGCAAGCCGCTGTTCGACGAGAAACGCCACACCGCCTACCTCTGCTCCATCGGCTACAACCTCCACCGCTACAGATCCCATTTGCAGCCGTGCCTGACGATCTATTCGGACTCCACGGAAGGCGACCGCGAGCGGAACGGCGGCTCCGGCAAGAGCATGATACACCAGTTTCTGACCGCCATGCAGGGGTCTGGAGCGGGCTCCGGCGACCGGCTGTTGTTGGAGACCGGGGAGAACCTCCGCAGCGATTACGCGCACAATTTCGACAGGGTGACGCGCCAAACGCGGGTGGTGGTGATCGACGACCTCGATAACAAACGCTTCCAACTGAAAGACGTCTATTCCTGGGTGAGCGTGGGTATGACGGTCAACAAGAAAGGGCGGGAATCGCTCTTCATACCCTACAAAGACGTGCCCAAATGCGTGATCACGAGCAACAATCCGGTCTCGGGGACGAGCGATTCGGACGCCCGCCGCCGGATGGACGTCCAACTCCACCGCTTCTACAACGCGCGCCACAAGCCGATCGACGACTTCGGGCGCGGCTTCTTCGGCGCGGGCTTCACGGCCCGGGACTGGCGGCAGTTCGACTGCTTCGCGCTGTATTGCGTGCAACTCTCCCTGCGCCATAAAGTGGCGACCCAGGGCCTGCCCGCCTACGCCAACAACGTGATGCAGACCTCGCTGGAACTGGAGATCGGCGACGACCTGGTGGAGTATCTGGACAACCAGGTGCTGCCCGGAATCGATGCCAAAGGCCTGGCCAGATTCGACGCCCGGAGCCTCAAGGTCGGTTTCGAGGAGGAATACGGAGTCCGCAGGAAGGATTCATCCAGGAAGTTCAACGCGCGCCTGAAGCGCTATGGGGAACTGAGAAAACTGGAGGTGGACATCAAGGCTGGGAACAG
>DAHVPC010000179.1 GCA_027318475.1 Candidatus Cloacimonadota bacterium | reverse complement strand
CGCGAACAGCGCGGCATTCGCCCAGGTGAAAGAAGAAATGCTCCGGCGGGGCTTTAAGTTTCAGGCCGCGGCAGAGCCTGCTCCAGGCTCTCCAAGCGGTTCGCAAGACTATGCGCAGGCGCAGCCGGCCCAAAATCAGGGGCGCAGGCTGCGCTATTCCGAAGGCGGCAGCGCGGTTTGGATCGGGGTGTATGTGGTCCTGGGCCTGGCCTTGTTTGGCCTGCTTTCCGGCATTTTTGAGGACAACGACAAACCGAACACCATGCGCATCGTTTCTTCGGCAGCGGGCGCTATTCTGCTGTTCACGCTGGGAGCTTTGGTGGCTGGAGTGCGCAAGCTGGCCAACCGCCGCAATCCTGGCTCACCGGCGATCCCGGATCAACTCTGGCTGATACTGCTGGGCTCGTTCTGGGTTTTGGCGGGACTGGCAGGGCTGTTCTACGCGGCCAAGCTGTTCATCGACGCTGTGGAATGGGACGTGGGAATGGCCCTTGGCATCGCCGCGGTTCCTTTGATGCTCACGATTGGCAGTGCAGCCCTGGCGACCGCTTTGCTGAACCTGGCCAAAGAGATCTCCGCGCGGGATTAGTTCCAAAATCGCGCGGAACATTCAAGAACGCCAGACTGGCAGGGCCTGGCGCAGAGTTGCCTCGTATCCACTAAGTAGGGCTCCCGGAAGAGATTCCACTAAAATCCTTGACACTATCGCCGGGCTCAAAAGCTTGGCTTTCTCAAGAAAAATATGTTAAGGAGAATCGATGAAAACCCTTACTCCGAGCCCCGGTGACATCCAGCACAACTGGTATGTCGTCGACGCCACGGGTTTGCCTTTGGGACGCCTTTCCACAAAGGTGGCTTCCATCCTTTGCGGCAAGAACAAGCCCTATTACGTGCGCAACATCGACACCGGCGACTACGTCGTGATCATCAATGCCGAAAAAGTGCGCGTGACCGGCTTGAAAAGCCTGCAGAAGATCTATCAGACCTTCAGCGGCTACCCCAGCGGACTCAAGGAAATTCCGTATCAGAAGATGCTGGAGAAGCATCCCACCGCCATCATCGAACACGCAGTCCGGGGCATGATGCCCAAGACCGTGCTGGGCGATGCGATGTTTAAGAAACTCAAGGTCTACACCGGCAGCGAGCATCCCCATGCCGCGCAGAAACCGGTGGAACTCAATCTCAAGGAGAAATAAGTATGCAAACTTATGATGCCGTTGGCAGAAGAAAGAACGCCGTAGCCCGGGTCCGGATCACTCCCGGCACCGGAAAACGCATCATCAACAAGGTCCAGATGAAGAAATACCTGCAGCGCGAAACCCTGGAAATGATCGTCGAGCAGCCCTTGCAAGAACTTGGCATGAGCGACAGCTTCGACATCTACGTTAATGTTTCCGGCGGCGGACTAAGCGGCCAGGCCGGCGCTATCCGGCACGGCATTTCCCGCGCTTTGCTCGAGTATGACGAAACTCTGCGGCCCCGTCTCAAAACCCGCGGCTTCCTGGCACGCGATCCCCGCATGGTGGAGCGCAAAAAGAGCGGCCGTCCGAAAGCCAGAAAGAGATTCCAGTTCTCCAAACGCTAAAAACGGGTTTTGGGGGAGGCTTCGCCTTCCCCTGCTGGAACCGATGATTCAGGCACAAACAACCACAAAAAACACGCAGCGGGAGTTGCAAGGCGGTGGGGAGAACGCTCCTCTGAATTGCTCAGATCCCTCTGCGGAAGAACAACCGTAACACTCATAAGGAGATTAAATGTCCGTAGTTTCAATGAAACAATTGCTCGAAGCGGGAGTCCATTTCGGGCATCAGACTTTCAAGTGGAACCCCAAGATGAAGAAGTACATCTTCATCAAGCGCAACGGGATCCATATCATTGACCTGAAGCAGACCGTG
>DAHVPC010000178.1 GCA_027318475.1 Candidatus Cloacimonadota bacterium | reverse complement strand
AGCATGATGGGCAGGATCAGCAGCGCCATGAAGACGCCGCGCGCCAGCTGGATCAATTGCTGGCCCAGAAACCTGCGGATGGTGTCCACGTCGGAGGTGCAGCGCTGGATGATGTCGCCGGTCTGCACGCGGCTGTGCCAGGCGTAGGGCAGCCTCTGGATGTGGTCGTAGAGTTTGTCGCGCAGCCGGCGGGCAAATTCCTCGGAAACTTGCGCGCTCAATTTGCCGCGCAGGTAGGTGAGGCTGTGGGCGCAAAGGCTCACCAGCACCACGGCCAGCGCTGCCAGCCACAGATTCCTGGCGATGTAGGGCAGGGCTTCCCACCGGTTGAGCAGCGCGCCGAGGCCAAAAGGCAGGTCGGCGGGCTTTCCGCCCAACACCGTATCCACGGTGAAGCGGATGATCAACGGCGTGATGAAGCTGAAGCAGGCTGCGAAGACAATGGACAGCGCGGCCAGCATGTACTTCAGCTTGAGTTTGTCCATAAAGATCATAACAAATTGGATGGCGGACATCTGAATAATACTCCTAAAATGGGCGTTGGATGGGTGTAACGGGTCTGTCGGCCTGGTTTTGAAAGTTGGTGCGTTCCGGTTTCCCGGTCAGAAACGCTGGGGTCAAGGCGCTTTTACCGGGATGACGTACAAACAGACGGGCGTTTTGCCTGGTGCCGGGATTTAGGGGCGCAGATTTGGCGAGGTTAAAGCGGTGGAGTTAAGGGTGGAAATCCAGGCACAGGGGTAAGTGCCGCACACTATTCACTGGGGCGGAGGGCATCGTAATTCTCTGTTTCATTTGAACTTATCTCCTGTGTCTGTAGTTTTTTGTGCATCCTCTCCGCTTCTGGAATGCTGTCAAGAATTATTTCTGAGGCCAGTTCATTACGGATTTGGCGGCGCTCACTGAAGCGCCGTGAAAAGGGGAAAGGGGCAAAAGGGCAAAGGGGCTGGCGCGCCAACTTCTGCCGAACTACCCGCGGACCTCCCCCGAAAAACGCGGGAAGCGCGGCAGTGGTCCGACCAGGGATGGTGAGCCAGCAGTAACGCTCAGTCCGCGGAGTGCATCCGCTGAACCGAACCCCGGGATTTCAGGATCGGCGTTTGGGTTCTCACCGCAAGGGCTTATCTTGTCTTCAGAATGCAATTGGCAAAAAGGAGCGACGATGAGATATGTAATCGCTGTGTTTCTATTATGTGGATCGATCAGCCTGGGAGCCCAGCCGGCGGAATGGGAAGCCCTGCAGCGCGACCTGGGCATCCAGGCCGCCCAGTTCAAAGATTCGCCGGAGCATCTGGCGCTGCGCTCTCGCGATACGCGCGACTACGGAGTGGGCGACACGCATACCTTCTGGCGCTGGAACCTTTCGGTGATGCCGCCCCTGTGGATCCAAACGCCGGCGACCTGCCGGGCCGTGGGCGAGCACAGCTACATCTTCGTGGCGGACAGCGAATGGAACGTCCACATGACCCAGGCGAACGTGGATTCGGTGCTGGTGCGGCTGGAGGACAGGACGGTCAACGACCCCACCCAGGGCGCCATCGAGATGGATATCGGCCTTTTCGGACCCATTCCGGATGAACTGGACAACGATCCCAAACTGATCGTGTTCTACTCCGCCCTCGGCTCCTTCCAGGGAACCTCTTTCGACGGCTATTTCAGCCCCTACAACCAGGTAACCGAAGCGCAGGCCCAGCAGATGAATCCGCCCGGACACAGCAACGAATGCGAGATGATCTACATGACCTGTTATCCGCTGAGCCCGGTGGCGCCGATACGGCTCTCCGTGCTGGCGCACGAACTGGCGCATGTTGTGCAAAACGAAACTTATAATAAGGCTCCAGATCACCTGCAAAGGCAGGCGCTCCCCCATCGACCTGCCATCGGGCGACAGGCCTCCATGTCCGAATCCGGGCTGAAAGATCTAAGCGATGAG
>DAHVPC010000177.1 GCA_027318475.1 Candidatus Cloacimonadota bacterium | reverse complement strand
AAGCAAGGAATTAATGAACATAGGAGCATAAACATGAGCGCCTTACACGTAAACAAGCCCTGCGACCAGAACGACTACGTTTTCACCTCGGAAGCAGTGTCAGAAGGGCATCCGGACAAGGTTTGCGACCAAATCTCGGACGCCATCCTGGACGCCTATCTGAGCCAGGATCCCAATTCCCGGGTAGCCTGCGAAACCCTGGCCACCGAAGACATCGTGGTTCTGGCCGGGGAAACCAGTTCGCATGCAGCGGTGAAGATCGAGACCGAACCGATCGTGCGCAAGGTCCTGGCCGATATCGGCTACACTCGCGACGACATGGGCTTCAACGACCAATGCCGGATCTACGACTGCCTGCATGCCCAAACGAGCGAACTATCCCACAATGCCGACGACGACGGAGCCGGAGACCAGGGCCTGATGTTCGGCTACGCCTGCAACCAGACGAAGCACCTGATGCCGGTGCCGATCGCCATGGCGCAGAAATTGATGCAAAACCTGGCCCAGGCCAGAAAATCAGGTTTGCTGCCGATGCTGTTGCCCGACGCCAAATCCCAGGTCAGTTTTCGTTATTGCGGCAGAAAGCCAGTGTCGTTGCAAACCGTGGTCATCTCTACCAACCATCTGCGCCTGACTGATCCAGAGTTTTCCGAAATGCGCGAACTGGTGAAGAAGCTGGTGATCGTTCCCACCATCGAAGAGATGGAAAACGATGCCTGCAGCACGTTCAGCGCGGAGGACTACGAGGTCAAGGTCAATCCCCGGGGAATGTGGGAAAACGGAGGCCCAGCCGCGGATACAGGCCTCACGGGCAGAAAGATCATCGTGGATACCTATGGAGGCTGGGCGCAACATGGCGGCGGGGCTTTTTCCGGCAAGGACGCCACCAAGGTGGACCGCAGCGCCGCCTACATGACCCGTCACATCGCCAAGAGCGTCGTGGCCAGCGGTTTGGCGGACGAATGCCTGCTGCAGATCAGCTTCGTGATCGGCGATAAAGAACCGGTCTCGCTGATGGTGGATACCTTCGGCAGCGGAAAAATGCCGGACACCGAACTGCAAAAGAAGATCCAGGACAGTTTTCCCTTGACAGTAAAGGGAATCATCGATTACCTTGACTTGCGCAGGCCGATCTTTCTTTCCACTGCCTCCTACGGCCACTTTGGCCGGGACGATTCGCAATGGACATGGGAAAAGGTTAAAGAACTGCAATAGGCAGGTTTGATGGAATTGTACCAGGAATTGAAAACGACCCCCAGCTTCTTTCTGATCGCCGGACCTTGCGTGGTGGAAGAATTCAGCGTGCTGGAGGAGATTGCGCGGGTTTTGGAGCAAGTGCGCCAGGCCTGCGGAATTCCGGTGGTGTTCAAAGCCTCTTATAAAAAAGCCAACCGCAGTTCCGGCGATTCGTATAGCGGACCTGGACAGTCAAGCGGGTTGGCTGCCCTGGCGGAGATCAAGCGCAGATTTGGCTTTCCGTTGCTGACGGACGTGCATGAATGCGTGGAGGTCCAAGCGGCGGCGGAAGTCTGCGAGATACTGCAGATACCCGCGTTTCTGAGCCGGCAGACAGATTTGATCGGAGCGGCCGCGGCATCGGGACGTATCGTGAACATCAAGAAAGGCCAGTTCATGGCCCCGGAAGACATGGGCGCGGCGGCTCTCAAGACAGGTTCCAATCCGCAGGTGCTGCTCACTGAACGCGGCAGCAGCTTCGGCTACCACAACCTAGTGGTGGACTTCCGCTCCTTTGACATCATGGCGGGGTTCGGCTATCCGGTGGTTTTCGATGTGACGCATTCCCTGCAGTTGCCGTCTGCGGGCAAGAGTTCGGGCGGTACCCCGGAATATGCAGCCATGCTGGCCAGAGCGGCGATCGCCACGGGGAAAGTGCGGGGCTTGTTCATCGAAACGCATCCGGAACCGGCAAAAGCCCGCAGCGACGCGTCCAGCATGCTGCCCCTGGAACAACTGATGCCGTTGGTGCGCGGTTGTCTGCAAGTATATCAAGCAATACAGAAGGATAAATGATACTAAAGAAGATAAGTAAACCCATCAAACCAGCCGTGAAATGGGACAGGAT
>DAHVPC010000176.1 GCA_027318475.1 Candidatus Cloacimonadota bacterium | reverse complement strand
GATCCTGTCTCAAAAAAGAGGTCCCGGCCCACATTGATCGAACCGCTGGAGTCGTTCATGACCAGTGAACCATAGGTCGTATAATCGTTGACGGTGACCAGGTCCCCGGTAGTGATGGTCAGGCTGGCGCCGCTCTGGACCACTAGACTGCGGCAATATTGGACTGTGGAAACTACAGGATCGTTGGTGACGTTGGGTATTTCCACGTCCTCATCGATCGTGGGCACATGGTTCAAACTCCAGTTGGCATTCACGTTCCAGGCGGTGCTGGAACTGCCGTCCCAGATATTGGGCGGTGAATCGCGTAGCGTGAAGGATATCGTGGTGCCGCCGGAAGCTGTGACGTCGGTGATCACGAGGTTGCCGTCCAGCTGGGTTCCCGCGTCTGAATAACGCCAGGGTTCTGGATTGGCGCCGGTGTGGATTTTGGTCCTGCCAACCGTCGAGGATAGGTGGGCGCTGTTGTAGCTGCCGTCGGTATCGATGTCCCCGTTGATGCGATAAACATAGATCTCATCGGGCGGACCGCCCGCATTGCCGTCGATATCGTCTCCGGCAAAGGAATCTATGACCCTGTACACGATCAAGCCGGAGCCGGGAACTCCAGTTTCGTACCTACCCGTATCGCGCCTGTATTCCACCATATAGAACTGGTTGGCGGAGTTGGAGTTGATGCGGTAGCATTCGTATGGATCCTGGTCGATGGAAGTAAGGGTGTAAACCGTGGGCGTGCTGGTGGCCGTGATGGTGGGTATCGTGCCAAACCAGGTGCCATATTTCATCTTCATGTAGGTGAGCTGGTGCTGGGCGTTGTCCGAGGCCATCAGATCCCAAAACGCCACGGGGTGAATCCCGTTGTCGGTATAGTGGTAAAGGTCGGGGAAGCCGATCATGTGGCCCATTTCATGGCAGAGCACACTAACGCCTGTGGGTGGAGCGGAGCCTTCGAACTCAAAGATGTAGTGGGTCACGTCGGCGCCGTTGATCGTGCCGCAGACGTAGCTACCGGACCAGTGCGCAGGCCAGAGCAGGTCGCCCCAACCATCAGTATCGCCCCGGAACAGGAACATGATGCCATCGATGATCCCGTCATTGTCGGTGTCCGCATCCAATCCGTCCGGGATGTCGGGATTCATGAAGTTGATGATCTCGGTCACCAAAGCGCGCCGCCTGGTCTGCGCTTCCGCGTCAGAAGTGTAACCGCTGGGATTGGTGGAGGCGTTGTAGGGCGAATAGTAGCCGCGCGTGTGCGTCACTTGATAGGAGAGCACCGCGCCATAAATATTGGGGCTGGGATACAGGTAGGAATTGATGTCCAGCTGCCCATTGGAAACCTCATCGTAGTAATCCGCCAGGGACTGCTGCGTCGTGGAAATGAACTGGTTGTTGTAAGTGGCATAGGTGGGTGTGCTGGGGAAATTGGTCTGGCCCGAAAAGCGGACAAAGGCCATGAAGTTGTTGAAAGTACCCACGGGCGAGCCTCTGTTTCCGGCGTCGCGGCTGCGCTGTACCTCGTCCCTTAGAGCTTTGGCGGAGCTGAAATCCTTTTGCAGATTTGGCGTGATGCCCAGACTCGCCGGATCGATGCTTCCCGCAATATACTCGGTAGGCCTGAGGGAAGATCCTTCCTGGGCCACATAGACGGCATAGCCTGTCTCCGGATGCAACATGACCGTGTAGCCCTGCGCATCGTGAACACGATGGTAAAACTCGTCACCGCTAACGAACAGGGATAGCACCGTGCCATCTGGCTGGGTGTGTTGGAAGGGTTGGTTTTCCACATAGTTGGCACTTAAGAAAGCAACGCAAAGAAGCGACAAAACGGAGAGAATCAGCGTTCTCATTTTAGTCTCCTTCACCCGCAGCATCCCCCTAAACCGCCTCAATCCCTGAACAGGGACCCGAAATCCTTTGAAGCGATTGTAGGGGAGGACGCCAAAGCTTGTCAAGAAAAAAATCGGATCTTTGTCGAACCGGGTGTGGAACAGCCTGTAGCATTGTCAGTTATCCAAGATTCGATCCCCACACCAAATCTGCCAGTTTTAGCTTTCATCATACAAAACAAGCCTGGCGAAAACCCATTTCACTC
>DAHVPC010000175.1 GCA_027318475.1 Candidatus Cloacimonadota bacterium | reverse complement strand
AATACTACTTATGAGTATCTTAGATATATACTATTATACGTATTTTTTATCAAATATTCCCTTATACCCCCCTCCTATATTTCACCTTGCCGCCACCACCCAGGCCGGGGGCTGAAGGGGCGTGAATTTGGTGAATTTGTGAATTTGCCAAATTACGCCCCGATGACTATAGGCAGAGATCAAGAAATACCGCTCAGGGAGCCCATGGGAAATGACCATATCAACCGCCATGAATATCAACGAGTTAACCCTGCTTCTCCCGGGCAGCTACCGGGATAGTAAGCACAAGCTAAGCGCAGCACTGCAACGAACAACAAAGGAAGTGACCATGAAAGTCCGCGGGCTTACGGATTGGCCTGAAAAGACTGGATCCCGGGTCAACCACCCCACCAGATCGCTGCGCGATCCGTCGGGGACCCCGGAGCCCGGGATGGCAGCGGCCGGGGGGCAGAGAAGGCGCAAAGCTGCTTATTTGACTTTCAAGTATCTGTGAATCAATTACTTGGAAATAAGCAAGGCAATGCTTTTTCCTGCTTGTTTGACCCTCAAGTATAGGCTCTCTGGCAAACTAAGTGGGTAAAATCTCCCATTCGGGCATACCCACTTAATGTGAAAAGTGCCCAAAAATACCGCTTGAGGCAACGGAACGACCTCAAAACCACCTCACTGGCCAACAAGGTGCGACGCAAACCCCGGTAAACGCAATGTTACGATCCGATTCCGGGCAAGGGTTGGCAAGCAGGAACCATCCGGCACATTTCATTTGACAAATCCCCCCTGCCCAAATTCCCTGCGCGTTCATGAGGTAAAGATTGAAGACCAAAATAGTGATTAAAGGCGCTTCCGAGCACAATTTGAAGAACATCGACCTGGAGTTTCCCCGCAACAAACTGGTGGTGTTTACCGGCGTATCCGGATCGGGGAAATCCTCCCTGGCGTTCGACACACTTTACGCGGAAGGGCAGCGCCGTTATGTGGAATCGCTTTCGGCTTATGCGCGCCAGTTTTTGGGCCAGATGGAGAAACCCCGGGTGGACTACATCGAAGGCCTTTCCCCGGCGATCTCCATCGAGCAGAAAGCGGCCAGCAAAAATCCCCGCTCCACGGTGGGCACGGTCACGGAGATCTACGACTACCTGCGCGTGCTGTTCGCCCGGGTGGGCAAGCAGTATTGCTACAATTGCGGCGATCCCGTGGGTTCCCAGACCGTGGACCAGATGATCGAGCACCTGATGCAACTGCCTTCCGGAACCAAGCTGCAGGTCTTGGCGCCTTTGGTGCAAGGCCGCAAAGGCGAACATAAAGAGGAACTCGATCAACTGCGCCAGGAAGGCTTTGTGCGCGTGCTGGTCAACGGAAAATTGCGCAATCTGGACGAAGAGATCGTCCTGGATAAAAAGAGCAAGCACGACATCGACGTGGTGATCGACCGGATTGCGGTCAAGCCCGGCGTGGAGTCGCGCCTGACCGATTCGCTGGAATTGGCGTTGAAACTCACCGAGGGCCTGGTCAAGATAGATTTGGCGGACACGGGGGAGACCCAGCTGCTTTCGGCGGCGAACTCCTGCGCCCGCTGCAATATCGGCTTCGAGGAACTCTCCCCGCAGCATTTTTCTTTCAACAGCCCGATCGGCGCCTGTCCGGTCTGCAACGGGCTGGGCTACAAACTGGAATTCGATCCGGACCTCGTGGTTCCGGACCCCGAATTGAGCATCATGGAGGGCGCTGTGGCGGCCTGGGGCAGGCTGGAAGCCAAACAGGACAGCTGGACCCTGAACACGGTCCGCAACCTCGCCAAAGCCTACGATTTTTCGCTGACGCAGCCCTGGTACCTCTTGCCGGACCTGGTGAAACAGCTCATCCTGTACGGCTCCAAGGGCAAACAGTTCAAGATCGCCTGGAAAACCGAACGCGGCTCCGGCGAATTCATGATGCGCCACGAGGGGGTGATACCCACGCTGCAAAGGCGCATGCACGAAACGACCTCCGAAGAGATGCGCCGTTACTACATGCAGTTCATCAGCGACAAGCCCTGTCCGGAATGCGAAGGGAGGAAGCTCAAGCCCGCTTCCCTGGCTGTGCGGATCGACGAATACAACATCGC
>DAHVPC010000174.1 GCA_027318475.1 Candidatus Cloacimonadota bacterium | reverse complement strand
GTCTGCCGCGCGGAAAAACCCGACCAGATATTCAATCCCGAGGCTGGGATCGCTTCCATCCTCGACGCCACGCTGCTCCGCGCCGATGCCACCCAGAGCGAGGTCAACGCCCTCTGCGACCTCGCCAACGATTACAAATGCGCCGCGGTCTGCGTCAATTCCCACTTTTCCCATCCCCTCCAGTTGCGCCTTTCAGCCTCGGTCAAATCCTGCACCGTGATCAATTTCCCCCTGGGCGCCGGTTATCGCTATGCCGTGGGCGCTGAAGCCCTGGCCGTGATCAACACCGGCATCGAGGAACTGGACATGGTGCAAAACCTCAGCGCGGTGAAGAGCGGCCATCCCCTGCACTCCTACGAACTGGTCAAAGGCATCGCCGAACTCACGCGCAGCAACGGCGTTTTGCTGAAAGTGATCCTGGAAACCTGTTATCTGAGCCCGGAGGAGATCATCGCCTGCGCCCTCTACGCCAAGAAAGCCGGCGCGGAATTCGTGAAAAGTTCCACCGGCTACGGTTCTGCCGGTGCCACCGTGGAAAACATCCGCCTGATGCGGGACACTGTCGGCCCCAAGATCGGGGTCAAGGCCTCCGGTGGGATCAAAACCCGCGAACAGGCCCTGGCGATGATCGCAGCCGGAGCTAACCGCATCGGCGCCAGCAACGTCACAGCCTTGGTTTAGCGGTTGCGGAACATGCAGGTCACACTTGCCGGCTACAATATCGACAGCTCGCTGATCCAGCAGCTGGATTCGGCAGCCGCCACTCCGGAAGTGCTTTCGGCTGCCTATGCCCGCATCAGCCGCAGTCCCCTGTCCGTCACCGAACTGCGCCGCGAAGCCTTGCAGGAACTGCCCAAAGCGCGCCGTTCGAACAGCAGGATCATCTTTGAACTGGGCCATGCTTCGGTCGCCGAACACGCCGTCTTCAATTTCGACATCATCGGTGTTTCGAGGCTGCTCACCGATGCGCTGGAAACCATCCGCCTGGCCTCCTTCACCGAAAAATCGCAACGTTATGTAACCTTCAGCCAGGATTACGTGGTCCCTGGAGAATTGGAGCCTGAGTTCCACCGGGATCTGAAAACCCACTACATTTCAGCCATGAACGGTCTCTTCACGGAATACCAGGCCAGCATCGCTGATCTGCACAGCTACTACGCGCGCAAGCATCCAAAGATGCCTGAAAAAGACCGCGACTGCCTGTCCAAGGAAGACGCCCGCTACATCCTGCCCCTGGCCACCAAAACCCAATTGGGCATGACGCTCAACGCCCGCAGCCTGGAAAACCTGCTCCAGCGCCTGGCCTCCAATCCCTTGCAGGAGGCTGCGGAACTGCGCGCCCAACTGCTGGAGCCTGTCGCCAGGATTTGCCCTTCGCTGGTCCGCTACACGGAGAAGGATGAATTCACCGGCACTTTCCAGCCCGGTAAAATCAAAGTGACGCGGGACGATTTTTCTCCGGACGAATGCGTGCGCGCGCTGAATGTCACAAGTGATACGGATGACCTGATCCTCGCGGCGCTGTTATTCGAACAAACGAGCGCAGATTTTGGCCGCTGCCGTGATAAGATCGCCAGCTTGGATTTTGAGGCCAAACAAGCCCTCTGGCAGCAGGTTTTTGCCCACATCCAGCCCTGGCACAAGATGCGCCGCGCTTTCGAATTGGTCGATATCACCTTTGAACTGCGGATGTCGGAAAGCTGCTGGGCTCAATTCAAACGCCACCGCATGGGCACGATCATCCGGCAGCAGAAATCCGCCGGCGAGATTTACACTGTTCCCCAGGCCATTCAGAATATCGGCCGTGCTTTCAGATGGGAAGAGCTCATCGACGGTGTGGAAAAGCTGGCCGGCAGGCTCCACAAGGTCCTTCCCGATATCTCAGCCTATGCCAGGCTCAATAGCTGCAAAGTGAAGGTGTTGGCGAAAATGAACCTCCGCGAGCTCTACCACTTCGTGCGCCTGCGTTCCGATGCCCATGCCCAATGGGAGATCCGCAATCTGTCGCACAGCATCACCGATCATCTGCGGGTTTTCTGTCCCCACGCCACGGCTTTTTTGTGCGGCAAGAGCGAGCTGCGGCCAGTTGCCGACCGCCAAAAGGATTGACAGAATCGCCGCCCCGGAAATCGATGCGCGTAACGTTTCGCGTCCCTGTAGCTCAGCTGGATAGAG
>DAHVPC010000173.1 GCA_027318475.1 Candidatus Cloacimonadota bacterium | reverse complement strand
AGGGCTGGCAAAGGTTTTGTCTGAACCAGCTCTCGGGGTTGTCCCAGACGAACGTCTGGCTGGGACTGTAACCGACCTCGTGGAGTATCCCACTGCGGTGGAGGCTGAATTCGATGCCCGCTTCCTGGCTCTTCCGGAGAAAATCATCACCTCCACCATCAGCCAGAATCAGAAGTACTTTTCCGTTCAAGACGGCAAGGGACGGTTGAGCAACAAATTTGTCTTTATTTCCAATGGCGATCCGGCCTGCTCGGAGATCATCCGCAAGGGCAACGAAAAGGTCGTCAGCGCCCGCTTGAACGATGCCCAATGGTATTTCCAGGAGGACACGCGCGTTCCCTTGGAGTCCTATCTTCCACGCCTCGATGAGGTCGTGTTTCAGGCTAAACTGGGTAGCATGGCCGCGAAAAGCCGCCGAATTCTGGAACTGGCAAAACTCATCTGCGCCAAACTGGAGCTGGCACCCGAGCAGATAAAGCGTGTCCTGCGCACCGCCATTCTATGCAAAGCCGATCTGGTGACCACCATGCTGGGTGAAAAGGAATTCACCAAACTGCAGGGCTACATCGGCCAGCAATATGCGCTTGCCAGCGGTGAAGACCAGGAAGTGGCGGCTGGCATTTACGAACATTACATGCCGAGGGGCACCAACGACGGACTGCCCCAAACAACGAGCGGAGCGGTCGTGGCCCTGGCGGACAAACTGGACACGGTCTGCGGAATAATCGGAATCGGGCTCGTTCCCACTGGCTCCGCCGACCCCTACGCCTTGCGTCGAGCAGCTAACGGCGTGGTTCAGATCATTGTGGACCGCGGCTGGGAACTCGAATTGGCTGAATTATTGGAATCCGCATTGGATTTGATTGCCCAGGACGCAGAATTGACCGCCACTGCTTCCGCTGACGCGCAAAACTTCTTCCGGCAACGCGTGGAATTCATGCTCAAGCAGATGGATCTCGATTACGATGTCGTGGAAAGCGTGATGGGCTTCAGTTTGGGCAGCCCGACCCAGCTGGCTAAGCGCGCCTCGGCGCTGCAAACGTTCCGCCAGCGGGACGACTTTCTGCGCCTGGTGATCGGATTCAAGCGGGCGGCCAACATCATCGGCGCTCGGACAGAATTCCCACAATTGGATTCTTCGCTGTTCCAGGTTGCTGAAGAACGCGAACTCCATGCCCAATTGCAGATTCTGAAACAGGATATCGACCTGTGCCTTGTCAAACTTGATTTTGCCGGCGCCATTTCTTTACTGGTGGCGTTCGGTGCTCATATCGACCGTTTTTTCGACGCGGTGTTGGTAAACTGCGAGGACCTTGCCCTGCGAGGCAACCGCTACGCGCTGCTGGACAACGTTAAGAGTGAGTTTTTGCGGGTGGCTGATATATCCCGCATCATTATAGATAACGAAACATAGGAGAGACAATGGACATCATTGCCGAACTGAAATCCAAGGCCAAGAACAAGGAAGGGCGCATCGTCCTGCCTGAAAGTTATGACGTGAGGACACTGCAAGCGGCCGATATCGTCCTTGCGGAAAACTTCGCCGATATCATCCTGGTGGGGAAGCCGGATTTTGTGCTGGCGGACGCCAAGAAACACAATCTGGACCTGAGCCGGGCCACGATCCTCGACCCGGAAACCCATCCGGATATCGACAAATTTGCCCAGTTCTACTTCGATAAACGCAAAGACAAGGGCGTTACCATGGAAGAAGCCTGCCAGACAGTGCGCAACGAGCTGTATTTCGGCGCCCTGCTGGTGAAATTCGGCTTGGCCGACGGAATGGTCGCTGGCGCTGTCAACACCACGGCCGACGTTCTGCGCGCGGCCTTACATGTTATCGGCGTGGTTCCCGGGCTCAAGACTGTCTCCAGCTGCTTCATCATGGTGGTTTTGGACTATCTGTGCGAAGACCGTGTGTATTTCTTCGCCGATTGCGCTGTGGTTCCCAATCCCGATGCCGAGCAACTTGCCGACATTGCCATCAGCACTGCCAACACACGCAGAGCTTTGGTGGGCGACGAACCCAAGGTGGCCCTCCTGTCGTTCTCCACGATGGGCAGCGCCCAGCACGAAATGGTGGAAAAAGTGCAGGAAGCCAAAGTCATCCTCACCAAGCGCAAAGTCGATTTTGAGTTCGACGGGGAAATGCAGCTGGATGCCGCTATCGTGCCCCATATCGCCAAGATGAAAGCCCCGCACAGCAAAGTGGCAGGGCATGCCAACACCCTGATCTTCCCCGACCTGCAATCGGGCAACATCGGCTACAAACTCACCCAGCGCTTCGCCAAGGCTGAAGCGATCGGACCCATCGT
>DAHVPC010000172.1 GCA_027318475.1 Candidatus Cloacimonadota bacterium | reverse complement strand
GTCTGCCGCGCGGAAAAACCCGACCAGATATTCAATCCCGAGGCTGGGATCGCTTCCATCCTCGACGCCACGCTGCTGCGAGCCGATGCCACCCAGAGTGAGGTCAACGCCCTTTGTGACGTCGCCAACGACCATAAATGCGCGGCGGTCTGTGTCAATTCGCACTTCTCCCATCCCTTGCAGTTGCGTTTATCCGCTGCGGTCAAATCCTGCACCGTGATCAATTTCCCACTCGGCGCCGGATACCGTTACGCGGTGGGGGCCGAAGCCCTGGCGGTAATCAATACCGGAATCGAGGAGCTGGATATGGTCCAAAACCTCAGCGCGGTTAAAAGCGGGCACCCCCTTCATTCCTACGAACTGATCAAGGGAATCGCTGAATTGACACGCAGCAACGGCGTTTTACTGAAAGTCATCCTGGAAACCTGCTTCCTGAGTCCTACGGAAATCATCGCCTGCGCTCTTTACGCCAAGAAGGCCGGCGCAGAATTTGTGAAGACGTCCACAGGTTATGGCAGCGCAGGCGCTACCGTGGAAAACGTCCGCCTGCTGCGAGAAACCGTTGGCCCCAAGATCGGCGTCAAAGCATCAGGCGGGATCAAGACCCGGGAACAGGCTCTGGCCATGATTGCGGCCGGTGCGAACCGGATCGGCGCCAGCAACGTTCTGGCCTTGCTTTGAGAGGATAAGCAATGAAAGTCAGCCTCGCCGGCTACAACATAGATAGTTCCCTGATCCAGCAATTGGACACGCCCACAGCCACGCCAGAAGTGATTTCCGCCGCCTATGCTCGTATCAGCCGAAGTCCTCTGTCGGTAACGGAACTACGCCAGGAAGCCCTTCAGGAACTTGCCAAAGCCCGCCGCTCCAACAGCAAGATCATCTTCGAACTGGGCCATGCCTCGGTGGCGGAACATGCCGTCTTCAATTTTGATATCATCGGCATTTCGCGCTTGCTCACCGATATCCTAGAAACCATCCGGCTGGCCTCCTTCACCGAAAAATCCCAGCGCTATGTGACTTTCAGCCAGGATTACGTTATCCCCGGGGAACTGGAAGACCCAGCCCACCTGAACAAGAAAGCCCTTTACGGTTTGGCTATGAAAGCGCTCTTTGCCGAATACCAGGCCAGTATTGCCGCGTTGCTCAGATTTTACTCCAAAGAGTTTCCAGAACTCAGCGATACCGAGCGCGAATGCCTGGCCAAGGAAGACGCTCGTTACATCCTGCCCCTGGCCACCAAAACTCAATTGGGCATGACGATCAACGCCCGCAGCCTGGAAAACCTGCTCCAGCGCCTGGCCGCCAACCCTTTGCAGGAAGCGGCGGATTTACGTGCCCAACTCCTTGAGCCTGTTTCCCAGGTCTGCCCTTCGCTCGTCCGTTACACAGAAAAGGACGCTTTCACCGGCACCTTCAAACCCGGTGTGCTTCGAGTTTCCCGTGACGATTTTGACGAGGTCGAATGCGTGCGTGCTTTGAACGTGACCACTGATACCGACGACCTGATCCTCGCGGCGCTCCTGTTTGAGCAGACACAGGGCGATTATCAACGCTGCCGGGACAAGATCGCGGGTTTGGACTTCGATGCCAAGCAAGCCCTCTGGCAGAAGATCTTTGCCAATATTCAGCCCTGGCACAAGATGCCCCGCGCTTTCGAACTGGTTGATGTCACCTTCGAATTGCGGATGTCGGAGAGTTGCTGGGCACAGTTCAAACGCCACCGCATGGGAACGATGATCAAGCAAAAGAATCCTTCCGACGATATCTACATTATGCCTTCTGCCATTCACGATATCGGGCGTGCCAAGCAATGGGATGATCTGATAGTTAAACAAGAAAAACTACGGGACAGCCTAAGAATCGTTCACCCCAATATCAAGCCCTATACCAGGCTCAATGCCAACAAGGTGAAAGTGATCGCCAAAATGAACCTCCGCGAGCTTTACCACTTTGTGCGCCTGCGTTCCGATGCCCATGCGCAATGGGAGATCCGCCACCTGTCCCACAGCATTACCGATCATCTGCATGTCTTCTGTCCCCACGCCACCGCTTTTCTCTGCGGCAAAAGCGAGATGCGGCCATAGCCGCCGCCCAAAAGGATTGACAGAATCCGCGCTCCGGAAATCGATGCACTGTAAATTTCGCGTCCCTGTAGCTCAGCTGGATAGAGTGGCACCCTCCGAAGGTGAAGGTCAGGCGTTCGAATCGCCTCAGGGACGCCATTTTTCAGACCAATTCACATTTCACCATTTCCCGCAGATTTCACAGATCAAAAAGCAGATCGTGCGACTTGTCAATTTGCTTGTAAATCAGATTGAACGCCTCATTTGGAACTCTGACCCGCATCATCTGTATGCTACGAAGCAAA
>DAHVPC010000171.1 GCA_027318475.1 Candidatus Cloacimonadota bacterium | reverse complement strand
CGAAGTAAAACTCATCGCCCCATTCGTTGAGGCCGGCTTCAAGAGGAAGCGCAGCAACTATAGCTTGTGCGCAAGGAGTATCGAGGAACTCCGCCTCCAGGGATAGTTCGCCAACAATGACTTTAAAGGCCTGAGACATGTTCCCTCCTTGATCCAAAGGAATTCAGGATTCTATCTGCCAAAGCCGTAAGCTTCCGCTGGGCATTATTCACAGCCTCTTCCGCAGAATCTGTGGGTAGCTGGTTAAAAAAATAAGAGCATTGCCTCTTCGTTTTGGTAATGATGATTTTTGCGAGAAAACATCAGATCCAGCCCGGAGAAGCAATGCTTATCAAGACTGTACTGAACAAGATCGAACGTTTCAAGTCTTTCATTTACGGTGACTGTCAGTTTTTAAAAGTCGGCGGTTTTGAAGCCCTGGTCGTTGACATAAAACCCCGTCGCAACAGCAAGCCTGAGTGCCCGGAATGCGGCAGGCGCGGCAAGACATACGACACGCAATCTGCCAGATTGTTCGAGTATGTGCCGATCTGGGCGTTCAAGGTGTTCTTTCGTTATGCTCCCCGCCGGGTTTCGTGCCCGGTTTGCGGCATAAAGGTTGAGGCAATGCCGTGGGGGTATGGCAAAGAGCAGATGACGTTCTCGTATCAGGTCTACCTTGCCAGGTGGGCACGCAGGCTTTCCTGGAAAGAGACGGCGGACATTTTCAAGACCAGTTGGGACAGCGTCTTTCGGGCCGTGCAGTTTGTCGTAGATTACGGCTTGGCTAACCGCAACCTCGATGGCGTCACCGAAATCGGCGTTGATGAGATTGCCGTCTTCAAAGGTCACAAGTACCTGACCTTGGTCTACCAGCTCAATGCTGGGGCCAGACGCCTTCTCTGGTGCGGTCCCGAGCGCAGGATAAAAACGCTGCTCCGGTTCTTTCGTGAATTCGGTAAAGAGCGCAGCGGTAAGCTCAAATATGTCTGTAGTGACATGTGGGCGCCGTATCTCAAGGTCATTGCCAAGAAGGCACCCAATGCCCTGAACATCCTCGATCGCTTCCACATCATGCGAAAGTTCAACGAGGCAATCGACGAGATCCGGCGTGCCGAGGCCAAAGAGTTCAAAGCAGCCAAGCAGGAAAACGTCCTGGAAAAGGGCCGCTGGCTGCTACTGAAACGACCGGAAAATTTATCCGAGAAGCAGACATCGCGATTGGGAGACCTGCTCAAGCTCAACCTTTCGTCAATCAAGGCGTATCTGCTCCGCGAGGATTTCCAGCAGTTCTGGGAGTACCATCGGTATGACTTCGCCGACAGGTTTTTGGAGAACTGGGTGACCAGAACACTACAGACCGACCTTGAGCCGATGAAGAAGGTCGCCCGGATGTTGCGCAACCATAAGCCGATGATTCTCAACTGGTTCAAGGCAAAAGGCCGGCTCTCCAGCGGCGCGGTAGAGGGCCTGAACCTCAAAGCAAAACTGACAATGAGAAAAGCGTATGGCTTCAAATCGACCAAGTGCCTGCAAGTGGCGCTATATCACACACTTGGCGAACTGCCAGAACCTGTTGTAATCCACAGATTCTGCTGACGAGCCCTATTCACATATGGCATATTGCGCCCCTAAGTGCATCGCTAGAAGAACGCTAGCATCGGAGGCAATCCTCTCGAAGGTCTGTTCAGCGGTCATAAGAGCCCAAAGTGATGCCAAGCATCTTCATACTCATGAAGCATCTTCGGATGTATGCCCGGGAAGGTCGGATGCTGAAACTCTTTACCAAAGCGCGCTTGGTCTCTCACCAAAACATCACCGGGTACGATATAGTATTGAACTGATTGTCCCGGGTTGTTTAAAAGGACAAATACGTAAATGTGATTTTCTCTAACTGAACTCGGCCTTATTGGGAAATAATTCACATTTCGGAGTGACTTGACCTGAACAGTAAAGTTTTGGCCAGTTGACGGGTTGTGCGCCAGTAGGTCGATGGCCTTGGCGTTGCCAAACGTGACGGAGGTCTGAAGCCCGCGCTTGAGTAACTCCGCGGCAACGAAAAACTCACCAGCAAGCCCTGTTACCTGCCCGTCCGCTCGTGATTTCTTATTGATTTCATTCATGTTTCATCGTTAAAATAGAGCACAGAGGATTTACTGCATTTTCGCTAGGTTGTTGCTATATTCCATCGAGTAATGGTTTTGCATACTCAATGAATTCCTTCTTACGACTGCCTACCCGCCCCTCATTACCCAAGTGTGGATCGGCATAGAAGTAGCCACTGCCAATCAACCAGAATACTTTGTCGGCGTTGTACGGAGAGACACCGGCATGATTCGCCACGCGAATTACGGCTTTGAATAATTGGTAATCGTCGGTCTTTTCGGGACAGAGGCTAAGAGCCGTAAATATGTCACGAAGATGGACGTCAGGTTTTGGGAAATTGA
>DAHVPC010000170.1 GCA_027318475.1 Candidatus Cloacimonadota bacterium | reverse complement strand
CTTGTCTATCACTAGTCAATCAAGCGTCAATAATTGACGCTTGATTGAGGCTTGATTGACAAGTGATTGACTGCAAGACCCGGGAGCGAATCCATAAACTACAGATATTCAAGAGTTTGCTTCGCGGCTGCCGGAACTGCCCCAGGACCTCATATTCCCAATTATTATGCGGAAGGCGGGCACGCAAATCTGTGGCCGAGGCAAAAAATCCTTTACAAAAATCGGCAGTTTATATAGGAAGTAAATCAGCATGGAAATGTGAGACACCGGCCCTGCCACAGCCGCTGGATAAACTATGGCGCAGCGGTTTGGGCCTGGCCAACAACAGCCGGTTTGGCCGGCAAAGGAATGTCTTGTGGCCATTGGACTGGGTTCAGCGCGTTTTGCGCCGGCCCATGCTCAGGTTTTTGCCGCGGAGGGCAAAAACGGCCAAAGGGGCCAAAGCAGGCGGTCCGCGTTTTCGCGTCCGCCTCTCACAGGATCCGAAGCATCCAGTTCAGCGAACAAATCCCCCCATTTTCTTCCAATCGGCGGGCAACTTGCGTTTCCGCCTGCCTATCCTCCCGAAAATCCACAATTAGATAAGGAGACAAGATGAAAAAACTGCTTTTCTTTACCCTGCTCCTGTTTTTGGCGGCCCTGGCCTTTGGCGATATCTACGTCATCGGCACCGGCACATCCGCCAGTGCCACCAATCCCTGGTACGGATCGTACAACTACACCTGGAGCAAAACCATCTACACCCAGGCCGAAATTTCCGGGTCTGGGCTCACCAATGCCAGCTCGATAGTGGGAGTAGGTTTCTACGTGGGAAACACGCCCTCAAATTACACGATGCTGGACATCCGCATCTATGGGCGCCACACCACCCAGAACTTCTACGACACCGCTGATAACACGTACCCCAGTCCTGCCGGATTCGCGCTGCTGCTCCAACAAGATGTGACCTTCAATGGCGGCGGCTGGCACTATCTGCACTTCGACACGCCATTTGATTGGAATGCCAGCGAAAACGTGGAATTCTTGTATGAATGCTGGGACGGCGACAATCCCACCGGTTACCCGACCTTCCGCTATACCAGCACCAGCACGGATTACCGCACCGTGTACAAGGGACAGGACGCGTCCTTCCCCAGCGACCTCACGGGGACCCGGACCTACAGCCGGGCCAATATCGCCCTGATCACCGCGCAAACAACGGCTCCTCAGCCAGCAGTGGTGATGTACCCCCCCGACGCTGGCACCCAGATCACCCCCAACACGGTCTTGCGCTGGATGTCCCCCGATGGTTTTCCGGACGGATACCGGCTTTCTTTGGGCACCGACAACCCGCCCACGGATATCCTGGAGGAAGTCAACGTCGGCACGATGAACAGTTACGACCCGCCCGGCGATCTGGAACTGGATACCACCTACTACTGGAAGGTGATTCCCTACAACCAGTTTGGCGACGCTCCCAATTGCCCAGTCTGGAGCTTCACCACCCACGGGGATAACATCATCGACGTCCTGCCCTACCAACAGAGCTTCGACAGCGTCACCGCGCCAGCCCTCCCCTTCGACTGGCAAGCGCTGATCGAGCCGGCTGGCGCAGCTGGAGCGGTCGTGGTGACCTATGTCACCTCTCCGCACAGCGCTCCGAACAGCGTGCGCATCTACAACGGCTCGGTTGCCACCACAGAATTGCTGTTGATCGCGCCCCAACTTGCGGCCGCCATTCCCGCCAACACAGTGCGGATGCGGCTTTGGGTGAAAGGCGGCGGTTCGAACTATACCCTGAACTTCGGCGTGATGAGCGATCCCGCTGATCTGGCCACCTACACCCAGGTGAGTTCAATCACGCCCACAACCACGTGGCTGGAATACACCGTGCCGTTCAATTCCTACACGGGCACAGGGCGCTATCTGGCGATCAAACACGGTTTGGGCGGCACCGGACGGACCTTTTACGTCGATGACGTGGGCATCGAGTTGATCGCCTCCAACGACCTGGCCTGCACTCAATTGCAGGGCAATTCAACGCCTTCGGTGAACGTCGCGACCACTTACACCGCCTCGATTTTCAACTGGGGCACCGTTACCCAGGACACCTACACGGTCAAACTCTATGACGGAAACAATGCCGAACTGGCGACCATGTCAGGCATTTCCTGCGCTCCCGGTGAAACGGTCCAGATTCCCCTCAGCTGGACTCCCACCGTTCAAGGCCCCGCCATTCTTTATGGCAAGGTATTCCTGGCTAGTGACCAGAATACCACCAACGACCAGAGCCCGAACCTGAACATCACGGTCCAGCCGGCAGGCACGAACGTCGTCACGGTTGGCGAGGGAAACCTGGCGGAAGGGGTGCCGCTGGAATTCTACTATAAGAACAGCCTCTTCCAGTGCCTCTACTATCAGGCCGAACTTGGCCTCTACGGCAACATCACCGCCCTCACGTTCTACAACAACTTCGTGACCAACCTGCCTGGCATGCCCTGCAA
>DAHVPC010000016.1:20839-31239 GCA_027318475.1 Candidatus Cloacimonadota bacterium | reverse complement strand
AACTCCGGGAGATCGGCATCCAGCCCGAGATCCTGCTTTGCCGCTCGGAGAAGCCTTTCGCGGACGAGATCTACGCCAAGATCGCACTTTTCACCAACGTTCCGCGCGAACATGTGATCAACGCCATCGATGTGCCCAGCGTCTATCAGGTCCCCCTCACCTTCGGCAAGGCGGGCTTGCACAAGATCATTTGCCAGCATTTCAACCTGGAATGCAAACCCCTGCGGCTTCACGCTTGGAAGCAGTTCCTCGCCAATAGCGCTGGCAGCAGCGCCAGTGTCACCATCGCCGTCTGCGGAAAATACGTGCGCCACCAGGACGCCTATAAAAGCGTCGAAGAAGCGCTCCAGCACGCCGCCGCCGCGCACAAGCTCCAATTGCGGATCAAATGGGTGGATTCCGAGCAGACCTTCAAGACGCAAGAACTGGCCAAAGAACTGAAGGACGCGGACGGCATCCTGATCCCCGGCGGTTTCGGAGTGCGGGGGATCGAGGGCAAGATCGCCATCGCCCAGTATGCCCGCACCCGGCGGATCCCCTATTTGGGCCTCTGCCTGGGCATGCATGTTTCCGTGATCGAATTCGCCCGGCACGTCTGCCACTGCAAAGACGCGAACAGCACGGAATTCGCCCCCCAGAGCCCCCACCCCGTAATCCACATGATGGAAGACCAGCTTTACCAGAAAATGGTCGGCGGCACCATGCGTTTGGGCGCTTTCCCCTGCAAACTCGCGCCCGGTAGCCTGGCCCGCAAAGCCTATGGCAGCGCGTCCATCAGCGAACGGCACCGCCACCGCTATGAATTCAACAACCAATACCGCGTCCGGCTCACCTCCAAAGGGCTGGCGCTGGCTGGTTTTTCGCCCGACGACATGCTGGTGGAGATCGTGGAAATTCCCGAGCATCCCTTCTACATCGGCGTGCAATTCCACCCTGAGTTCAAATCCCGTCCCAACAAAGTCCATCCCCTGTTCCGGGATTTCCTGGGAGCGGCCCGGGAATACCGTCTGACCAGGCCAAAATAGCGCCCACTCCAGCATCGACACCGCGCTTGTGGATATATTTCCACAGATAAAGTGTTTTTTTCGGTATTTCTCCTTGACACTTATTCGCCGCAAGTTGGTATTGACTTTGACTATCGGGACCGTGAAGCAGCAGCCCCGGCTGTATCGAAGATTAAGGAGTGATGTGAGCAAAACAGTTGGCTTGGCAAGATTTTTATCTTTACCCCTGTTCCCGTTTGTTTTCCTGGCGCTTTTTGCGCTGGCCGGATGCCCCCGCAACGGCGGACAGAGGAAAGGAGGAACGGAGTCTCTCCCCCAGACACAAGAGCAGCCCGCCGCGGACCTGTTCACCATCCGCTACCGTCTCAAATGGCTGTATCAAGCACAGTTTGCCGGAGTATTCATGGCGCAGGAAAAAGGGTTTTACGCCAGGCAGGGGCTGAATGTGGAGATCCTTCCAGGCGGTCTGGAATACCCGCCCTATCAATCCCTCATCTCAGGTAGTGCCGATGTTACCAGCATCAATCTGATCTACGCCATCCACAACTATCACAGCGGGCCTGGTGTGGTCAACCTAGCCCAGATCTCGCAAAAGAACTCCACCCTGTTGGTGGGCAAAAAAACCTCCGGGATCAAAACCCTGCGCGACCTGCGCGGTAAAAAAGTGGGCGTCTGGCGCGACGAACCCGGGGAATATGTCCGCCACTTCCTGGAAGAGCAAAACCTGGACATCCAGGTGGTGCCGATCGAGTGGTCGGTAAACCTGCTCCTCAGCGATGCGGTGGACATGATGAACGTGATGGATTACAATGAGTATCACCGCATCCTGATGGCCGGCCTGGATGAAGACGAACTTGTCACCTTCAACCTGGGCGATTACGGCTTCGACATCATCGACGACGGACTCTACACCACCCGGGATTTCTATGCCCTTCATCCCGATCAGTGCAGGGCTTTTGCGAATGCCACGCTGGAGGGATGGAAATACGCCCTGGAGCATCGCGAGGAAACTCTGGACGTGGTGCTTAGATACCAGAAAATTGCCCATCTGCCTGCGAATCGCTCGCACCAGGCCTGGATGCTGGACAAAATGCGCGACCGCGTACTGGAAAAACCGGAAAAGGTAGGCTGGCTTGATCCCGCCGATTTCGAGCGGGCGCAGGCTATCCTGCTCAAATACAAAAACATCTCCCAACCCGTGGACTATCATGAGTTTTACCCTCAGGAAAAAAAGTAGCCGCGTCCGCAGCCTGGCGATCCAACTGACCAGCTTCACTTTTTGGGTGTTGTTTATCGTAGGCTTGTTATTCGTCGCGATCACAAACCGCCTGATCTCCGACGTCCTGATCGCCAATGCCCGCGAAGCGATGGGAAATCTGGCACAGGCCAAAGCCAGCCAGATCGGCAGAGAACTCAACAAAATGATGCTGCTGGGCGACAATTTGAAAGACATCTATCTTCTGGAACCGCTGGAAATGAACCGCCTGGAGCCCTATTTCCAGCATCTGCTTCAGGAAAACCCGGAGCTTGTCTCGTTCTGCATTGCCCCGGAACCGGGCGTTGGCAGCGCGCCATTCATCTATATCAATGAGGATGGCACTCAGCGCAAAGAATATCTGCCTGGAACCGACTATCAGTTCCAGGACTGGTATCAGATCCCCCGCCTGACCGGACGTCCAGCCTGGACAGATCCCTGGTTCGACCGGGCTGGATCTGAGGAACTGATCTGTTCCTATTCCATACCCCTGGCCGACACCGCGCGCTACCAGGGAATCCTGCGCGTCGACATCCTTCTGGAGGACCTCCACAAGATCATCGCGCCCATCAAGATCAAAAAAACCGGCTATGCCTGGCTGTTATCAGGCAACGGAGCGATCCTGGCGCATCCAGCCGATTCGCTGGCTATGAATTACACTATCTTCGACGTGGCGGAACTGCACCGTAACAGCCAGGCCCGGGAGAATTTCAGGCTGGCGCTGCGGGGTGAAGACCAGTTCCTCCGCACATCCGGCACCACCCTCTGGAAAAAAGCCTGGATCTACAGCCAACCCCTGCCTTCGATCAATTGGTTTCTGGTGCTGCAGGTCAGCAACGCGGAAGTTCTGGCCGACCTGCGCAAATTGATGTCCATCTACATCCTCCCTTCTGTGCTGGCTTTCCTGGCTGTCGGACTGGCTATCCGCGCCAAAACCAGAGCGGTTAACCGGCCTTTGGCGGAACTGGTGGGTTCCCTGCGCCAGGTTGGATCCGGAGATCTTGATCCGCGCCTGCCCGATGTTTCCGGCAGCCAGGAGATCGAAGTGTTGAAGAACTCCATCGGCTCGATGGCCTCCGCCCTGAAACAATACATCTCCAATCTGAAACAAGTCACGGAGGACAAGTCGCGCATGGAAACTGAGATCCAGTTCGCTTCCACGATCCAGCGCAACCTGATCCCCGGCAACGCCGTCCCCTCCCAGGCTTCCGACCGCGTTTCCGCCTTCGGCATCCTGGAGCCGGCGGGGCAGATCGGAGGCGACCTTTATGACTATTTCTGGATCGATGGCGATAATTTCTGCTTTGCCATCGCGGATGTCGTGGGCAAAGGGATCGCCGCCGCCATGACCATGACCATGGTGACCACCTACATTCGTACCGTGGCGGTCAACACAGCCAGCCCGCGCGTAATCCTGGGCAAACTCAACCTGTTCCTGGCGGAAAACAACCTCGCCTCCGACTTCGTGACCATGATCCTGGGGATCATCGACAGCCGGACGGGGATGCTGGTCTTCTCCAATGCCGGGCACGTTCCCCTGCATATCCTCACCGCTGGCCAGGAGGTGAAAACCTTTGCCGCCACGCATGCCACCGCGCTGGGTTTCTTTCCCGCGGTGAAGATCGCGGAAGAGGCGGTGCAATTGAATCCCGGCGATGAGATCGTGTTGGTCACCGATGGGATCAACGAGGCGGTAAACGACCGGGAGGAACTTTTTGGCAACTCCCGCCTGGCCGCCAAACTCACCCAGATCGCCTGTCCTACACCCGAAACCATCGCCCAGTCGATCCTGGCGAGTGTGCGGGACTTTTCCGGCGAACAGGAACCCAAAGACGACATCACCATTCTTGTGATCGAATTTGTGCGCGCTGCCGGCGCTTGAGCCTTGCGCCTGTGTGGCGCTCCCTACGCGAGCCTTGCTACCTCACTCACTGCGCTTTACATCCTGAAGCGTCCCAACCGCCTTAAATGCTTGTTGGGCCGCGGGATGTCCGCCCGTGGACTTTCTCAACTCCCAACACTTCACTCTCCACTCAACATCCCCCCTCTATATATATTATAGGGTGAGAGAATGGTTAACGGGTTAATGGGTTAATGGGTTAATGGGTTAATGGGTTAATGCTATCGCCGACCTACTCACCCGTTAACCCTGGCTACTCTGTATCCAGATCCTTCAAAGCCGCTCTGAGCGTTCCGTGGATATGTGTGAAGAGGCCGGCTTTGTCTTTGTAAAGGGGATCTTCCGGAGCGATGGGCGGCAGGATGCGGATGTTGATGCGGGCAGGCTTGACGGTGGCATCCAAACCCATGATCTTCCAGGTACCGGAGATCGCCACGGGAACGATGGCGGCCCTGGCCATCAGGGGCAGCCTGAGCGACCCGGGATGCCAGTCCCGCATCTGCGCTTTACCGCTGCGTCCGCCTTCCGGAAAGATCATCAGGGGAAATCCGCTTTCCAGTAACTGCTTGCCTTTCGCGAAGAGCCGTAAGGCCTGGCGGGCGTCCTGGCGGTCGAGAAAGAGGCTGGGCATCTGCTCCATCCATTGGCGCAGCACGGGGAAGCGTTTCAGTTCGCGTTTGGCGATGAAGCCCACCGGACGGTTCACACAGGCCAGGAAGGCGGGGATGTCGAAGAGGCTCTGATGGTTTCCCACAAAGCAGTAGTTGCCATCGGCGGGAATGTTTTCACGCCCTTGCAGAGTGATCCTCGAACCGGTGGTGTAGACGGTGAGCCAGCCCCAGGTTTGGGCCACGCGGTAAACCAAAAGACGGTAGGCGGTGAGGCGCAGGAAGACCTTGCAGAGCAGCAGCAGGGGCAACACCAGCAAGGTGGCCAGCATCAAAACGATGAAGCCCAACTTCCATAGCAGGCTAAGAACGGTACGCAAGAATCCGGGCATGGCAAAACCTCAACTTTTATTGACCCACTCGGCATAGATGTTGTTCAGGGAAGTGATCCAGGCCCGCCTGGCGATGGCATAACGCAGGATGCTCCAGTAAACGCCGGACCAGAGGGGATAATCGATGGGATCGAAACTAGTGTTGTGCCAGAGCAGGGAAAGGTGGGACTGGTATTTTTCCGCCATGTCGATCAGGCGTTTGACCGCGCGCAGAGCGGATTGGGGGCGGAGATCCATGGCTTTTTTGGAGTAGAGTGTGGTGTCCATCACGATCAGTGGAATTTCCAGAACGCGGAAAGGGCGGTTCTGGGCGATGTTGAAAGGGAAGAAGGGAAAGGAGATCCCAGCCCGGAAGCCGACGTTTTCCCAGTAGCCGAGGGTGGAATCATAGAGCAATCCGGCTTCTTCGAGGATCTGGAAACTTTTCTGGTAATCAAAATTGAGGTAGTGGGAGCGGTAGCCGTTGACGTTGAAGCCATGGGACCTCAGCAGATCCAGTTCCCGGGCCAGGGCGGCGGGATTGTAGGCCGACTCCGGGCTGCCATGCAAGCCGACTTCGCGGCCATCGAGATTCTGCAACAGCCTGGCGCGGATGCCGGGATCGGAGATGTAGTTCTGGCGCGGATCCTCATAATCGTCCTTGCCAAAAATGAACCAGGTGGAGTTCACGCCCAGTTTCGCCTCCTTGTTGAGGATCCAACGGGCCTGACGCTGGGGGTCATGGATGAGGTTCTTGTGCAGGGTATGCCCCAGGATCTTGTAAGTGGCGGTCACGGGCCGCTTGAAGAAGGTGTGCAGATTGTATTTGAAGACTTCCTGCTTCTGTCCGGCAGCCCAGAAATCCCAATAGTCGATATCGTGGGAAAGCGAGATCGAAAAGCGGCTGGAGACGCTCCAGTTGATCTCCCGGATGAATTGGGGCAGGCTGATCCCCATGGCGAAGAGCAGCATCTGGCAATACACATCGACCACCGGAACTTCGGTGAAATCCCAACGGTATTGCAGCGACTGGCGGAAATCCACCCTGCCCCGGCGTTCGCCATGGAAACCCAGGATGTATTCGTGCCAGCAGGTGAGAAAGTAAAATCCGCTGGCCACGATGTCCTTGCGGAACATCACGCTGTCCGGCTGGAAGGAAAAAATCTCCCCGGTCTGGGAAAAGAGGAAGGGGATGTATTCTTTTTTGAAGAGGCGGAAATTCACCTGATCCAGAGGGTACAACTCGCGCTGCTCGAAGAATCCGGCGGGGCGTCCGTCGTAGTGGATCTTGATGGGGTAATCCCTGCCGGAATAGGGGCCATAGTAAAGATGCGCAGCCTCATAGTGCTTGCCATAAACAAACTGCGGATTCAGGCGGAGCACGTAACAGTAGGTGCGCAAGACGAACTCCGCCTTGGGCAGGTATTCCGCCGGCAGATTCAGCAGGATGATTATGTTTGGATATTTATCCATATCCTGGCTTGATCAGGTCTGGGTGGCGTTTTTCGCCGCGTTTGGCGCTTTGTCGTTCTTCCTGGGCGGCAGGGGGATTAAGATCAGGTCCAAGACTTCGTTCACTTCGTCAACAAAGGTGATATCCATGTCTTGCAGCAGATCGGGCGGGAAATCCGCGAGGGACTCCTTGTTCTCGCGCGGGATGACCAATTTGCGGATACCGGCCCGCCGGGCGGCCAGCATCTTTTCCTTCAGTCCGCCGATCTCAAGAACTTTGCCGGTGAGGGTCACTTCGCCAGTCATAGCCACATCGTGCCGCACCTTTTTTCCGGTAAAGAGCGAAGCCAGGGCGGTCGTGAGGGTCACTCCAGCCGAAGGTCCGTCCTTCGGTACTCCGCCGGAAGGAAAATGGATGTGGATGTCGTATTTTTCAAATTCCTTGGGGTCGATCTTGTATCTTTTGTAATTGGCTTTCAGATAACTGACCGCAATGCGGGCCGATTCCTTCATCACTTCGCCCAACAATCCGGTGACGACGATCGCTCCCTTGCCCGGCATGCGTATCGCTTCGCAGAGCAGGATCTCGCCGCCGTAAGCGGTCCAGGCGACTCCTGTGGCGACCCCGATCTCCGGTTTGCGGTTGGCCACGTCCAGGGTGTATTTACGGGGGCCGAGGAAATCCTTGACGTTGGCGTCGGTGATGGTCCAGGCGGAGTCTTTGCCGTCGGCGACCTCGCGGGCGATCTTGCGGAAGATGGAGCCGATGCGGCGCTGGAGGTTGCGGACGCCGGTTTCGCGCACATAATAGCGGATCAGTTCCTGCAGGGCTGATTTGCGGAATTTGACGGAGCGGTCGGCCAGCCCGTTGGCGTCCTGCTCCTTGGGGATGAGGTAATGGCGGGCGATCTCGATCTTGTCGTTTTCCAGGTAACTGGTAAACTCGATGATCTCCATGCGGTCGCGCAGAGCGGGCGGAATCGTGTCCAGGTTGTTGGCCGTGGTGATGAACATCACTTCCGAGAGGTCGAAGGCGAGGTTCAGGTAGTTGTCCATGAAACTGTGGTTCTGCTCGGGATCGAGTACTTCCAGCAGCGCGGAAGCTGGATCGCCCCGGAAATCGCGGCCGAGTTTATCGATCTCGTCCAGCATGAACACGGGGTTGGCGGTGCCCTGGCGCTTGATCTCCATGATGATCTTGCCAGGCATGGCGCCAATGTAGGTTCGCCGGTGGCCGCGGATCTCGGCTTCGTCGTGGATTCCGCCCAAAGATAAGCGGATGAACTTGCGCTTCATGGCGCGGGCCACCGATTGTCCGATGGAGGTCTTGCCGGTACCGGGAGGACCCACAAAACAGAGGATCGGACCCTTGAGCGAGCCCTTGAGTTTTTTCACCGCGATGTATTCCAGAACGCGTTCCTTGGGCTTCTGCAGGCCATAGTGGTCATGGGTGAGGATCTGCTCGATCTTCTTCAGGTCCAGCCTGTCCTTGCTGTAAGTGCGCCAGGGCAGGTTCACGATCCAGTCCAGGTAGTTGCGCACCACGGCGTATTCGCTGGCGGCAGGCTGCATGGTGGAAAGGCGCTCCAATTCTTCGTAGGCGACCTCCTCCACGTAATCCGGAAGTTTGTTTTTCTGGATGAGGTCTTTCCATTTGAGGATCTCTTTGGTCACCTCGTCGCTTTCGCCCAGTTCCTTGCGGATCGCCTCCATCTGTTCGCGCAGGTAATAGCGGCGCTGGTCTTCGCTCATTTCCAATTGGATGTTGCTGCGGATGTTGTTCTCCACGCGCATCTGCTTGATCATTTCGGCCAGGCAGTTGTTCAGGTATTTATAGCGCTTCTTGAGGTCGATGGTCTCCAGGATGATCTGGCGGTCTTCGATCTGGAGGTCGAGGTTGCCGGCGATGATGTCCGCTACCCGCCCGGCCTGCTTGATGTTGTTCAAACCGGCGATCATTTCGGTGCTCAGGATGGTGCTTTCGGAGGCGATCTTTTCCATCAGTTCGATGGCTACGGTGCGATAAGCGTGGATTTCGGTATCGTCGATGGTCTGCTCGGCGATGCTCTCCACATCCACCATGATGAAGGGATCGCGCTGGACAGCCTTTTGCAGGCGGATGCGTGACGTTCCCTGCAAGAGCAGGCTGATCGAGCCATCCTGGTTGCGCAGCATCCGGAGTATCGAAACCGAGGTTCCGATCTCGCGCAGACCGAGGTCGCCGGGATTCTCCTTTTCCTGATCCAGAAAGAACGCCATCGTTTTGTCCTGGGCCAGGGCGTGGTCGATCACCAGTTTGGATTCGGCGTCCGATACCACAAGCGGCATCAGCAGATAGGGAAACATGACTACATTGTTTATGTGCAGGACCGGCAGGGTCCTGGGTATGCGGTTTTGATCTTCCATGGTTACTCTCCTGTGGTTGTCAAATTCTGGTTAACACTGCGTTCATTCGCGATGTACAACGGATCGATGTTCAGGTGGACGTGCTTCAGGCTATGATCAGAAAGAGGATCATGTTCACCATGCCGATGAGGAAGTTGATGGCCACAAAAGCCAGGAGCAGGGGCTTATAGACATACTTGCGGAAGTATTTGTAGATGAACTCGCTGCTGAACTGCTCGTCAAGTTCGTCGATCCGGTGCTCGACCTGCCATTGTTCGATGAAGTGCGGAACGGTCTTGCGCAGGATCTTGGAAGCAAGGTCGCGCACGATATTGGCGATGGACGCGTGGATCTTGTCCTTGAACTTCTGGGGCAGCAGGCTCCAGCCGTCCACAAATTGCGTCTGCTCCCAAACCGCCTGCCTGACCTGCTCTTCCCACCTGTGCAGATAGCCGTTCTTGAGCCTGCTATCCGCAGCCTGGCGCAGAAAATCATGCAGGATATCCCGGGCTTTGGTGAACAGCCATTCCCGCTTGCGGACCACAAAACCTGGCGTGAGGGGAATGTGCACTCCCAGTATCCGCCTGTGTTTGGGGTTGAAGAGAAACCACTTGATCAGGTAGATGAGCAGTGCTCCGAGTCCAATATTCCAAACTATGAAAGTGAGCGATTTAAGAAAGAGCATCAGAGCCTCCCTATGCGGAGTAGTAAAGGTCAAACATCATTGAGCATATGCCCCAGCTTGCGCTTCTTGGTTTGTAGATACGAGCGATTTGTATCCCGGGCGGTGATCTCGATGGGCAGCCGTTCCACGATCTCCAGTCCGTAACCCTGCAAGCCGATCAACTTCTTGGGATTGTTCGTTAAAAGTTTTATCTTCTTCAAGCCCAATTCCTTGAGGATCAGAGCGCCGATGCCGTAATCGCGCAGGTCGGCTGGGAAACCCAGGTCCAGATTGGCCTCCACGGTATCCTTCCCCTCATCCTGCAGATGATAGGCGCGCAATTTGTTTACCAGTCCAATGCCCCGTCCCTCCTGGCGCATGTAGAGGATCACGCCGGTGCCTGCCTCGGAGATTAGTTCGAAAGAGCGCTTGAGTTGTTCGCCGCAATCGCAGCGCAGGGAATGGAGGGCATCGCCGGTCAGGCATTCCGAATGCACGCGCACCAGGATGGGCTCCTTTTTGTGGATCTCGCCCAAAACGAGGGCCAGATGGTATTCATCGGACACCGTGCTGATGAAGGTGAGGATGTCGAAATCGCCGTAGGGTGTGGGCAGTTTGGCCCGGGACACGCATTCCACCACTTTTTCCTGATGGCGGCGGTAACGGATCAGGTCGGCAATGGTGATGATCTGGAGTTTGTGCTTCTGGGCAAAGGGGATCAGGTCGTCCAAGCGCGCCATTTCTCCGTCTTCCCGGATAAT
>DAHVPC010000016.1:0-20739 GCA_027318475.1 Candidatus Cloacimonadota bacterium | reverse complement strand
CCCACTGGAGCGCGTCCAGCCAATCTGGCCAGATCGACCGCCGCCTCAGTGTGTCCGGCGCGTTTCAAGACTCCACCCTTTTCAGCCAGAAGCGGGAAAATATGCCCGGGGCGCAGAAATTCATCCGCCTTGCTGTCGGCCCTGGCCAAAGCCCGGATGGTCCGAGCCCTTTCCGGCGCGGAAATGCCGGTGGTCGTGCCTTCCACCGCGTCCACCGAGATGGTGAATTTGGTGCCGTGGCGATCGGTGTTCTGGGGCGTCATCAGGGGAATGTTCAGACGCTGCAAAGCGCTGGCCTCCATAGGCACGCAGAGCAAGCCTTTGCCGTGCGATATCATGAAATTGACCTGAGAGGGCGTGATCGCGTCCGCCGCGATCAACAGGTCTCCCTCATTCTCGCGATTTTCATCGTCCACCACGATCAGCATTCCGCCCTCAGATATTATCCTGATGGCGGTGTCGATCGGACAAAACACTGATGGGTTTCTATCCTGGGTCATAATCACCACGCTTTGTTGTCGTCCAAGACCATGCTTAAATCCCCTGTTTCGGTGTCAATCGCAAAATACTGCTCCAGCCAGTCCAGAGTGTAGAGCAGATCGGGCGGCAGGGGAGCCTGCACATCCACTTTTTCGCCGCTGAATGGATGGGTGAACTCCAGCCGCCAGGAATGCAAAGCCTGACGCAGCAGGTGGGTCGTGAGCAATTCCGTGACTTTCTTTTTCATGTTCTCGGGAACCAGGGCGTGCACCTGGCGCCTGGTGTTGTAGAGCAGATCGCCTAAAAGGGGATAGTTGCGCTCGGCGAAGTGCACCCTGATCTGATGCATGCGGCCGGTCTCCAGTTTGATCTTGACCAGCGCGAAATAGTGAAAGTATCTGATGACCTTATAGCTAGTCCGCGCCCAGCGTCCTTCCTGAGCCACACACATCTTGCGCGGATTGCTCAAACTGCGGGCGATATTGCTTTCGATGCTGTCCTCAGGAGGTTCTGGGATGCCGCAGGTAACGGCCAGATAGGTCTTGCGTATCTCCCGCCGGGAAAACATTTCGCTCAGCGCGCTCTGCGTAGGATCGTTCTTGGCGATGATCATCAGGCCGGAAGTTCCGCGGTCCAAGCGATGGACTATGCCGGGGCGGTTGGCTTCCCTACCGCTGGATAAGCCGTTGCCCCAATGGAAGACTATGGCGTTGACCAAAGTCTGGTCGGCGTTGCCATATCCAGGATGCACGATCATCCCCGGGGCTTTGTTGATGATGGCCAGGTCGGAATCCTCATAGACGATGTCCAGCGGAATGTCCTGCGGAACAACCTCCACAGGCGGTAGTTCAGGCAGGGTGACGTCCACTTCGTCGCCTTGTTTCAAGAGGTAGCTCTTCTTGACGGGCGTGAGATTGACCAGGATTTTATCGGCCTCGATCAGGCTTTCGATGAAGGTCCGGCTGTACAATTCCTGGACGCGCATATCCACCAGATACTTGTCCAAGCGCTGCGGCGCTTCTTTGTCGTAAATGATCCTGATCTTACTTGGCGATGTCACTATAACTGACCAAAAACACTCCGCCCGTTGCCAGGCCTTTGCGGTTGCGCACGATCGATCCGTTGACGGTGGCCTGCTGCTGATGATCGAGAGAGGGTATCTTCACGTTGAACAGGTTATCGCCGTAACGCAGCGCTTCGGAGATCTTGTTGAAGACCTTCTGGTCAAACTCTGATTTGAACAGCAATTCGTTGATGTTCACATTCTCGGTGATCGTGGGGAATCTACGCCGCAGAGCGTCGTTGCAATACTTGATCTCGCCGTTGGCAAGGGCGATCAGCGCTTCCTGCGGCAGAAGGTTGATCAACATTTGCAAGCGCTGGTGATGTTCGAAGATCTTGTCGGCCTTGGATTGGTCGAATCTCTGCAGCACGCCCAGCATCTTCTGGATACCGTGCAGCAAGCTCTGGATGTCCTTATCAGAGTTGTAGAGTTCCGGGTTGATATTCACCTGGTAATTGCCATGCGAGATCTCGCTGATCAGGCTGTTTACCTCGCCCAGCGATTTCTTCAGGCGTAGCGGGATGTAATTGTAGATGACCACCGCGTACACGAAAATGATGAACACAAAGACGATGACGATGGTGTTCAGGTCGTTGACCAATCCAGGCAAATTCTTGGCCGAGCCTATCACGAAGAGCAACAGGACAGACTCGATCAGCACCATGCCCAGCAGCACCGTGATCAACAAATGGTATTGGGATTTGAGCGACCGTTTCATGTTCAATCCTTCTTATTGGCGGTATCGTAGATCAACTTGTCGATGTTCGCTTTTTTGCCCATCAGGATCAGGACATCGCCCTCATTGACTATGTCATTGGCGCCCGGCATGTCGTTGTGGCGCTGCTCGATCAGGTTGTTGCCGTCTTCGGACACGGTCAGATAGTTGTATTTGATGGCGATCACATTTATCCCGCGTTGAGTGGGCAGGGCAAGTTCCTGCAGGGTTTTGCCCACAAATTCAGGCGGAGCCATCATTTCGATCACGATATAACCGCTGGACAGTTTGAAATAGTCCAGAATATTCTTGGAGATCAGGGTCTTTGCCAGTTGGTCGCCGACCATTTCCTCGGGCAGGATGATGTGTTGGGCGCCGATCAATTCCAGGATGCGGCCATGCAGCTGGTTTTCCACCTTGGCGTAGATGATCCCCACTCCGATCTTTTTGAGCAGGGCGCAGGTCAAAATCGATTCCTGGATGTTGCTGCCGATACCCAATATCACCGCGTCAACCTCGTTCAGATTGAGGCTGCGCAGGGTTTTCTCGTCGGCGGAGTCCATGCAGATCGGTTGCGCCACTTTCTGGCTGATCTCATCCACCAGGCTCTGGTTTTTATCGATGGCGATCACTTCCATCCCGTTCTCGGCCAGGATGGTCGCCACAGTCATGCCAAACCGGCCCAGCCCAATTACTGCGAAACTTGCCATAAATTCTCCTCAGCCGATGGCTATGGTTTCCTCGGCATAATTGATGTTTGATCTCGTGTTCCTGATCGCGAAGGCGTAAACCATGGTCAGGGGGCCGATCCTGCCGATATACATCAGCAGAGTGGTCAGCAGCTTACCCAACACCGTCAGATCCGCCGTGATGCCCATGGACAGCCCCACAGTCCCAAAGGCCGACACAGCTTCAAACAAGACCTTCTCGAAGGGATGGGATTCCACCACCAGCAATATCAGAACGATGGAGCCCACGATAACCGCGGATAGCATGGTCAGGCCAGTCGCTTCCCGGAAATTGGCCAGGGGAATCCGGCGTTTGAACACGCTGAGGTCGCGCCGCCCCTTGATCATCGAGATCACCGTAAGTGCCAGAAGGGAAAAGGTAGTGGTCTTGATGCCGCCGCCCGTAGAACCAGGCGACGCGCCAATGAACATCAGAACCAGCGAGATCAGGACCGTGGCCTTGCTCAGCGTAGAGATGTCGATGGTATTGAAACCAGCCGTCCGGGTGGTCGCCGACTGGAAAATGGAACTGAGAATCCTCTTCTGGACCGGGAAATCCTGCATCGAGCCATGGTACTCAAACAACAGAAATGTGGCGAATCCCAAGGCGAGCAGGATCGCCGTGGTGGCCAGGACTATCTTGGTGTGCAGGCTCAGTTTGCGGACTTTCTCCCTGAAGAAAAGGAAGTGGTTCAAGTCGATCAAAACCGTGAATCCGATCCCGCCCAAAAAGATCAGCAATGGAATTGTCAGGCTCACGACCGCGCTGTCTGCATATCTCACCAGATTATCGCTGAGGGGAGAGAAACCCGCGTTGCAGAAAGCCGATATGGAATGAAAAAATGATAGATAGATCGCCCGGAGCAGGCTCAGATCCTGCGAGAACTTGATGAACAGGATCAAAGCTCCGAGTACTTCGATCACCAATGTCACCGCCACAATGTTCTTCAGCAGTTGGAACACGTTCACCGATTTGGCACCGCCTACCACCTGGTTCATCACGTTCTTCAGTTTCAGGTTGATATTCTGACCCAGGATCAAGGCAAAAAAAGTGCTCAGGGTCATGATTCCCAAACCACCGATCTGGATCAGCAGCAGGATTACCAGTTGCCCAAAGAGGCTGAAGTGAACGCCGGTATCCAGCACCACCAGTCCGGTCACGCAGGTCGCTGAGGTCGCGGTGAACAGCGCTTCCACCAATGGGGTCACCCGGTTGAAATTGGATGCCACGGGCAGCATCAAGAGCACCGTCCCCAAAAAGATCACGGTGGCGAAACTCAGCATCACGGCGACCGGCGGATTGCTGGAAAGCCAGCGGAAAACCTTGCCTTCGGAAAACCGGAACAGCAGGAACTGGATGATAAAATAGGTTTGGCGCACCAGCAGCACGAAGATCACGAACTTCGCCTGATAGATCAGCAGCAGCATGCCCATCGCCAGCATCAGGATATCGAAGATGATGATCTTCTGCGTTCCCCGCTCCTCGCCGAACAACAAGCGGTTCCCGATCGTCAGCAAAAGCAGCAGCAGATTGGCCACAGCGGTGTAGAACTCCACCCGCCCGAAATTCATGTAGTAGCCGATCACAGGCTCGAAAAACAGCACGAGGAAGCTCCACACGGCTAGCATGTAAGCCACGAACTCGATGTGTTTCAGTATCTGCCGCAGTATCTTAAGCATATCTTGTTAATGTTCTAGTTGATGTATTACCTTACGGATGGATGCCGCAATTGATGTTACACTGCCACTGGCGTCGATCGGAGCCAGAATGTTCAGCCCCGCAAAAAACTCCCGCAAGACCTCGGTTTGTTCGTAATATTCCTTCAACCGCTGGGCGATGGCTTCCGGACGGTCGTCCCTGCGGATCGCCAATTCTCCGCCGCAGAGGTCGCAAACGTTCTCGTGAAGAGGACTGTGGCTGATCAGGTTGTAATTGGCGCCGCAACTGGAGCAAACCCTGCGCGAAGAAATCCGGGCCACGGCTACAGCTTCCTCCAGTTCGAGGAAAAACACCTGCCGGACCTCGAAATGCTCCACCAGATACTGCGCTTGCTTGAGCGTGCGCGGAAAGCCGTCGAAGACGATTCCCTCGCGGCCGGAAACCAGTGACGCGCCGATGATCTCGAAGACGAGGTCGTCCGAAACCAGTTCACCGCGAGCAATGACTGCCTGGACGCGCTGGCCAAGTTCCGTTTGACGCGATACCTGGTCCCGGAAGAGGTCGCCGATATTCACGTGCTGGAAGTTCAGGTCGCGGCTCAGCAACTCGGCCTGCGTGCCTTTTCCGCTGCCTTGGATACCGAAAAATACATAACATTGCATACGATATTTCCTCAGATTGTTCAGTTTCTAGGAGAGCAGGCTTGTTGTCAAGTTTTCTGGCGTTCCAGAACCACAAAAGCCACGGCGTATTCTTTTTCGTGGGAGAGCGACACGTGTATCGCGCTCACTTCCAGTTGGTCCAGTAGCTCCCGTGTGCCGTTATAGGCCAGGATTTCCGGCTTGCCCTGCTCGTCATACACGATCTCGATGTCCTTCCAGTTCACCGTTCCGTTCCAACCCGTCCCCAGAGCCTTCATCACCGCTTCCTTGGCTGAGAAACGCACCGCGTAGGATTGCTCCGGGCTGGCTTTGCCGCTGCAATATTCGATCTCGCCCGTCGTAAACACCTTATCCACGAAGTGCGGATAGTTCAGCAGCAGCCGTTTGATCCGTTCCACACGGATTATGTCGGTCCCCACCCCCGCGATCATTTTTTCCGCGCCACCTGTGTTTCGTGGTCGAGCAGCCGTTTCTTCAGTTCGATTCCGCCGGCAAAGCCCGTCAGAGCGCCATTGGAGCCCACTACCCGGTGGCAGGGAATGATGATGCCGATCGGATTGCGGTGGATCGCCTGGCCCACCGCCCGAAAGGCTCGGGGCCGTCCTATGGCGATGGCGATGTCCCTGTAACTTCGGGTTTCGCCAAAGGGAATCCGCAGCAGTGCGTTCCACACGGCTTTCTGGAACTCCGTTCCTTCCACATGCAGCTTCACCGTGAAGCTCTTTCTGCTTCCGGCGAAGTATTCGCTCAGTTGCTGGCACACAGCGGCCATTTCCGGCTTCAGGGCCGCCGTTGGCTCTGCCCGGCTCACGAACTCCAAACCGGAGAGACGCCCGTGCGCCATTTCCAGGCGCAGATAGAGATTGCCGCAATGCCAGAATGCCGAGTCGGTTGGGGTCGAATGCATCTTCACCTCGTATGAAATTGGGCTGAAAAACGAGAGCCCCGTCCTCTATATGTCGAGTCGGGGGCTCTATTGGATAGAGTTTCGCAACTAAGCAGTGAAACGCCTGCGTTCCTTGATCCTGCCCGCTTTTCCTTTAGCTTGGCGCAGATAGAACAACTTGGCCCTGCGCACCTGCCCGAAACGGACGATCTCAAGTTTGTCGATGTTGGGCGAATGCAGCGGGAATATGCGTTCCACGCCCACGCCGTTCGACACTTTACGAACCGTGAAGGATTTGGAGACACCCGATCCGCGTTTCTGGATCACGATCCCCTGGAACACCTGTACGCGTTCCTTGCCACCTTCCTTGATTTTATAATGGACCTTCACCGTGTCGCCGGGGCGAAATTCGGGAAAGTCGGTTCTGATTTGGTCTCTGCCAACTGTGTGCAGAATATCCATGGTTCCTCCCATATATGTACTCGGAAGAAATGCGGTCCAACACGACGCTCACGGCGCTACGGACGGATAAATGGTTGTAGTCCCCGTTCCCCTGGATGGGCTCGAGGACGTGATCCGCCGCTTGATGAACTTCATCACATAATCCATAACCGGTGCCGAATAGGATCAGGACCGGTTGCTTTTTTTGTGTCAGAGCCTGCAGATACGGGTAAGGTATCTGATCTTGCAGAGTCCGCGCGGTCGTGCTAATGATGAGCGGCCGCATGTCTTCCTGTATTGTAATCTCGTTTATCGTACTTTCGATCGTATCGCTTTGCCTCACTGTCTCCAAAGCCTGGCTGCGGGAAGGATTGTAGGGCAGGCCGGGATCTTGCCAGAACGACAGGATGCTGGCCAGCAGTTCCTTTTGCCGGGGGTCCCGATGGACTATGTAATAGGCCTTGACGCCGTAGGTAAGGGCGGCCCGGGCTATATCGTGGATATCCAGGTTGCTTATGGAGGTTGACACGCTCTCCCCCGCTTTGTTCAAGACGGGATGGTGGACCAGGGCCAGATACAGCGCGCTCATTTCTTGAGGTTTGGACGCCGGGTTCTGGTCAGCCTATGGGACGCGTCTTCCGCCCACTGCTTGATCTTTTTGTGGTTCCCTTCGCGCAGCACAGCTGGAACGCTTTGTTCCAGCCAGGTTTCCGGCCTGGTGTAACAGGGAAAACCCAAGCCTGTGCTGCCCGCGCTGAAAGAATCGGTCTCGGCGGAATTGCTGTCGCCCAAAACTCCAGGCAGCAGTCTCGCCACGCCGTCGATGAAGGCCAGGGCGGGGATTTCGCCTCCGGAGAGGACGTAATCGCCCAGGGAAATCTCGTCGCAGACCGCGATGTCGCGCAGCCTTTGGTCAAGCTCCTTGTAGTGTCCGCAAAGCAAAATCACGCGGGGCAGTGTGGCGTAGTATTCCAGGATCGGCTGGCTGAGCGGACGCCCTTGCGGCGTGAAATACACCACCGGAGCCCAATCTTTCTCCAACAGCTCCGCCAGCGCCGCGTATACTGGCTCGGCTTGCACAACCATGCCGGCGAAACCGCCAAAGGCGTAGTCGTCCACTTGCCTGTGCTTGTTGGCGGCGTAGCTGCGGAAATCGGTGATGTCAACCCGCAAAGCCTTTTGGGCAATGGCGCGGGCGACCATGCTGCTCTCCAGGATTCCGTTGAAGGAACCGGGGAACAGGCTCAGGACGTCGATCCGCATCATTCGCCATCCGCCAGGTTGAGCAAGCTTTCGGCATTAGCCAGCACGATCACTCCGGGATCCGGAATGACCTCGCTCACGTAATAATCCACCAGAGGTATCAGGTGCTCCGTTCCATCGCTGGAGGCCACCACTAAAACGTACTGCGCGTTGTTGTGGAAATAATCCGCCACTTTTCCCACTTCCCGGTCCTGGAAAACCACCGTGAACCCGATCAAGGTATCAGGTTCTTCCTCGGGTTCGGGCTCGGAAGGGATGGCCAGAAGCACTTCCCTGTGCAGTTTCCGTTCTTCGGCAATGCCGTCTTCAGCAAATTTCAGCCTCAGCTTACGATCGGAAAAATCTCTTTCACTGATAGTTACGAAAAACACTCTATCGCTGTTAAAGATCAAATATATATCGTCGGTCTCGGCAAGGACCTCGCGGAATCCCGGTTTTACCAACACCTGGTAAAACCCTTCTGCGTCTAGTCCGCCTAATCTGCCGATTCCGATCAAATCGGATACGTTCATCTACTCGATGATTTCGAGTTCGGCTCTCTTTCCTTGTTTGGTGCTGACCGCGTTTATGATGGTGCGGATCGCGCCGGCGGTGCGGCCCCGCTTGCCGATTACTTTGCCGATATCGGATTTTGCCACGCGCAGCTCGTACAGGGTGATCTTGTCACCATTGATCTCGGTGATGTTCACCTCGCTGGGATCGTCCACTAGTGCCTTAACCATAAACTCAATAAGATCTTTCATCATTCACCTCTCCTTGGAAATTCCGGGTGGGAACTATTGCGAACTGCTGTTCGCGACTTTGTGTTGTTCCATTTTCTGTTCGTGGCGGATCTGCAAAATACCGGCTTTGCGCAGCAGCGAACGCACTGTGTCGCTGGGCTGCGCGCCCACGCCCAGCCAATAGAGGGCGCGGTCTTTATCTATGTTGATCTTGGAAGGGGTGGGCTTGGGATCGTACCATCCGACGCACTCGATATATTTGCCGTCGCGGCTCACTCGGGAATCCATTACCACTATCCGGTAAAAAGGCTGGTTGATGGCGCCCATCCTTCTCAGTCTCAGCTTGACCATTCTGTCTCCTTGCTATTTTTCCATAAAATTCAGCTATAATGTTCCTATACTTTTGGAAGTCCCGTTTTCGTCAAGTGATTTCTGCTCCTTCCTCAATCCTGCCTGAAAATCTCCTCATCCTCCTTCAAGCCGCATGACCACAGCATTCTGGAAAGGGATACGCCCTTGTGCCGCATAAGCCCACAACCCGCCAGCAACCCGTTGAGATCGCGCCCAACCGGCAGGAACTCAAGCAGTTGCAGGCCTGAACTTTAAGCTCTTGGGTAAGGGAATTTTTGATTGGGACACATGCTTATTTCGCCAGCGAAAGCAGGCATCTGCAAAAATTCATCAGCAGATCCTGGGGGGGGCTGGATTTCGAATCTGCCAACAAGAGGTTGCCACTCACAACAACACATTTCGGCAAGCAAACTACAAAATTCATCCCCCACAAACGGGGATTATTGATTAATCTCCCGTTACTATTGTCTCGTATTTAATGGTAAAAATCATCCAAGTGCTGTTGTAATCAACCGTAGAGATTTTAGTTATGCCTCCATTCCTGGCTGCTTTGACAATAGCAGCTTCTTTGTTCATCGGTGGAGGAAAGCCCAAAATTCCGGTCTGTGTGTAAATTCCCACCTTCTGCCCCAAGGGATTAGAAGTGGCACAGATTGGACGGTTAATCGTGCAGGAACTCAGTAATAACATCAATAGCAAGGCTGTAACAATAATGCTACGTAGTTTCATGTTAGTCTCCTTTTGTCAGTTTTATTAGCTAGGATTATGCAGTAAATTGAGGCTATTCGCTATAAAAAAGAATATCCTAACACCAATCGAATATTCCACATATTCGTATTGTATCCTTGTCCTAGATTTTGATACACATCGTTAATCTCATATGAAGCACGTATATCTGCGCTAACTTTCTTATCCTTCACCCCTCCTAAAACTTGTGCTCCATAAATGACCCTAGATGAGTCCTCTAGGAAAGACAAAGAATAGGAATTATCCTCATATGAAACACTTGCAATCAGTGGTGTTCCTATAAAGGGTCCAAATCCTATAAAAAAATCACGGTCTTCATTTTGATTAACTGAGATCAGTAAGGATACAGGCATTTGGATAGAGACGATTTTGTGAGGGTAACTGCGCGTGGTGAGATTTTGTTCGTACTTATAAGACCATTGGTTAATGTTGGCAATCAACTCAGGTTGCAGCGCTAGTTTTTTACTCAGTGCCATCCTGGCAAAGCAACCACCACTCCAGCTGAATCCAGCTGTGTTACTGCCAGTTTGTTCATCGCTTGTAACAACATTTGATATTCCCGCTGAAACTATCAATCCTGCTTCCATTGACAAATCGGTTGAGGAGTCAGATTCAAAATATGAATCGATAGTATACTGCGCAGGCAAAGCGCTAACCATAAACAAGACCAAGACAAGACTTAACAAAATCACTTTCTCCATTACTACTCCCTAATAGTTTATTGTTGAGATCTGCATCCTAAAATTTCATATTTCTGTCAAGCCAAAATATTGCCCCTGCGAACTAAGTTCTAAAATAGAGTTTCTAACTTTGGCACAAAGAGGCATCAATCAAAAAAGATAAGTTCTCATAAGGCATATACAATCTACCTCAAAACTTGACACAATCAAATGTTAAATGACAGACTTGTACCTCTGAGTCAAAAATCAAAGGGTTCAGATGCTGATACTCGCTTTATGTCTAGAAGATCAACTCGCTGATATTGATACTGATCATGTCCTGATAGGAATATGGCCTTTCGATCTCGATCCCGTAAGCGTCGAGTTTGACGTCGCCCTCCACCTTGTAGTTGATTTCGCCGTTAAGGACGCCTTTGACGGCATTCACGATGGCCTTCCAATTGTTGATCCGGAAGACCATGGAACCCTCGCGGGAATAGACTTTTTCGTTGAAAGTGAGGCCATTCACGAGGTCGCCGCTGCCTGATTCCTTGTCGCCGATGGTGATCTTGGCAGGGAAGTTTTTGAAGGTGAATTCCAGACCATAGGGATTGAGGACGAGGAAATCCACCCGGATCTGGCTTTCGGTGAGGCCTACTTTGCTAACGTAGGCGCGCTTGACCTTGAAAATATCCTGGCCGTCGGCTTTGAAACCGGCCACCACTTTCTGCAATTGTTCCCGGATGTCGATCTCGTAGGGCTCTTCGAAAGCGAAATGCTTGCGCGAGCCCAAAACCTTGCCCGATCCGGAGCCGGCGACATACACGAAGACCTTCTGGTCGGAGCGATTGATCATGCGGATCGTGGGCCGCGTATCAAGCGAGATGCGGAAATCCAAGGCGTTGGACTTCTTTTTGGGGATTTCCACGGCGGATTTGAGCGAGGCGGAACCGATCTTGTCGCGGTTTTTACTGAGCAGGGAGACATCCATGGCGTTCAGTTTCAGTTTGTAGCCATTGGGATTGTGGATGCTGATGGACACTTCCAGCAAGACCTTGTCGGGATCGATGGATATGACCTTGACGTCATGGATCTTCTCCACGACGGGTTTTTTGAACAGCATTTTGCAAGAACTCAGGCCCAGTACGGCCACTGCAAGCAGCATTAGATAAGCGAGTTTGTTCATCTGAAACCTCAATTTAGTTAAGAGTTAAAAGTTAAGAGTTGAGAGCAGAGCTGATCTACAAGGCTGAAACCCGCGGCAAATCTTTGCTCTCTGGTCTTTGCTCTTTTGTTCATTTGTCAATAAAGACCCGGAACCAGTTTTCCAGGGCAAAGACGTTGAAAAGCATCTCGGCTTGGGAATTGTCGCCGCGCAGGTATTTATGCCATTGAGCAAGAATGCGCGGGAGCGACCAAATGCCCCTCTGGCGAAAAACCGTGGACGCGAAAAGGGATTCCACGGCGGGACGCAGCGCGCCGCGCAACCAAAGGCGGTGAATGGGCGAGCCAAACACGGATTTGTCCGTCCGGTCGTAAATCGCAGGGGGAACGATGGTTCGCATCGCCTGGCGATGGATGTATTTGCCGCTCGCTTGGCGGATCTTGTAGTCATCGGGCAGGGAGAATGCCAGTTCCGCCAGTTCGTGGTCCAGAAAGGGCACGCGGCTTTCCAGCGACGCCGCCATGGACATCCGGTCCTCCCAATGCAGCAGCGTGGGCAGCGAAGTCGTATACACATTGTTGAAGAGGAAATTGGCGAGTTTTCCGCCCCGCGTATTTTTGATCCTGGCCAGGATAGGTTCCGTCAGGCTTTGCCTGGCTTGGCCAAGAAAATCGCCGTTAAAGGGCTCGAAGCGCAGGTTCCGGAACTCCAGTTCATACAGCTGGGATTCGGAAAGCGCAGTGGCGAGCAGGGATTTACCCAGCCCCGCCATGCCTTGCGTGGCTCCATGGATACGCAGGTAACTCGTTACTTCCCGCAGCAGGGCTTTCCCCTGGCCAGATCTAAGCAGCCTGGCCAGAAACCTGTATTGGGCGTGGCGGTAGCCGCCGGTGAGTTCGTCGCTGCCTTGGCCATCAAGCAACACCTTGATGCCCGCTTGTTGAGCCAGGCGCATAACGCCGTATTGGGCGGCGAACCCCGCTCCCACAGGCAAATCGTTGAACCAGGTAGATTCCGCCAGCCATTCCAGGGCGTTTTCGGCGGAGGGCGAGGTCAGATGGGATGCACAGCCGCAGTGGCTGGAAACAGCGTCTATCCAGCGCCGTTCGTCCAATTGGGGAACCTCGGCGAAGTAGGAGGAAAACGTCTGTAGCTGACGGCCAGTCTGGTTCGCGGCAGTACAGACGATGGCGGAGGAATCCAGGCCACCGCTGAGGCAAGCGCCAACTTCCACATCCGAACGCATTTGCCAGCGCACCGCCCGTTGGAATAGTTCCCGGTAACGCTCAACCGCTGCGGAGAAAGGCAAAGAGCTGGTTCCGAACAAATCCGGATCGAGCGTATGGTAACGCTGGAGCGAGATCTGGCTGTCCCGCACAATGAGGTTGTGTCCAGCTTCCAGGGCGTGGACGCTCCGCCAGAAGGTTTCGGCGCCATACACCTGGAGGGAATTGATCTTCATCGAGCGCCAGAGCATCGTCTGGTTCAGGGTTTTATCGATATCCGCCAACAGCAGTTGCTTGATTTCGGAGCCAAAAAAGAGGGTTCGCCCGTGGACGCAGTAGTAGAAAGGCTTTACGCCGAAACGGTCGCGGGAACAGAACAGCGCGCGCTTGCCGCCATCCCAGATAGCGAATGCCCAGATGCCGTTGAAACGTCTCACGCAGCCTTCGCCCCAGGCGTGATAAGCCTTCAGGATCACCTCGGTGTCGGACTGGGTGGCAAACTCATAACCGAGTTGGCGCAGTTCGTCCCGCAGTTCCAGGTAGTTGTAGATCTCGCCGTTGAAGGCGATGTGCAGGCCCAGTTGCGGGTCGCTCATGGGTTGATGTCCGCCGGGGGAAAGATCGAGGATCGCCAGGCGGCGGAAACCGAAGCCCAGGCTGGCTTTGGCCTGTAGATCCAGCTGAGGGTGCAGTTCCTTGATGGGAGCGGAAGAGTCCTTCCCGCTGTATTGGGCCGCTCCGTTGGACTCGGAATAGAGGAAATAGCCCTCATCGTCCGGTCCGCGATGGCTGATCAGGTCAGTCATGGCGCGTAATAACCGGAGGTCGACTGCTTTACCATCTTCCAGGCACAGGATTCCGCTGATTCCGCACATTCTTTTCTCCCCTGCCCACCCTTTTGGCAGCTGGCGTTACGTCAAGCGAATTCTGAAGTGGATATGGTGCTGGAGTTGAGCGAGCCTGCTAGCTTCGACTCAAGCACAACCATCTCTGACCCATCGTTCTTTTTACCCCCTTGGCCATCCCTACAGGATGTTCGGTAGCACCCGTTTCTTCAGATAGCGGCGATAATGCAGATTGACGTAGAGAGCGAACAGATACGCCCGGGGGGCTTTCCAGGCTTCGGGATGGAAGAGTGTCCGCCTCAGAATGCAGGGCAGGGACATGACCTTGTTGTAGAGCCACCAGAAGAGCTCGGTGAGACGTTCGGCCGACATTCCGACGGGCTCCACGACGCAGGTCCCGACGTCGAAACGCCTCCACTCCGTGGTGACCAGCCTGCCCGCCAAGCGGTATTCCTCATACAGTTCAGAGCCGGGAATGGGGGTCAGGATATAAAACCGCGGGATCGGGATGCGCGTCTTGCGGATGAAATCGTAGGTTGCGCGGATGCTGGATTCGGTATCGCTGTCCGTGCCGATGATCATCTCGCTGCTGACCAGGATCCCGGCCTTGCCGATACTGGCGATCAGCCGTTCATGTTCGCTCACGCGCAGCCAGGATTTATTTAGTTTATCCAAACCTGCCTGGGTGATGCTTTCGATGCCGAAACTCATCATTTCGGCGCCGGAACGCTTGAGCAGGGCCAGCAGCTCCGGCTTGTCGCCCACCATCAAAGCGCATTGGGTGGACCATTTCATGCCCAGCGGAGCGATCGCCAGGGCCAGTTCGCGCAGGAATATTTCGTTGGAAACGAGGTTGTCGTCGATGAGGTAAAACCTCTTGTAGCCGAAGTCCCGGATGGCCTTGATATCGCGGATGATTTCGGGAACGGGTCGGCTGATATAGCGTCCGCGGTAAAGACAGGCTATGGAGCAGAAACTGCAGCTGAAGGGGCAGCCACGTCCAGCCTGCACCGGAAGCATGTTGCCGATCGGCTTGGCGGTGAGTAGATCATAGCGCGGAACGGGCAAACCCGACAGGTCGGTGACCGGATTATCATATACTCGCTGCAGTTTCCCGGTGGACTCGTAATCTTGCAGCAGCCTTGGATAGGAGATCTCGGCATCGCCCACGACCACCGCGTCCGCATGGTCCAAAGCGTCCTGCAGCACCAACGACGCCATGTATCCGCCAAAGACCACCAGTTTTCCGCGCCGGCGGAATTCATCGGCGATTTCCACACCCCTCCACATCGCGTAGCCCATGGTTCCGATCCCCACGATGTGGGCGTCGCTTTCGAAATCCACATCGTCAACCACTTCCAGCAGCACCTCCACCTCCCAATTCGACGGGGTCATCGCCGCCAGAAGCGGAAAAACCAGGCCGGGAAGGTAAATGCGCTTCTGTTTGCACAATTTTCCGCCGAAGCCGTATTGCGTGGGCTGGATGAACAGGATCTTAGGCATGCCTGGCCTCCTTAAGTTTGCGTAGATATTGCATTTGGACGAGCCAAGTCCCCCTGATCATACGCCACAGACTGCGCGGAGGATATCTGCGCAGATACTGGAGCAGAAAACGCGGCTGGAAGAGGATCTGGCGATAGAGGACGATGATCTGGCGATAGTATTCCGGAATGCTTAGTTTAGTCGGCTGGATAGTGACGTGCGCCAGATCCCACTTGTGAAAATCCGTGCGCGGGAACACCAACTTTCTGTCGTCAACGGTCACGGATGTAGCCGGAAGCGGCGTCAGTGGCTGCAGATTCACGTAGTGGATGTTCAGATCGAGCATGCTGCGCCGGCAGCTCTGGAAATCCCCCTTGTCCCATTCCGGCGCCAGGATGATCGTGGCGAAGCAGGTCACACCTAGCTTGTTGAGTACGCGCATGGCTTGCGCGTTGGTCTGGGAATCCGTGTTTTTGTGATACAGGTCCAGTTCCCGGTTGGAAAATGACTCGAAGCCCACGATCACGGATTTCAGGCCGATCTGGACAAAGGCTTCCATGACATCGGGATTCCGGGCAATGAAATCCGCCCGGCCATAGACTAGGAAACCCTTGCTGATCTTTCGGGCGCGGACTCCTTCGATAAAGGCCATTACACGTTCCCGGCTGGCCAGGAAGTCGTCATCGACGATGTAGATTTCGGTTTCCCTGATGCTTTCCAATTCCCGTAAAACCTCGTCCAAAGGGCGTTCGAAGTACTGGTCCCGGGTGATGACGCGGCAGAAACAGAAATTGCATTGGTAGGGACAGCCGAATGAAGTTTTGAGCAGCGCGATCTTATCGTGGAAGATAAAGAAGTACTTCTTCCGATACCTGGCAGTCAAGCTTCTATCCGGAAAGGGGAAGGCGAAGTCAAAATCCGGCAGTTCATCCGGGCCGAGGATTTCGCCTGGGTAAAGCACTCCGGGGGGTATTTTCCCCCTGCCCTTGATGTGCTCTAGTAATTGTGGAAAGGCGGTCGTGGCGTTTCTGACCACCCGGAAATCGATGTAGGGATCATCCAGATCGGAAGGGCAAACCTCGCAATGCACCCCACCGACGATGGTTGCCACATGGGGCAAAAACCTTTTGGCAGCCTTGCAATACCGCCGCATTTCCGGAACGTTGGTGATATAGCCGGTCACGCACAGGACATCGGGCCGGAACTGGTCAAGAAAGTAACCCAACGGCCGTTTTTCCAGCACCAGGTCAACGATCCGGGGCGTATCGTCAGTGCCCGTCAAAGCAGCCAGGACCTCCAATTCCAGAGGTTCCATCAGCATTACGTATTGCAATCCGATCGTTTCAGGTGTAGGACGCGGACGGATAAACAGGATTTTCATTGTGGCTCCTTGAAAGGATGGGCGGGCGGAAAGTTTTCCTTGTAGGCCAGCATTCCCCTCAGGGCGTGTAGCATCAGGCGGATAAACCAATTGGAGTGATAGCCTGCCATCCATTTGTGGCGCAGTTCCCCGCCCAGACGCAGTTTCGGGGTTTCGGCGGTTTGGCCTAGTTCCAGATGCGGAAAGCGGCCCGCGATCGCTTCTTGGAGGATGTTGCCCAATAGGTTGAAATAACTGTGGAACCCGGCATGGACCTGGTAATCGAAACCGCCCAGGAAGAAGTACAGCTTGGCTTGCCAGGAGGCAGTGATATGCCAGCCCAGGAGCCGCTCCCCATGGTAATAAGTCGTGAGCGTGAAATTACCGGGCAGATTACGGAAAAACTCGTAGGGAAGCGTTTCCAGTTTACCTTTGGTCCGGCTCAGCACACTCATATACTGGCCGTACATCTCAGGGCTAAAGCCGGAGCAAGAGCCTTTTATGGCTGTTACGCCCTGCCAGGCCTTTTCTATGATAGCCAGACGCCGCCGGTAAGAGGCCCGCAGGGAATACGTGTAATCCTGCCAGGAAGCGTAACCCGCGTTCATGACGAGCGTTGGCAGGGTGGGGCCGCAGACCGTTTGAGGCAGGTTGACAGGGGAATCGAGGTTCAGCAGGATCAGGAAACCCTTTTCCCGCGGTTTGACCAGGGCGAACATATCCGCCAGCAAAGCAGGATCTCCAATGAATCCGCTGGCGGATACGGAACAGGATATCCCGGCGATGTTCATGGACAGCGGCAGGCGAATGAAGGAATAGGTGAACATATCCAGAACCAGCGTATAGACTACCATTCCAGCCTGTAGGACGCCATCCTGCCAGGCCAGGTAATAGCGTTGCCGGCAGGGATTATATCTCTCGGCATGGAGCAGGAATTCCCGCGTCTGGTAATACTCCCCGGCCAGTTTGTCCCAAGCTGCGGGAAGGGCGTTTGCCGTGGCCAGTTGCTCCAATTCGAGGTTCACAATCCGCTCTCGTAAACCGCCAGATAACGGTAGGGATCGAGGTCCTGGCTCAAGGCGCGCTGGAAGAAGCGCCGGGTCATCTGGATGCAGGGCAGGTTGTCCTCAAAGATGAATCCGCCTTCGCCATACCGGCAACCCAGCGCCTCTAAATATGGCAGGATCGCCAGAAACAGGCTTAGTGTGGCCAGCCCGCCATAGCTGGGCAAGGCGGCGATCTCGTAGAACCTGTAGCTGCGGAAGCGGAAACCGTTTTGATACTTCAGCAGATGCTCGGATCCCAAAGATTCCGATCCCTCCAGCAGTTCGTTCAGGTCGGGCAGCCACAAGAGATATCCCACCGGCTTACCCTCGAAGAGGGCGAAGAGCAGGTTTTCCCCGCGCAGAAAAGGACCCAGCGTCCGAAACAGCTCGCTGTCCTCCGCACCGCTGCGTTCCGCCCAGTAAGGATGGGCGTGGAAACAGGCGTTGTTGAGATCGGTGTAGATCTGCACATCCGCCTCAAAGTTATCCAGATCCAGGGAACGCACCGTTATGCCTTTCAAATCGACGGTTGGACCTATCCGGGCTCCCCAATCGTAGAACAGCTGCGTGGAAGTGTGGAAAGTGACCATCCGGCGTTCATGCAAGCCCTCGAAGTAGTGCGGATAATAGGGTGGCGTCCAGAATAAATCGAACACCGGCGCTTCCTCGTATCTGTTCAGCAGGAATCCCGCCCCATAATTCAGATGTCCGTTTAAGCCCACGACCAGTCTGTTACACCGGGGAAACAGCTTTTTCGCGGCGTTTCTGATCTTCTCCGCCAAGCCCCGGATCCCTGGCAAAGCCTCAAACCAAGCCACCTGTACGACACCGGGCAACTTCTCGTCCTGGATGAAGGCGAAGCGGCCCACTACCGCATCAGAATCCAGGATCAGATAAGGCAGAATAACCGCGTGGCGGCAAAAAGGAGATACTCCTTCGAGCATCAAACGCGGGATGTCGTTTCCCGCTGGCCGGTATTGCGGATAAGGCGCATAGACACTCTCGGCAGCCGCAAAGAAAGATTCCCTGTCGCTGGAGATTGTTGCCTCTTTCAATACCATCACGCGCCTCAGTCCATATCCCGTTCGAACACAGCGTAGCGCCGATAAGGCTGCAGCCGCGATATGTGGGCTCTTAGCATGAATCTCTGCGTCATATTCAGGCACTCGACGTTTCCCTCGAAAATGAATCCAGCCTCACCGTACTGATAGCCGGAAGTCCAGGCCGGAAGCAGATTGACCACCAAGGCCAGGGTCGCCTCGCTGGTCCTGTACTGCGGCAGAACGCCGATCTGGGTGAACCGGAAGCTCCGGATGGGGTTTTTGTGTTTAAAGCGCAGCAGTTGCCTGACGCCGAACTCCTCACCTTTCCGCAGCAGTTCATTGAAATCAGGATACCAGAGCAGAAATCCGATTGGCCGGCCCTGATATTCGGCAAACAGCAGATACTCCTCGCGCAGGAACCAACGGAAGGGTCGGAACAGCTCCCAATCCTCTTCCGGGCTGCGTTCTGCCCAGTAGGGATGCCCCTTGAAGCAGGCGTTGTTGAGCTCGGTGTAAATCCGCAATTCCTGCCGCAGCCTGCGTTTGTCCAGCCGGCGAACAGTGATTCCCCCAGTGTCGAGCGTATCTTGCTGGGAGTGGATGTAATCGGCGAACGGCTCCACTGGAAAGCGATACGAGGCCATCGTCTGGCTGCGCCAGGATTGGAAATACTCCGGGTAATAAGGTGGATTGTAGGTAAGGCCGCAGACTGGCGCCTGGTCGTAGCGGTCCAGCAGGATTCCCGCGCTGTAGTTCAGATGTCCGTTGATACCGGCCACCACTTTCTTGCAGGAATAACCGTTTGCCCTGGCCTGCCCAAGAATGAGCTCCGCCAATCCGGCCAAATCCGGGAACGCTTCGAAGTAAGCCACCTGCAGAAACTCCGGCTGCCGTTCATCGCAGATCAGGGCGAATCTGCCCACAATTCGCTGGCCCTGGCTGACCAGATAGGGAGTTACGCTGGCATGGCTGCAAAATGCCGATCTTCCCGTTAGGATCAGCCTGGCTGTGTCTGCATCAACTGCCCGGTAATACGAATTTTGAGCATAGACCAGATCCGGAAAATTCAGGAATATCCGCAGTTCCCGGGCTGATTGCACCGGGCTGGCGGTCATATGTAAAACTCCTCCGCTTCCGGAAAACCCAGAAAACTGGTGTGAGCGCCAGAGCAGTAGGAACCTGCGTTGCCCAGCACGATGAGGTCGCCGCTGGAACACTCCGGCAGTAGCAAATCCCGGGCCAGATAATCCCGGGAATAGGTGGAGCAGCCATAGACCGAGGACCTACGTCGCATTCCCTCCGCTGCCTGCCCTGTGGCGCGGATCACAGCCACAGGATGAAAGGCGCTGTCCGGATAGAACAGAGGCCGGGGAAACTGCGCCACGGAAGCGTTCACGCCGATGAAGACCTGCTCCGGGCGGGTTTTGATATCGACAACCTCGCACACGAAGTAGCCCGCTTCCCCGCCGATGATCCTGCCAGGCTCAAGGATCAGCCTGATTTCCCGCCCAAGTTTTTGCGAAATCCCGCGCATTAAAGCTGCCACTTCCTTACCGTAGGCCTGCATGTCCAGCTGGCCCGGATCTTCCTCCGCCAGGCCAAATCCCCCGCCGAAATCCACGAACCGCAGGTGGGGAAACAACAGCGCCAGTTCAGCTATTCTCTGGTAACATTCCAGAAAATACCCGACATCCAGGATGTTCGTGCCTACATAGGTGTGCAGGCCTGAAATCCCGGGATCGCCCTGCAGGGAGCAGATCTCGTCGGTAGAGAGTCCCAGGCGGCTTTCCTTGCCAATGAAGTAGCCTGCCAGCGTGCTTCTGGGCTCCACGCGGTCGCCCACGTTGCAGCGGATCCCCGCCTCCGCACCGGGATACAAGGCCCGCCAGCGTTCCAGCTGCGAGAGCGAATCCATCACCGCCAAAGCCCCGCTTTCTCGCACTCTGCACATGGTGTTCCCATCCATCGCCGAGGCGGCGTAGATGATCTCTTCGCCTCGGAAACCCAACTGCTGCACCAATTCCAGATGCAGGAGGGAATTGACGAAAACGTTCAAGCCAGCCGCTTTTACGATGCCGATGAAGCGGGGTGAGGAATTGGCCATCAGGGCGAAGTGGATGGCCTTGGGCGCGTAGGGGATAGAGGCGAACTGACGGCATTTTTCCGCTATGACTGCCGTATCGTACAGATAAAAC
>DAHVPC010000169.1 GCA_027318475.1 Candidatus Cloacimonadota bacterium | reverse complement strand
GCAAAGCCAAGACAGTCCTGCTTTCCAGCCACATCATGCAGGAAGTCCAGGCCCTTTGCTCCCGGGTCATCATCATCAACGCGGGGCGGATCATCGTGGACGACCTGATGGAGAACCTGGGCTCCTACATCGCGGGCTACAACCGCGTGGTGCTGGAAGTGGAACCGGCTGAGGCGGATTTCACACCCTGGCTGCAGCAATTCGACGAGGTCCAGCTGGATTCCCGCACGCAGAAAGGCTCCGTGGCGGCGCTGGAATTCCTCGCTCCGCCCGATACGGATATCCGCAAGGACCTTTCGGCCTATGTAATCGCACAAGGCTGGCAACTCGTCAGCATCTATCAGGAGAAGCAGAGTTTGGAACACATCTTCCACGAACTAACCTCGGGTGCGGCAATGCCAGAAGCCACGGAGCCCGATACCGGAGCAACGGAAGCCGGACCAGCCGATGCGGCTGAAAAGGAAAAAGACGGGGAGGAACAAGCATGAACCCCGCGCTGACCATTGCCCGCAAGGAATACGACCTTTCCCTGCGCCAGCTGGGCACCTACATCGTTTTTGCCATCTACCTGCTGGCCGTTGGGCTCATCTTTTCCCTCACCGCGCTGCGTTTCCGGGCCGCCGAAATGCGCGGCGCTTTCAGCACCATGCACAACCTGTTCCTCTTCCTCATCCCTGCCATCACCATGGGCAGCATCGCCAAAGAGCGCAGCAGCGGGACTTTGGAGCTGGTTTCCACCCTGCCCCTCAAACTGGGGCACATCGTGTGGGGCAAATTCCTGGGCGCCCTGCTGCAACTGGCCACGCTGCTGGCTTTCACGCTGGTCTTCGTCGCCCTGATCTCCATTTATGGCACGGGCGTGGATTACGGCGCCATCCTGACTGGCTATTTCGGCCTGCTTTGCGCCGGCGCCGCGTTCATCGCCATCGGGCTGTTTGCCAGCAGCATCTCCACGAACCAGGTGCTGGCCTTCGTTCTGGCCCTGGCGATCTGCGGCTTCTTCTATCTGTTGGGACGCGCCGGGGAAATGATCCCTCTGCGCCTGTTCAGCGTGATCGAGTTTCTGGGCTTCGACTACCATCTGCAGAACTTTTTCAGGGGAGTGCTGGATACCCGGGACCTGCTCTATTTCGGAGTGGTCGCCTTCATCTTCGTCCTGTTGGCGCAATTGCGCCTGCAAGGGCAAAACATGCTGCAGGAGCGCTAGAATGAAAGCACGCCAGCAAATCCTCGGCACCTACTCCGTAAAGATCGCCATCGCGCTGCTGATCCTGTTTGTGGGAGGATTCCTCTATCTGCGCCTGGATGTCAGCCGCAACCGCGCTTATTCGCTCACTCCGCAAACCAGGCAGAGTTTGCGTTCCCTGCAGGACAGGGTGGTGGTCAAGGTTTTCGCCTCGCAGGACCTTTCGCCCCAACTCAGCAACCTCAACCGCAGCCTGCGCGACATGCTCACGGAGTTCGCGCGCCTCTCCCGAGGCAAATTGCAGTTCGAGTATGTGCGTGCGAAAAGTAATGAAGACCTGATCGAACAGGCCAAGCAATACAGCATCCAGCCTTATACCGTGGTAACCATGGAAAACGACCAGCAGGTGAGCAAACTGGTGGTCCTCGGCCTCAGCTTCGAAAGCGGGGGTAAAACCTCGGCCACCTATCTGCGCCCCGGCATGGAGACCATGCTGGAATACCAGATCCTGAAGCACCTGAACCAACTGAACACAGCCAATCTGCCCGCCCTGAGCGTCTTTGCCGACTCGCTGGGGCTGATGTTCCAGTATGGCAACAATCCGGATGAGACCGCCACCTTCTTTCTGGAACTGATGCAGAACTACAACATCGTGCGCACTGACCTGCTCAAACCGCCCGAATTCACGCCGGTGATGCTGTGCCTGGGCGTGATCGACTCCCTGAAGACGGAGCAACTCTACAATCTGGACCAATACCTGATGCGGGGCGGAATGGTGGTGATGTGCCAGGACCGCGTGGCTGTGTTCAACACTCCGCAAGGCACTGGCGTGATCGAGATCAAATCCGCCCTCTACCCGCTTTTGGAACACTACGGCATCCACATCAAGCCCAACATCGTGCTGGACCGCGAATGCGAGATCCGCCAGGGCTCCGGTTTGGGCAGCCAGGTCCCCTATCCCTTCTTTCCGCTGATCCGTCCCAACCCCCGCTATCCCTACACCATGGGCTTCGAAAGCATCTATCTCTATTTCGCTTCGGAAGTGACAGCCATGGCCGGATCAAAACTGAAATATGAGCCGGTCCTGCAAACCTCGGCGCGTTCCAATGCCCTGGACGGACCGCGCTACGACCTCGAACTGGCGATCAACCAGGGCCTCGATCCCGGATTCCTCAACTTGCCGCCCAAAACCGTCGCCGCCGAGTTTTCCGGCAAGATAACCAGCTATTACAACGCAGCGCCCGGCGACAGCAATTACCGCGCCTCCAACGACAAAGCGCGCTTCATCGTCTTCGGGGACAGCGAACTGCCCATCGATTTCGGCGCCGGCACCTTCATCGTGCTCAACGCC
>DAHVPC010000168.1 GCA_027318475.1 Candidatus Cloacimonadota bacterium | reverse complement strand
CCTGCTGATCAACACCACCAGCGATCCCTACGATCCTTTCTGGGTAACCTTGTGGTCTCAGGACGAAACAGCCGGACATTGGTCTCAGGAAACCTTGAACCTCACTGATTACCTGGGTGAAATAGTCTATTTCGCCTTCAAGTATGCGGGATTCGACGCCAACAACTGGTATGTGGACGACGTTAATCTGACGATTTACACAACCGATACGATGCCCCCGGTGATCACCCATTTACCGAATCTGAACACCCTGCGTACCGACATCCCCTACACCGTTGTGGCCGATATCGCAGATGACGCGGTGTTCAACAATCCCGTAACCGCTAGTCTGTTCTATTCAACCGACGGTGGAAGCACCTGGTCCACACCCATACCGATGGTTGTGGGCACAGCCCCGACCCACACTGCCGATATTCCCGCGCAAGCACTGGGAACGACCGTCACCTACAAGATCCAAGCTTGGGATAGCCTTAGCAATACCACCACCACATCCAATTACAGCTTCGGCGTGAACGATCCCACCTGGATCAGATACGATGACGGGTTGCCGTTGTCCTTCACCGGATTCCCCACCTATGTTTGGGGTCCGATGATCTATTACGAGAACCCCCTCTACGGAACCGGAATCCCGTTGAAACTGCTTGCTGTCGATGGCGCGGTCCACAATAACAATGCCGGAAACCCGAATACCGTGGCCAACCTGCACATCTATGCCGATGACGGTGTGAACTTGACCGATATGATCACCCCGCTCCCCGTCACCATGGTGCACAGAACCCGCCTGGAAACTGACCTCTCCGCACTGGATATCCAGATCACCACACCCTGGTTCTGGATCAGCTACGAGGATCTCCCCCTGGGTTGTTACTTCCAATATGACGCCACCTATAACTACACTACCCTGTACCTGATGCTGAATGGAGCCATCAACTACTCCAGCAGCACCGGCGAATGGTGCATCGGCGCTTATGTGCAATCTGGTTCCACTGGCGTGGAAGCCCCCGAAATCAGCATCGCGCTGGTGGGCGGCGTTCCCACCCTGAGTTGGAATGCAGTGGACGGCGCCGCTTCCTACAATGTCTACGGCAATGCCAATCCCTTCGCCGCCGATCCCTGGACCATGCTGGGTAATACAACCGGCCTCAGCTATCCCTACACCGGCACCGAACTCTTGGAGTTCTTCAAAGTGAGAGCGGATACTGAAGTTCCCGTACGCGAAACTGTTATCGGCTTGCCCTTCTCCAAGGACAACGCTCCCGAGATCACGGTCCAACCCAGTCAAGTGAAGGAATAACGCAGTTAACCAAGTAAACGAACCACCAGCGGTGTTCATCACCGCCTGACAATCAAGCCCCTGCTCACGCGGGGGCTTTTTACAGCTTCCGGATTGATACGTTGACCCCACAGCTTGGGATCCGCCGAAGCATGAGCCTGGACTCCAGGCCCAAGCTGCTGAAGTCGATGCTCCGGCGTCGCTCGATTCCAGCGTAACGAGCGCCAGTGCATTACAACGCCCAACCAACGCCGGATGAGTATGGCGTTGAGCACTATGCAACGGTCTCGGGCGCTGTACCGCAGCCTCCCCGGCATGGTTGCTAGGGAACTGGGAATCAATTGTGGACGTTTTTCTCCCGATTTGTTTGGCCAGGCAGCGCCCCTACTCCTGGCTCACCCGCTTCGCTGTAACTCCCCCAACACTTCCCGCCGGTTCTACGGGAAGTATTGGGGAAATCGGCATTAAGCACATCGTCCTGCAGTAAGGGCGAAACAGAATTACTGCCTTGAAAGCCCATATTGTCCCGTGGCGATAATACGACAGTAACGCCTGAACAAGCTGCGCGGCCATGTCACTCGCTTTTTGGCTCGCTGCTATATCCCCCACACTATAATGAAAAACACTCCGTCCAACAAAGTGGGTATAGGCACGGGGTGTCAACCCCAGGTTGGGAAGCCAGGATTCTCCGGAAACTAATCCCCATCCCTCCCCGCTGGTTTTACACTTGGCAGAGCCAGTGGGGAGATGGGGTAACAAACACGCCCATGACGCCACTATTACGATCCTGGGCTTCGGCCCCGGGCTATTGATGTTCCGCCCTCCGGGCTTATGCCCACTCAATCTGAAAAAGATCCTAAAAAAACCCGCGGCAGGATCTGCTCCCGCCGCGGGCAATGGTTAGGGATGTATTTTCATTTCATTTCATCAGGATCATTTTCTTGGTGGAGCTGTACTTACCTGCCTGCATCTTGTAGTAATAGATGCCGCTGGCGACTGAACGCCCCGAATTGTCCTTGCCGTCGAAAACCACGCTGTGGTTGCCGGCTGCTTTCTCCTCATTGACCAAACGCCTGACCAACTGGCCCTTGACGTTGTAGATATCGATGGCTACCGCGCCTTTCTGAGCCGTGCTGTAGCGGATGGTCGTTTCCGGGTTGAAGGGGTTCGGATAGTTTTGTTCAAGAATATATTCTGTTATTTTTGAATTGTATTCGTCAACCGAAGTTACTGTATCTCTAATAGCTATCAAGGTTTTCTCCTGACCAGTAACCAGC
>DAHVPC010000167.1 GCA_027318475.1 Candidatus Cloacimonadota bacterium | reverse complement strand
TGCTTGACAGAGCAGATTCCACAAGCAGCGGTCAGGCAATGGCAAGAAAATCATCCAGATAAACAATGGCGCTGTGCAAGGATCTGATTCATATGTATATAAATCATATAAAAAGCATAATTCTATGGACATCCGTCATGACAGGTGTTGATTTCTTCATTTCTGGCATGTCATGGCCGATGTGCTACACGACAACATCCACTGTCTTTCTGTTATTAATAGCATTTCAGGTGATGAATATTTACGTATTACACAAAAAGAAATCATAAATAATGCGAAATAGAGACTGGAGATCACGCGATGAGACACAGATGGTTTCTTGAAAGACTCCGCACAAACTGGACGGTTCTTACGATTTACGAACGTTTCGAGCAGATCGTCTCATTAGTGATTTCGCTATTGCTTTCGATTCTCATCATGGCTGCTCTTTGGAACCTGATTTCCAGCGTCGCGCATCTAATCAACACGCCAGGCGCTGTAGTGCAGGAAGACCAGTTTCCAGTCGTCTTTGGATCCATCATGAGTTTATTGATGGCCCTGGAATTTAACCATACGATTTTCCATTCCATTCAACACCGCGGGCAAATAGTCCGCGTGAAAACTGTTGTCCTCATTGCGATATTGGGCATTTCGAGAGAGTACATTCTGCTAGACGCCAAACCTCTGCACGCCGCCATCATCGTTGGCTATGGAATTTCTATATTGTGCCTGGGAATAGTTTACTATGTTCTTGATATCAGGGAGAGCAGTAATACTTCATCTCGATAATCCACTTTCCGCCCCTACCCTACGTCTGACTCTATTTTCAGAAAGGCGACAACTTATGTCTTGATCCCGGTCCGCGCTGGGTTTGCCCAGAATGTTGACCACCAACGTGTCCCCCTCCCACCAGAAGAACTCCTGGCTATCGGGGGACTGGCCTTGATCCTACCGGATATCCCTTACCAACGGCAGAGATCCGTGAATCCCCGAATCGCCCAAGTCCACGAGGCCGCTCCCGGGTGCCGGATGACATACGCCTGCCAGTACGCAAGATATGCCTGGGGGTGTGCGTGAACGCCCAGAACTAGCGCTACTAACAGCGCTACCACAAAAAGCAGGACGGGGGCCACGAAGACCAGGAACAGGATATGCTTGCCGTATCCGTGGCGGATAGCCAGAGCCAGGAGATGGCCAATCGCAGCTCCAAGCGCAAAGTAGATCGCCAAAGCGATTCCATGTATGAACGCGGCATCAGCAGCATCTGCGGCTCGCCGAGCCCGGTCTTCTTTTTCTCTCTGGTATGGATCCCAATAGGTGCTCATCTCGCTCACCGCCCTAACGATGCAAAATTACGGTATACCGATAGGCAGAAAGGGACCCCATGTCAAGAAATCCATCAATCGAAGTCCCTCATGTGGTCGGTAGAGATTTTTCCGCCTGAAGGCACATCTCTCGAGTTCCCTGTTGCGACACCCTCCATATGACTTTTCGCTCTATCAATAAACCCATCTTTCAGCTTATCCACTGCCGCCTTCGGCTGCCCCTGCATCTGCTTCAGCTGCTCGACCACATCATCCATCGTGGCACCACCACTCACGGCCGCACCCGGAGCCGGAGCCGCCGTGCTTCCCTGACCGCCACTACCGGAAGGCGCGCTGACGGGTTCTGGCGCCGGAACCGCATTGACCGGGACGGGCGGCGCGTCGGGATGGGGTTCGCCCCCTGCGAAGGGTTCGCTTGCGCTCATTTCCTGATCGTTCTGCTTATCCTGGCCCGCTTTCTTTCCAGCTTCCTGGATCGGTGCCTCGACACCCTTGGATGGGTTTTGCTGGCCCGTGGATTGCGTGCTGGTCGCTGCAGCCTGCACAGCCCTGGCTGCCTGGGGCGCCTCACCACCCGCCGAACCACCAATACCGGGCGCTTGGACGGCGTTCCCTGCACCTGGGCCGGAACTCGCGCCACCGCCTGCGGACATCGCCCCAGCTTCCGGTGCCGCCACACCAGCCGCCGCGCCGGTTTCTCCCGCGCCCGCCGCCCCGGTAAGGCCGCCTGCAAGACTGCCAGCCCCTCCGGCAGCACCGCCTCCAGCACCCGCCGCCGCGGAGAGTCCACCAGCGGCGAGCCCCCCGCCCGCAGCGGCGGCCAGGCCCACGCCAGCCGCTCCCAGTGCTACCGTACCACCAGCGATCATCCCGCCTTCCTTGGCCAGTTCTCCGCCGGAGAAGGATGAGTTACCGGACAGGAGGCTACTGGCAATGCTGGATGCCTTGCGGGGCAACAGGGCGATGAGGGCGCCCAGAATAAGCACCTCGAATCCAGCCTGCAAAGGATTCGTGACATTCTCCAGGATCGTCTGGATCAGCGGCACGATGCTGTAGGTCACCAGATACGCCAGCGCGGTCAGGATAAAAAGACGGACACCCACGTTGATGGCGTAATCGAAGTAACTACCGACATACTTGGCCGTCCAGCGCAGCCCGCCGCCGGCCAGCATGATCACGCCCAGGGCGATCACCAGGTAGCTCTCGATCTGGACCATCAGGAACTCCAGGGCCATGACCAGAATACCAATCCCCGCCAGCAGACCAATGATTCCTGCCAAGATGGTCTCGA
>DAHVPC010000166.1 GCA_027318475.1 Candidatus Cloacimonadota bacterium | reverse complement strand
AAACTCGCTGCGTTCCTTTGTGGGACCCCGGTTCGCTCGCACCCACCGCTATGATCTTACGCGCCCTCCGGGGCTCCGTTGGATTTCGGGGTTTACGGTACGGGGGGCTGACGCACCCGCCGCTATGATCTGTCGCACCCTCCGGGGCTCCATAAAACGTCGGGGCCACGTGACGGGGGGCAGCGCTTACCACCCCACAAACTCGCTGCGTTCCTTTGTGGGACCCCGGTTCGCTCGCACCCACCGCTATGATCTTACGCGCCCTCCGGGGCTCCATTGGGTGTCGGGGTTTACGGTACTGTGTTGAATAACCGCGTAAACGCAGGGTTCCGGCTCCGTGCAATGCTCTTGCCTAGATTGAAAGAATGCCGAAAAAAGGACTGGTTTCAGAACCTGCAGGCGTCGTAGTCACGCGCTTTGGCGAGCATGGTGGTGTCGATCGTGAGGCGGATCGCCACCCGCCCGGCCTGGCGTCCGATCAGGCTATCCGCTTTGCTCTTCTGGCAGCCGGGGAAGATGGCCCGGTACATCCGGTTGAGTTTGCTGACGCTTGTCGCGGCCCGGTTTTGGCTGAGGACGCGCAGTAGCTTGTCGGCGCGCTTGAGGGGATCCGGCTCGGAGTTTTGCGCGGCCAGGATGATGAGCAGCTTGCGCTCCGCTTTGTTGATCCCCAGCGGGTAAAAGAGGCTGATGTCCTTGGCGTCCGTGTCCTTTTTATTGTAGCGGATCTTGATCCGGGTGAAGTCCATGTCCTCGTGTTTGGTCAGTTTGCGCGGGACGACCAGTTCGAACTCCACCAGCTCCGGCTTGAAATTACGTTTGCATTGTTTCAGATAGGCGTAGGCGAGGCTGGAAGAGGGCTCGGGGTCGTCGTCTTCCGCTGGCGTTTCCGTTGGTCCGGCTGCTTTTTCCGGTGGGATGAAGGCCCTGCCAATGATCGTGAGTTTATCCTGGAGCAGCGGCCGGGGCTTGTATCTGGCGGCTTGGGCGAGGCAGTATTCGGGGGTGAGCTCGCCCTCCTGGCGCAGTTTTTCCCGGCGGCCAGCCTCTTTCCCAGCCCTCCGGGCAACCGCGGGGGTAAGCTCCCTTTCCAGGATGGCGGTTTGGGCATCGGCATCCTCCCCGTCTTCGTTGGCGAAGAACATCAAGGCCCAGATGTAGGCCTCGACGGGGTTTTTGTCCACTCCCACGCCCTTTTCGTAGCACTCGGCAAGAAAGCATAAGGGGCGGTTGTTGCCGATATCGCAACAGGCGGCCTTCAGCATGTGGGCAAAGCCTTCCTCGGTGTCCTTGGGTACGCCCTTGCCCTTCAGATAGAGCCAGCCGCAACCGTAGTAGGCGCTGGGATCTCCCGCGGCGCAGAGCCCGGATAACAGGGCATAGGCTTCTTTACAAGTGCGGAAGGCGGATTGGGGATAATGCTGGCTGAGGGCGGCTTTCAGGTCCTCCAAATCATGCTTAGCCGAGTTCAAAACGAACCTCCAAAATCAATATGCTGAGGTGCGATTTTTTGGGGGGCGGAGTTGCTGTCAACTGCAATCCAACAGTATTTTTCCACTTTCGCGGAAGGTATTGCGGGCAAGCGTTAAGCGGGCGGAGGGGAGGATTCCGATTCTCCTAAATATGTAGCATCGGAATGCCACACTACCCACGCAGGTAGCAGTATTGGCCGATGTGGACGCGGTCACGGATGAAATCGTAGAGGGCGGGGCATTCCGCCTGGGCTTTGGCTTTCACGCGCTTGACGGAGTTAAACACAGCATGGTAGGCGAGGTCGGGCTCGAGGGGGAAGTTCTTGATCCTTCCGCCGGGCAGGGTCACGCTGCGCAAGTGGCGGCGGATGGCTTCCAGTTCGCGCTCCAGGGCGGCGGAAAGGTCCGTGTCTCCGGCGGCCTGGGCATTCCGCAGTTTCACGCCGAGGCGCCAGAGTTCCCGTTTGTATTGGCGGATGGCCTCGGCATCGGCCATGGGGATGGGGTTTTGGGCCAGCCAGTGTTGGGCGGGATTGGCGGCGCGGCCGGGATACTTGACGTTGTAGAGCCGGTTGGAGAGCTCCAGGACGTGGAGTTTGCGGCCCTGGGAAGCGCGGAGGATGCGGATCAGGATGACGCCGTTGAGCTGCTTATGCCGCTCCAGAAATTGGGTGATGGTCATTCATAGTTACCTTCCTTATGGGCGCAATTTTATGGGGGATAGGAATGTGTCAAGGGGGATTTGGGGAAAGGATAAGATTAACAGATTAACAGATGAACAGATGAAAAGGGTAAAGGGGCAAATGGGAATGGTGGAAAGGTGGAAGGGTGGAACGGTGGAAAGGTGGAAGGGTGGAAACGAACAGGCCACGGAAAAAGACTGAGAAAAATGGGAAAAACGCGGAAAACAGGGGCAAGCGTCACACATTATAATATAGGGGGAGATTAGTTGAACAGATGAAAAGATGAACAGGTGGACGGAGGGCGCGGCAGCGAACCCCTGTTCCACTGTTCCACTGTTCTACTGTTCCACCCTAATAAAACTACGGAGGGCTTTCTATCATGAAGGTCAAATTCAAGTACGGCATCCAGACCTATTCTGGAACGATCGACGAGATGGTGTA
>DAHVPC010000165.1 GCA_027318475.1 Candidatus Cloacimonadota bacterium | reverse complement strand
TTACGGATACTTTTACATGCCCCGCAAACAAGATCCAGGCATCTATACCGACAACGTGGAAGATCAGGAGTCGGTGGTGGACGAAACCGCTGAAGATGTTGCGCTACACCCCGGTCCAAACGCCGATGCACAAACCGACATTGAGCGGTACATCAGCAAGGAAGTTCGGGCACTTTATGACGTGTACAGCTACCGCCATGCAGCCGCGATCCTTGCCAACTCCTACCCCGCCGAATTGGCGCAGATCGAGCGGGCCTTGCTCGACTTCCGCATCACCGTGCGAGAGATCGGCATGCCTGGTGGCAACGAGTCGGACATGCCCAAGAAGTTCTCGCGTACCTTGCGACCCGAAGGCTGGGTCGAGACACGCATTCAAGGCGATTTGCTTGTGAGATCCAAGGAATACGACGAAGAATTCCTGAAAAACGGCAAAACCAGGAAGGTGAAGCTCCCCGAGGGCGAACCACGCCTGATCGAGAACTTCATCGATGGCCACAAAATTGACTATGTGAAAGGCCGCGTCGCGTTCGATTTGGAATGGAACTCCAAGGATCAGACCTTCGACCGTGATCTGTATGCGCTGCGAGCATTCCATGAATGCGGACTCATCAGCGCCGGTGTGCTGGTGACGCGAAGCGCTGGCCTAAACCCTGTATTTGAAGTTGTCCAGCAGCTGAACAAGCAAGGCGAAGAGATCGGGAAAACTGTGAAAGCGAAGTACGGTGCCAGCACGACCTGGATGGGAAAGTTGCTTTATCGGCTCAACGCAGGCCGACACGGCGGTTGCCCTGTGCTGGTGTTCGGCATTACCCCACGATTGATAACCGATTGGAACCCACAACCATGAAAACGAAACTGGTGGACGCAGCATCAGACGCGGCGCGTGACCTTCTCAACATTCACGGTGGCCGACGCTTCAGTACAATTCTCGCGGATCCGCCCTGGCAGTTTCAGAACCGCACCGGAAAGATGGCACCGGAACACAAGCGCCTTTCTCGCTATGGCACGATGACCCTAGAGGACATCATGGCCCTGCCGGTCGAGCAACTGGCGGATGATCCAGCACACCTGTATTTGTGGGTTCCAAATGCCTTGCTGCCTGAAGGCTTGCGCGTGATGGAGGCATGGGGATTCCAGTACAAGAGCAATATTATCTGGCACAAAATCCGTAAGGATGGCGGACCGGATGGGCGTGGCGTGGGTTTCTATTTTCGCAATGTGACAGAGCTAGTTCTTTTTGGCGTGCGCGGAAAGAATGCCCGGACGCTTTCGCCAGGCCGCCGACAGGTTAATTTCCTGGCGACGCGGAAGCGTGAGCACTCGCGTAAGCCGGATGAGTTTTATCCCATTGTGGAGTCGTGCAGCCCTGGGCCGTATCTTGAATTGTTTGCACGCGGTCCCCGTGATGGCTGGCATGTCTGGGGCAATCAAGCTGAGGATTACTATCCAACGTGGTCTACATACACGAACCATTCCCAGGCAGAGCGGATGGCGGAAGAAATGATGATTGTGTTGGCCCCCAAGTAAGTTACTGCACCATTATGGCGATGCACGGGCAGTCAACACCTGCCGACATCCTGAATCTCCCCGAATACCGTGCTCTGCAAGTCGATGATTCCGGCCCGGACTATCATATCCGGGCAGAAACCATCGTGTCTCCCGACGCCTGCATACACTGTGGCGCTGCATCCCTTGTCCGGTACGGCCATCGTGAGCAACTAATCCATGACCTGCCCATCCACGGCAAGTGCGTGGGCATCAGCGTAGATACGCGGCGTTACCGCTGCAAGACATGTCGCAAGACCTTCTATGAACCGTTGCCCGCCGTGGATGAAAAGCGACGCATGACCAACCGCCTGGTGAACTGGCTGGGCGAGCATTCCGCCCGCAAGACCTTCACCCAGCTCGCCGAAGAAACTGGGGTGAGCAACATGACGGTCAAAGCCGTCTTTGATGACTATTCGGCGAAATTGGGTGCCGTCTTGAAGATCGAGACGCCGCGGTTCATGGGCATCGACGAAATCCACCTCATCCGCAGGCCGCGGGCGGTATTCACCAATACAAAAGGTTGCTTGGTCATTGAGATGCTGGATAACCGCGACAAGAAAAGCGTCGTCCGGTATCTCTCGAGTCTGCCGGACCGGGAGCGTATCCAGTGTGTCACGATAGACATGTGGCGGCCCTACCGAGATGCCGTGCGCGAAGTGCTGCCGGATGCCGGACTCGTCGTGGACAAGTTCCATGTCCTCAAAATGGCGAATGCCGCGCTGGACCAGGTGCGGAAAAGTGTCGGTGCGGCCATGACCGCCAGGCAGCGCCGCACCCTGATGAAGGACCGCAAGCTGCTGCTCATGCGACCAAAAGACCTGAAACCTGAAGCCGCTCTCATGCTGTCCGGTTGGCTCAGGAATCTGCCGGAACTGGAAGCGGCCTACAACACCAAGGAAGCCTTCTACGCCTTCTATGACGCTGAAACCAGGGAAGAGGCGCTACATCTTCAGGAGCAATGGGAAAATAGCCTAGCGCCGGAGATGAAAACCGCGTACCAGCCGTTGATCACCGCATTTCACAACTGGCGGGATGAGATTCTGGCCTACTTCGACTGGCGACTGACCAACGCCTGTGCGGAGTCCGCAAACAACCTGATCCGC
>DAHVPC010000164.1 GCA_027318475.1 Candidatus Cloacimonadota bacterium | reverse complement strand
ATTCTCGACGCGCATGGGTGCGGCACTAAGACACGCGGGGCATCATCTGCGCCACCAGCGGCAAAGCAGAAAACTGCTCCTGGTGATTACCGATGGTGAACCGGCGGACATCGACGTGCGGGATCCTCAGTATTTGCGCCATGATGCCAGGCGGGCTGTGGAAGACCTGGGAAGAGATGGCGTGATCACCTATTGCCTCAGCCTGGATCCTCATGCCGACGAGTACGTGTCGCGGATTTTCGGGGCACGGAACTATCAGGTCATCGACCATGTGGAACGCCTGCCGGAGCGCCTGCCTATATTATACGCTGGGCTGACCCGATAAGCTGCCTACCCTTTACCACGGCGATCATGGCCCTGGCGCGGGGCGTCCGGCATTGACGTACCCTCACCGCCCAAATAACATCCCTACCAACGAAATCATCGGCCGCAAACCGGATGACCTCGCCGCAGGGATTGCCTTTTCCTGCCATCCCCGCATGGTTTTAAGAGTGACCCGGCCCTTGCCATAATCCATAGAGGAAACCATGACAAAAACCGAATTTGTGGCCGCTGTAGCAGGTACACATGGTATCAGCAAGAAAGACGCCCATGAGGCCGTGGACAGCGTCGTCAGCGCACTGGCTCAGGCGCTGATCGATGGCGAGTCCCTGAACCTTCCGGGATTTGGTACCTTTTCCCTGAAGGAACGGGCTGCCCGCCCCGGACACCATCCCGCTACCGGTGAAAGAATCCAGATATCCGCCAAGCGTAGTGTCCATTTCAAGGCGGCCGGATGCCTGCAAAGAAAAATCCCTCAGCCTCAATGAAGGGGTATTCTTCATGGCACCCCTCCCGCAGGGCGGCAACACAGGCCACTCTGCAGAATAGTGTTGGGCGCTTGCAGCGGGTCACCGATTTTAGCGTGCTTCTTTCCGGTGCCAATGAAGTCATCGCCTATACGGAAAACGAAACGGATCTGCTGCGGTCCCTCTGCGAATTGGCCGTCCGGCACGCCCATCTGCGGCTGGCGTGGATTGGCCGGCCCGATAGTGATGGCATCTTCCAAAACCTCGCCGCCGCCGGGGCGGTGCGCTACCTGGAAGGTATCCGCATATCCACATCTGCAGAACTTCCCGAGGGACAAGGCTCCGCAGGCCAGTCCTGGCGCGCTCAAAAACCGGTTTACAATGCTTCCTTCCCCAAAAATGTCCGCATGAACCTCTGGGCGCAACGCGCCAAAACCTTTGGGTTCGGGGCAAGCGCATCGCTGCCTATTTATCGGGGCAACACACTGTGGGCCATCTTGATGGTCTATCACGGCAAGAAAAACGTCTTCGATGCCGACCTCCGGAGAATAATGACGGATCTGGCCAAAAACGTCAGTTATGGCCTGGATCGTTTGGATATCCGGCGAAAGGAGCGGGAATCAAACGCCTTCAACGAAGTGCTGCTGAACGATCAGGCATCCGGCATCAGCGTCGTGCGTTTTCCGGAACGGATTGTCGAGCGAGTCAACACGCGGATGCTGACGATCCTCGGCGCATCTTCCGCGGATGAGCTGATCGGACATCCCGAATGGGGGATCATTCACCATGAGGAAGTCGGTGAGCAGGTTGGTCAGTTTGCCCTGGAGGTTCTCCGCGAAGGCTACGCAACACGCAGGGATGTGCCCTATCGTCGCATGGATGGAGAAATAGTTTTCACGGATATTTCAGGCCAGCGGCTGGACGGATCGGATGGTGTGCAACGTATCCTCTGGACTCATGTGGATGTGACGGAGCGCCATCGGCTGATGGATGAAGTCACGCAGTTATCGCTTTCCGACCCACTCACCGGCCTGCCCAATCGCCGCGCTCTGGATACAGAGCTGGGCAAGGCCATGGCCCGCGCTGATCGTCATGAACACCTTTTGAGCGTCGTCATGGTCGATCTCGACGGCTTCAAACCAGTCAACGACACCTGTGGCCACGAAGCCGGGGATATGGTGTTGCGGACCATCGGTCAGCGTTTACAGAAGGGGCTGCGCGGCACGGACTTCGTGGCCCGCCTGGGTGGCGACGAGTTCGTTCTGCTCCTGGAGAACTGCACCTCCCTGGAGGAGATCGAAGTGGTCATGACGAAGGTCGGGGAAATGATCCGGCAACCCATCGAGCTCCCCGACGAAAGCAGGGCGGAGATCGATCTCAGCGCCGGTATATGCCTCTATCCTTTCGGCGATTCCCACAACCCCGATGCGCTGCTCCGCTATGCCGATCAAGCGCTTTACGAGAGCAAAAACCACAAGGCGGATCGCGTGCATTTCTGGACCCTCTTCGGAGAATCGGTGCCAGTGCGGCAGAACGTCATCCAGACCCAGTTGCGGGAAGGTGGGTTGCTGGTCCATTACCAGCCCATACTCGACAATCGCTCCCACAAGATCGTGGGTGTGGAGGCTTTGGCCCGGCTGTGGGATAAGGACGGGCGGATACTCTATCCGGCGGAGTTTCTGCCTTTGATCAATACCGAGGACACCACCTATCTCAGCAAGATGGTGCTTACCCAGGCGCTGGCAGATCTGGCCGAGCTGGATACCTTGGGATGCTCGCTCTGGGTGTCCGTGAACGTGGCTCCGGAGTCCTTCGATGACCACTTCGTTCCATGCATGGCAGGCGTTATTGGGGCCAGTGACATCGCGCC
>DAHVPC010000163.1 GCA_027318475.1 Candidatus Cloacimonadota bacterium | reverse complement strand
CGCATCGACGCGCACAACAGCGTGGGCATAGAGCACGGCAAAGTGCGCATGCTGTCGGCCGACTGTCCCGACAAACGCTGCGTGAAACAGGGCGCTGGAGATTTGCTACCGATCATATGCCTGCCCAACCAAGTGGTTGTGGAGATCCGTTCCCCAGGCGGCAAACGGGCTTTGATAGTAAGGTAAAATGTTTAAATTCGCGATCTACGTATCCAACCACGGCTTCGGCCACGCCACCAGGATGGCCGCCCTCGCCGAAGAATTCAACCGCTTTGGCATCTTTACCCATGTCCGCAGCGCCCGTCCCGATTTTCTCTTCCGCGAGCTGAATCCGGCGCTATCCTGCAAGGAGGATGCTATCTGCGATGTGGGGGTGAGGCACACTAAGAACCTGCTGCCCGACCTTGCAGAGACGAGATCCGCAATATTGGAAATCATGAACCGCCGCCTGGAAATCATTGAGAGGGAAGTGGAATTCCTGCGCCGCGAACGCATCGACCTTATCATCGCGGATATTCCCTGGTTGCCGGTGGAAGCCGGAACCTACTCCGGGATACCGGTTTTCGCCATTTCCAACTTCGACTGGCTGTTCATCTACGAGCGTTTGTTTGTGGGGGAACGCAGGACCCGGCCGGTGCTCAACACCATCTTTGGCCTCTACCAGAGGGTGGACCGGGCGTTCCGGCTGCCCCTCAGCTCCAGTTCGAGCATGGCTTCCTTCCGCAATATCGAGAAAGTTGGGCTACTGGCCCTGCGCAAGCAAGTTTACGGCGATCTGCCCTCTGAATATGGATTGGAACCGGTAAAACCCATCCTGACCTGCAGTTTTGGCGGGGAAGGGGAGCTGGAGATCGATCTGAAGCAGGTCTGCAGAGCTTGGCCGGGCTACGTGTTTTCCTCCCAGACGATCTCCTTGCCCAATCACATTCAGGTGGGCAATGATGCGGATTTCGCCGATCTGGTCCACGGTTCGGACGTCCTGCTCACCAAGCCCGGTTACAGCAGTTTCGCGGAAGCCCTGCAGGACGGGAAATTCCTCATTTACCGGCCTCGCGAAAACTATCCGGAAGAAGAAGTGCTGATTCGCGGCATCGCGAGATATCCCCATCAAGCGAAGCTGGACGAGTTTCCGCGTTCTGTCCGGGCCTGGAAAACGCTGTTTAAGGGCATCGATCTGCGTGAGATTGGAAAAGGGAAAGTACCCAATGCCAATGCACGTATAGCCTCGCTAATGCTCCAAAGATTCGTGGAACTGCGGTACGCCAAACGGAAACTGACGTCCGTGTTCGACGTTGGCTCCAACAACCTGAATTACGCGCTTTGCGCCAGCGACGCTCCCATTCCTTTGCACACCGCGCAAATCTCCACCGGCCTGGGCAAAAACTACCAGGTCAGTGAAGACGGATCAGTGCGGGTGCCCTTGGCTGACCTTAAGTCGTTCCAGAAGAAAATGGGCGAGTTTCTGCAATACGACGCTGGCATCCCTTCCCTGAAAAGAGCCATCGGCACCGGTATCCACAGGAAACTCGATTCCGGGCGGCAGCTGTCGGAATGGTTCAACCGCCGAAACATCTCGTTTCTAGTGCTCAGCGAAAAAGATGAAACTGAATTGGCTTGGTTGGCGGCGCGCGGACTAATTGCGCCCAACCACACAGCCCTGAGCGTGGATGTGGGCGGATTCAGCACAGAACTGAGCTGGGGCGATGACCGCAAAAAGCACGCCGGAACCAGCCTACCTCTGGGTTTGCTCACGCTTAGGCAAGCTGCCCGGGAGGGTCTGTCCGTAGCGCAGACGATCAGCGAAGAGCTACAAAAGCATGATCTTACCCAGCCGGACCTGGTCATTTGCATCGGTCTGGCGGCCACTTTTTTGGCCAGGATCGTGAAACGGGAGAGGTTCTTCACACCGGAGGCTTTACATTGCGCCCGGATCTCCCGGCAGGAATTGCTGGATCTACGGCATAAACTCCAATCAGGTGAGAACGAGGAATTGCTGCAAAGCGCCATGGAACCCCAGGCGCTGGACATTCTGGAGTTGAGCGCGCAGTATTATACACTTCTGCTGGACAAATTCTCCACCCCGGAATTTCTGGTGTGCTATTATGGAATATCTGCCGGTTACAATCTCTGGAACAAACGCCAACGTGCTTGAAACAAGCACCGGGCGATTCTGCCTATGAAATTCTTCATCGAAACTTACGGCTGCCAGATGAACGTGGCGGACAGCGAACTGGTGAGCTCGATCCTGATTTCCGCCGGCTGGTCAATCGCCGCGGACATCGACGAGGCCGACCTGCTGCTCTTTAATACCTGTTCGGTTCGACAACACGCGGAGAACAGGATTTTGGGACGGATCGCCAACGAACGCAGCCGTAAACTGGCCAAACCCAATCTGAAGATCGGCATCTTGGGCTGTGTGGCGCAAAGAATGGGGAAGAGCTTGCTGGAAACCGATTCCGGGGTCGACTTCGTGGTGGGGGTGGACCAGTATGAAGCGTTGCCTGAACTGCTGCAAGCGGAAACGGGTTGGAGCACGGCAATGGACACCCTGCAGATCTATCCCGGCATCCATCCCCTGCACAAAGACCGGACCTGCGGCTTCGTGACCATCATGCGGGGCTGCGACAATTTCTGCTCCTATTGCATTGTGCCCTATGTCCGGGGAAGGGAGCGCAGCGTGCCAGTGGAGCAAATCATCGAGGAAGTGCGCAGCTGCGGTGAGAAGGGATTGAAGGACGTCACGCTGCTGGGCCAGAACGTAAATTCCTACCGGCACGCACAGACCGGCTTTCCTGAGTT
>DAHVPC010000162.1 GCA_027318475.1 Candidatus Cloacimonadota bacterium | reverse complement strand
GACAACCATGATTTCACGGGAGTTACAGATGAAAACATTGATCATACTGATCCTGATATCTCTTCCATCATTGTTTTTGCCGCCTACATGAGAAACCTGCCCACCCAAGTCACCCAACCAGATGGATCAGTTCTCAATTTACTCGCCACCGGAGATGAATTTGCCAACCGTTTACACGACTCCAACGGTTACACCATCATTCAAAACCAGACTGACGGCTGTTATTATTACGCGCAAAGAATAGGAGACGAGCTAGCGCCCTCCGCTTGGAAAGCCGGAACGGTTGAACCGGCAGATAAAAACCTAACGCCCAACCTAACCATTTCCGAAACAGAATACAGGGCCAGGATAAGTTTATGCCAACAGAATGAGAATCCGGACATCCGTACTCCCCAGACCGGTACTGTAAACAACCTCTGCGTTTTCATCCGTTTCTCGGATCAGACGGAATTCACCATCCCGAGGTCCGCTTATGATCTCAAGTTCAACGCGGTCGGTGCCAACGCAAACTCGCTACGTAACTATTTTTTAAGCACCAGTTACCATCAGTTGGACATTATCACATCCATGTATCCAAGCTGCCAGCAGGACGTGAATCTATCCTACCAGGACAGCCACCCTCGCGATTATTACGTTCCCTACAATGCTACCACCAATCCCATAGGATACGTGGGATGGGATCAATTGCTGTCCAGACAGCAAATCCTGCTCTCAAACGCCATAAACTTCGTATCCGCGCAGATTCCCGCCACTCTTGACATTGACGCGGATGATAACAACTATGTGGATAATGTCTGTTTCATAGTCCGGGGAGCACATACTGCCTATGGTGAACTGCTCTGGGGACGCAGTTGGGATCTCACCAATCCGGAGACCTTTATCAACGGGCTAAGGGCTTTGGATTATACCTTCATCCCCGAGAATCAGAATGACGTCATGACCCTTTGCCACGAAATGTTCCATTCCATCGGAGCCCCGGATCTCTACCATTACAATCTCGATGGAGTGGACCCCTGTGGAATGTGGGACATCATGGATGTGGGTCTGGGCCATATGGGCGCCCACATGAAGAACAAGTATGGCGGCTGGCTGCCCGCGCCTATCATCATCACCCAGACCGGAGATTATACGCTCAATCCGATCACCTCTGCCGCCGGAAACCATTACCAGATAAACGTTGCCGGGCTTCCCGGAGAATCCGTCCAACTGGAATACCGTAAAAAGGGCAGCGATGTTTTTGAAAGCAACATCCCGGATTCGGGTCTGCTGATCTATCACATCAGATCGAATCTGAACGGCAACGCCACAGGCCCGGACGAGGTTTACCTCTACAGGCCGGATGGAGCTGTCGGCGACAACGGCAGGATTCACCAGGCCGCTTTCAGCGCTGACCAGTACAGGACGGAGTTTAACGATTTCACCAACCCGAATTGCCTATTGGCCAATAGCGTCCTGGGTCACGTCAATATCAGCAATGTCGGTCTCTGCGGCGAAACGATCAGCTTCCATTATACTGCAGACAGCGTGGATTTGCCTCCCACGTTAGGCGCCATAAATCCCTCAGACCATGCGGTCCTGGTCCCCGGCTTTTCCTATTCGTTGTCAATCAATGCCACGGCGCACGGAAGCTCGGTGTCACAGATCGATTTCAATCTAGATGGAAGCACTGTCGCGACTTTTGCCGCTCCGCCCTATGTTCATTGGTGGGTACCGGATCAAACGGATCTTGGTTGGCATGAGTTCACAGTTACTGCCATTTCAAGCAGCGGCCTGGTCTCACATGCCCGATCAGCTTTCAGGGTGCTCGACCCACAGGTGGAAAACTGGTTCACTTGGACAAGTGATAATCCTGATTATTACTCCATTGGTTCTGGTCCCTGCGGCAGCAGCCCCACTCCGGTGATTGTGGCAGTCGATTTTGACTTGGGTGATACTGATTTCGTGGTTAAAAAACTCGCTTTCAACCTTGAAGACGACCCTTATGGCGACCCAGCTATACCAGGCCTGGTCTCAGCCACGATAAATCGCTTTACCAATGGCGCGATCACAAATCAGATCCTGCTTGACCTGGGTGATTTCACAATTCCGCTAAACGGGCACCAAGAAGTGGATATCGATAATGATACCATCCTCAATGGTAAAATTGCTTTGATCGTCAATACCTACGAATATCAGAATATCATGCTCGACCGGAACGGTACAACGGGACATAGTTGGTTGAATTTGGGATATTTCCCCTGGATGGAAACCCAAAGCCTGAGTTCAGTTGGCGCTGCCGACATCGGACTGAAACTGCAGTCTCCCTATGTGGGCAACGATGAAAACCTTGCAATTTCTGCAACTATCGTTCTGACCAACTACCCCAATCCCTTCAATCCCGAGACCACGATCTCCTATACCTTGCCCTCTGCAGGATCGGTGTCCCTGGATATCTACAACAGCCGGGGACAGTTGGTCAGAAGCCTGCTGCAGGAAGAGCAGCCTGCCGGCGAATATTCCCTCGTCTGGAACGGCAAAGACGGCTCCGGCCACAGCGTGGCCTCGGGCTTGTACCTTTGCAGAATCGCCAGCAACGGAACACACGTGACGAGGAAGATGCTGCTGATAAAGTAAGGTGGCTCCCTTTCAAACCGTGTGTGTAAGCCCCGGAGGGTGCGGCATATGATAGCCCGGGGTGTAGCGGACAGTATCCACGAAGGAGCGTAGCGAGTTTGTGGGAGTGGAAGCGGAACCTCGGGTAAGTGAGGCAAGCATCCAGGTGTCTATCTACCCCACCCCTCCTCAGGGAACCTGCAAAATGCTGGTTCCCTG
>DAHVPC010000161.1 GCA_027318475.1 Candidatus Cloacimonadota bacterium | reverse complement strand
AACAGCAGAAGCTGGGCGTCCAGCATCACCGTGCGCAAAAAGGCCGCGCGCTGGCGCAAGCCGCCGGAAAGTTGGTAGGGCAAATGCCCGGCATGCCGCTCCAGTCCAAACACCGGCAGCAGCTGATGGATGCGCGCTCTGGCCGCAGCCAGGTCTCCTTTTTTGACCCGCACCGGCAGCAGGGCGTTTTCCACCACATTCAGCCAAGGGAAGAGCAGGTCGTCCTGCGGCATGTAACCCAGGTTGCCGCTGCTTCCCGTGATCAGGTTCCCCTGGAAAAATATCTCGCCGCTATCGGGAACCGTGATCCCCGCCAGCAGTTCCAGCCAGGTGCTTTTACCGCAACCGCTGCTTCCCACCACGCAGACGAACCGTTCCGCCTCCATCTGGAAGTTCACATCGCTGAGGATCAAACGGGGTTTGCCGGCCAGCAGGAAGGATTTGGAGAGGGCCACGGTCTGCAGGATCGGCATCAGGGCAGAAACTCGTTGGTATAGGCTTCCTGGGCTGGCACGCCGATCGCAATGATCCTTTTTTCGTACATCCAATCGCTGAACCGCTGCCAGACTTCCGCTTTCTGCCAGCCCCACTTGCTCGCGTCGGCTTTGAATTCGGTTTTCAAATACTCCAGGCTGGCCAGTACCAGCGCCCTGTCGAGCTCGGGAACCGCTTTCACCAGCAGATCAGCGGCTTTGGCGGGATTGGCGATACAATATTCATAACCTCGCGAAGCGGCCGCCAGAAATGCGCGGATAAGTTCCGGATCGGAGTTGATGAGCCTTTCGTTGGCAATGATGACCGGAGTGTAGAAATCGAACACGGGGTCGATATCGCGTATCGGCAAATAATTGAGATTGATGCCCTTGAGCTTGGCCTGGACGCCGTCCCAGCCGAAATATATCCACTCGAAATCCGCGTCCTTGCCGATGGTGGAGAAGAAATCCGTGACTCCGGAAACGATCCGGACGCTGTCAGATTTGGCATCCGCGGCCCGCATCACCTGCTTCAGGATCTCCAACTCCGAAGGCCAGCCGGAGGAACCGTAGCGCCTGCCTTCAAAGTCCCGGACGGAAACGATGTTGTCCCTGGCCAGCGAAGCGAAGCCGGAAGTGTTGTGTTGGATCACCGCGGCGATCGATTTGACCGGAATGCTCTCGGAGCGCGCGATGGTCACGCTTTCCTGATAACTGACACCAAATTCGGCCTGGCCGGAAGCGACGATCTTCTCCGCCGTATTCATGCCCGGTTGGGTGATCTGGACATCCAGGCCGGCTTCTTTGAAGTAGCCAAGCGCTTGGGCGGCATAAAGCCCGCTGTGGTTGGTGTTGGGAGTCCAATCCAGCACCACCCGGATCCTGCGCAAGTCCGTCTTTTCCTTGCCCTTCCGGTTGCACGAGCTCATTCCGAGAACCAGTAGGGCAAGCAATAGAGTGAGTATAACCACCTTGTTTTTCATGTCTTACTCCTATATATTTAATCTAAAATCTATGCTCTTGGATGATACATCCTATGTGTTTCAATCAAATAGCGCGTATCCACATGTGTGTAGATCTGGGTCGTGTTCAAACTGGAGTGGCCCAGCAGCACCTGCACGATGCGCAGGTTGACACCGCCTTCGAGCAGATGCGTGGCAAAGGAATGGCGGAAGGTGTGGGGCGTGATCTCCTGCGTGATTCCGGCTTCCAGCGTGATCTTGCGCAGGATCTTCCAAAACCCCATCCGGCTTAGTTTTCCGCCATGCTGGTTGAGGAACAGCACGTCGGTTTGTTTGGTTTGGAGCAAAACCGGCCGGACCTGCAGCAGATAGCTATGCAGCCAGGCGCCCACGCTGTCCGGATAAGGCACGAACCGCTGCTTGGAGCCTTTGCCGCGCACCAGGACCACCTGCTCTTCGGCATTGACGTCGCGGGTGGCCAGTCCCAGCAGCTCGGAGATCCGCATTCCCGTCCCATACAGCAGTTCCAGCATCGTTTTGTTGCGTTTTTCCAAAGTTGTCGTGGTTGGCAGCCCGTCGAGCAAGCCCAGCATCGCCTCCACATCCAGAAAGTCCGGCAAATGCTGGCCCAGTCTGATCTTGGGCACCTGGTCGAAATCCAGTCCCACGGGCTCCTCGTTGTCCTCCAGCCAACAGAAGAATTGCTTGACGGCGACGCGTTTCCGGGCCAGGGAAGCGTTCACCAGGCCCACTTCCGCCAGTTCCGCCAGATAAGCAGTCAGGTCTTGCGCTGTATAATCCGCGATGGGCTGCGTCTTCCACAGCAGGAAGTCCCGGATGTCCCTCTGGTAGGAGCTCACGCTGTTTTCCGCCATGCCCTTTTCCACCTTGATGAAGTAGGTGAAACCGTTCAGCAGGCTGATCAGTTGGGGGGTGAGCAGGTCGTCAGTCACCGGCCTGGTAGTTGGGCGATTCCTTGGTGATATTGACGTCGTGGGGATGCGATTCTTTCAGTCCGGCGCCGCTGATCTCGATGAATTCAGCCCGTTCCTGCAGGGCTTTAAGGTTTGCCGCGCCGCAGTAGCCCATCCCGGAACGCAGTCCACCCATCAATTGGAAGAGGAAGTCCTGCATCGGCCCCTTGTACGCGACCATACCCTCGATCCCTTCCGCCACCAGCTTGTTGTCCTCGCAGTCCGCCTGGAAGTAGCGTTCCCGGCTGCCCCGTTTCATCGCGCCGATGGAGCCCATGCCGCGGTAACTTTTAAATCTTCTGCCATTGTAGATGATGGCTTCGCCCGGGCTTTCATCGGTGCCGGCGAGCAGGGAGCCGATCATCACAGCCGCTGCGCCTCCAGCCAAAGCTTTGACGATGTCGCCGGAATACTTGATCCCGCCATCGGCAATAATGGGAATTCCCGCTGCGCTGGCTACTTCC
>DAHVPC010000160.1 GCA_027318475.1 Candidatus Cloacimonadota bacterium | reverse complement strand
GGGCAGCGGCATAAATCCTCCCACTTCTCGACAATTTAGTCTATTTATTATAGGATATCCTGCTTTGCGGTTCTGGCAAGGGAAGTTTCTGCCGGCGGGTCTTCAAGCAAAAACTCTTGACATCCCAGCCCGGAATGCGAAACTGCGCTTGTGGCCGCCGGGATCAAGGAAATCCCGGCACAGCCAGAGGAGAGACCATGGAACCCAGATTCGTGACCCGCGATCCCTTCACCGTTGCAGGCCTCAAATGCCGCACTACGATGGAAAACAACCTCATCCCCGCCTTATGGGATGATTTTAACCAGCGCGCGCAAGAGCTGGCGCCGATTGCCATCGGCAGATGTTGTTACGGGGTCTGTTTTAACGAGGAAACCGACGATCCCACCCAAAAGAACTTCTTTTCCTATCTGGCCGGGATGGAAGTAGGGTCGGCTCAGAACCTTCCCAGCGGCATGGAAGCGCGCGAATTGCCGGCGGCGGATTATGCCGTGTTTGAACACCGGGGACCCCTGGATACTCTGCAGGAAACCTACCACGCCATTTACCACGACTGGCTGCCGAACAGCGCCTACGCCATGTTCGGGTCACAGGATTTCGAACTTTACGACCAACGCTTCAAATTCAACGACCCCGCGTCCATCTTTGAAATCTGGGTGCCCATACAGAAGAAGTGAAGCTTTGCCCACCATCTGCCTGGTAGCCCTCAACAGCGCCTGGTACCAGAGCAATCCCGCGCTGTACTATCTGCGCGAGATCCTGCGTGGCCTGCCCTATCGGGTGCGCTTGCTGGAATTCTCCCTCGACGAAGTCCCGGAAAGCGTGCTGGCCGCGATTTTCCGCAGCCGGCCGGACATCCTGTGTTTCTCCGCCTACATCTGGAACAAGTCCTGTCTGCAGCAGCTGCTCCCCGAGCTCAAGAAATTGCTGCCCCAAACCAGGATAATGGTGGGCGGGCCGGAAGCCCTGCAAAGTGACTGGGGCCTGGGCGCACAGGATTTCGTGGTGAACGGACCCGGCGAGGGGGTTTTACGCAGCCTGGCTGAGGCGGGATTTTTACAGCCCGGAGGCGTGTATGCCAGCGCCGCTCCTCCTTTGAGGGAACTGCCCTTCCCCTATCGCCGCAGCGATAGATCGGCTCTGGCAGGGAAATTGGTCTATTACGAATGCACGCGCGGCTGTCCCTTCCGCTGCGTCTACTGCCTTTCAGCCCTGGACCAGCGCCAGGAGCAGCGTTTCGACCCATCCCTGTCCCAAGACCGTCGCCGCCTCTTTAGGGAATTGGACCGCCTGGTGGCTCTTTCACCCCGCACGCTGAAATTCGTGGACCGCAGCTTCAACACCCAGCCTGGTTTGGCACGCTTGATCTGGGAGTACGCCATCTGCTGCGGAGCGCCCTGCGAATTCCATTTCGAGATCTTCCCCGATCTGCTAAACCCTGAGGACTTGCTGCTGCTGGAAAAAGCGCCGCCGGGACGCATACGTTTCGAGATCGGCGTCCAAACGGTCAATGCCTCCGTGTCCAAAGCCTGCCGTCGTCCATCCAACTGGCTCCTCGTGAAGCCCATCCTGAGGGCTCTGCGCGAACGGACCGCCATCTGCCTGCATCTCGACCTGCTGGCGGGTCTTCCGGGCGAAAAAATCCCCTCCATCCTGCATTCCCTTAATGAAGTCGCCTCGGTTTTCCCGCATGAGATCCAGCTGGGCATGCTCAAGATCCTGCCGGGAACACCGATGCGGGATATCGCTCTGCAGCGCGGTTATGCGTGGATGGACGCCCCGCCCTACCAGATCCTGGCCACGGATACGCTAGGTTTCACCCAAATCTCCAAACTGCAGGAACTTGCCCGTATTGTCAATCTCTACTGGAACAAAGGGGAATTCAGCCAGGAATGGCAGAACCTTCTGGCTTCCGGCCAGATTGCCGCGCCGCTGTTCCAGAAACTCTTGCTCTACCATCACCGGCACAGCTTGCCCCTGCACAGCATCTCCCGGCAGAAACGCAGCGAGGTGTTTCAGAACGCCATCCTGGCCTGATCGGTCTCTGACCGGACTGGAAAGTGAGGGAACTTCCGCGTAACATTGCATCCAGGAATGGGGTTTTTTTTATTGACACGATTTGTCACTTTACCCTAATGGAAATTACAAGGAGTTATTATGAACGCTTTTAAACGCACCGGTAGTTCAGCGGCCAAAACCATCCGCCGCGCCTTCATTCTTCTTATACTCACATTCTTTGCTTGCTCCGCCTGGGCTCAGACGGATTACCTGAGCATCGATGTGGATGATCTCTTCGGGCTCTGGTACAGCGAAAGCGACTGGGGCGATTACGACAACGACAACGACCTGGACCTGCTTATGGTGGGCTACGGCCTGGTCACCGTCCAGGGCTACAACAAGTTTTACCGCAACGACGGCAATTCGGTATTCACGCTGCTCACCACGGACATGCTGGGAACAGGCAACGGCAGCACCCGCTTCGCCGATCTGGACGGGGATAACGACCTCGACGCCCTGATCTGCGGACAGGTGGCCACCAATATCGACACCTTGCGCGTGTATATCAATAACGCTGGCACGTTCACGGACTGCGGCTTCAATTTCCCGCCTCGGGTATCCAGTTCGGTGAGTTATGGAGATTACGACTGCGACGGCGACTTGGACATCCTGGTCTCCGGTGGTACGATCGACGATGTCACCGGAGGCTACCTGCACGTATTCCGTAACGAAGGCAATTTCCAGTTCACTCCGATCGAAGCCATGAATCCCGGCATCAGGAGCGGCAATGCCGAGTTCGGCGATTACAACGGCGATGGCTGGCTGGATATCGCGCTGACTGGCAGCGCCGGGACCAACAATTATATCTCCAAGATCCTGAGGGGCAGCGAAGCCGGGA
>DAHVPC010000015.1 GCA_027318475.1 Candidatus Cloacimonadota bacterium | reverse complement strand
GATCTCCCCCACCGGTTATAAGATCTGTTTCGGTTCAAACAACCCGCCCACCAATATCGCCAACGGCATCGACCTCGGCGACGTACTCAGTTACGCCTCCCCCATCACTCTGGACTACCTTGCCACCTACTACTGGAAGATCGTGCCCTATAACGACAACGGCGACGCCCTAAGCTGCCCCGTTTGGAATTTCTCAACCCACCAGACTCCGTTGACTGGCAACTGGATCATTGGCTCCACGGGCTATTATCCCGATTTCACCCACGCCATCAAGTACCTCAACGCCAGCGGTGTCGGCGCCGGGGGAGTGACCTTCAAAGCGATATCCGGCGAGGTTTTCGCGGAGAATCCCCCCACCATCACTGCCACCGGTACGGCTTCTGATCCGATCGTCTTCACCAGCACAGATACACTGGCCACCAATCCCAAGATAACTCCAGCGGGCGGAACAGGCAGCTATGGCATCAAACTGGCAGGCAGCGATTTCGTGACCATCCACCATATCGACATCGCCAATCCCAGCGGCTCCACCACACTCGTTTATGGATTCTGGCTGGAAGCCCAGACTGGCGACGGCTGCACGGACAACACTATCCGCAATTGCACCGTGATCCTGAACAGCGCCACGGAAAACACCGCCTGCATCCGGAGCGATTCGGGCTCCGGCAAAATCAACCACCGCAACAAATATCTGAACAACAATCTCGCCAACGCACGCAGCGGAGTTTACCTCTACGACACCAGCGCCGCCATATCGACGCAGGTGAGCGGCAACATAATCACAGGCTCCACGGATGTGGGCATATACGTGCGGACGGCCAACTCGTGCGTAGTCAGTGGCAACAATGTTTCCATGGCCAACGCCAACACCCGTGCATTCACGGGCATCAGTGTCTACAACGACTCTGCCACAGGCCTTATCTACAGCAACACCGTCATGGGCGCCTCCACGACCGCCGAATACCATGGCATCTATTGCACCTACGGCGATTTCGATGTTTATGGCAACTCGATAACCACTGCCAGTTCCAGCCGGAACGTTTACGGCATCCGCAATTACTATGGGGGCAACGGCGAAGTGTACAATAACACTGTCACAGCACTGTCCTGCACATCCAGCTCTTATTTTGTATGCGGTCTAAACCCCGGGGGGGTTGCCTGTTATCAGAACATCGTCCATAATCTGAGCGGGACGGGATCAGTGTACGGCATCGTGCAATCCAGCGGCAGCTGCTACCGCAATAAGGTGTACAACCTGCAGTCCAACGCCACCAGCGGCTACGCGGTCTACGGTATCCATTTGGCAGGGACCACCACCGCGCACAACAATATGGTCTACGACCTGCGCGCGCCAACATCCACAGCGGTTCCCCAAGTGCGCGGTATACAGATCAACGGCACGGTGAACGCTTATTACAACACAGTCCTGCTCACCTCCACAGGCAGCGCTTCGACCTTCTCCACCACGGCGCTTTTCATCCAGGGCGGATCTTCGATCAAGCTCAAAAACAACATCTTCAGCGACCGCAGCACACCTGGAGCAACCGGCAAGGCCGTTGCCATCTGGAAGGAAGATGCCGGCTGGGCTGAACTCTCCAGCGAAACCAACAACAATATCTACTACGCGGGAACTCCTGGGGCCCAGCACTTGATCTGCCAGCATGTATCGCTCAGTTACGTCACTCTGGAGGATTACAAGGCGGACAACCTCACGATGGACCAGAATTCCTTTACGGAAAGCACGCCTTTCATGAGCGCGGCTTCGCCCTTTAACCTGCACATAAATCCTGCGTTGCAGACCTACGCGTCCAATAACGGCCTCGTGATTTCTGGCGTTACGTTCGATTTCGATGGCGATACGCGCGACACTTCACATCCTGATATCGGCGCCGACGAAGGCAATTTCACTCCCGTCGCTGCTGCTCCGGCAGTACCAGTATATCTCAGTCCTGCCAATGCAGCCACAAACCAGGCCCTGAACATCGCCCTGGCCTGGAGTGCCGGCAGCGGAGGCGGCGTGCCGGATTACTATAACGTGTATTTGGGTACCACCACCCCTCCCCCTTTGTATGCCTCAAACGTGACGGCCACCTCCTACAATCCGATTTTGCTGCCCAATCAAACCTATTACTGGAAGATCGACGCGGTCAACACGCTCGGGACAGCCACTGGCCCCATCTGGAGCTTTAGCACCCGCGCAGATGACACGATTATGGAATACCCCTTCCTGGAAAGCTTCGAAACCGGCAATACCAGCGGCTCCACCACTGTCAACCGCTGGACCCAGGCCCTCGGCAGCGGATCCTATTACTGGACGGTCAATACGGCAACAACCTACAATCGCGGACCGCGTACCGGCAGCTACAACCTCACTCTGCGCGATAGCGGAGACGCCTGGCTCTTCCGTCCAATCTACCTGCAGCAGGGCCAAAGCTATGAACTGGAACTCTGGGCCCGCCAATACACCACGTCTGGATCCCAGGCCTATCTGCAGGTGCGCTATGGAACCGCCGCCAACGTTGCCTCCATGACCAATACCATCATCAGCATCCAGGAGTTCGTCAACGGCGGCTATCAGCGCGCCTCGGGAGTCTTCACCCCGCCTTCCACTGGTATCTGGTATCTGGGCATCCACGGCGTGTGCCTGAACTACATCAATTACCTCAGCCTGGACGACATCGGGATCGGTTTCTATGCTCCCGCGCCGGTCTTCTCCGTTTCCCCCGCTTCGCATAATTTCGGAATGATCAGCGTTGGAACCACTTCCTCCACCCAGGACTTCGTTGTCACCAATATCGGAGATGCCGACCTCGTCATCAATCAAAGCGACGTTATGCTCACCGGAACCAATGCCGATGAATTTGTGCTCACCGATCCGGGCAGCGACGTTACCATCACCCCCGGCAACACCTTCACCTTCTCCGTGAGCTTCGTTCCGTTGGCCATTGGCAGCAAGAGCGCTTTCCTGCAGATCACGGACAATTCATCCCAGCGCGCAGTGCACGAGATACCGCTGGCTGGACGCGGTGTAGGGCCTTTCATTCCACCCTGCGTGGAGGATTTTGAAGAAGGCTGGACCGACTGGGCGCTGATTAACGGCAGCCAGTCCAACAAATGGGAACTCGGAACCGCCGTGCCTTACCGCAACAGCTATTCCGCCTACATCAGTTCCAATTTGGGCGCCACCCATAGTTACAACCCCAATTCCGGCTCCTACACCCACATCTACCACGATATCACATTCCCCGCCAACATGAGCGGCATGACCCTCAAATTCAACTGGATCTGCGCCGGCGAACCTGGCTTCGATTACCTCACCGTCCACATCACGGATACCTCGTTCGTGCCTGTGGCAGGCGAGTACTTCACCACCGGACAGATTGGCTCAGCCTTCGTTTCCAGCCCCAATTGGCAACGCTACTCAATCCCGTTGGATCCTGCCTACGCCGGCCATACCAAACGCCTCATCTTCAGCTGGCACAATGACGGCGGCGGCGGAACCCAACCCCCGGCTGCCATCGACAACATCCGCATCCATAGCGATTATCCCGCTCTGGGCGCGCCAATCGCCACTGGAGGCTATGCCACCGCCAATGGAAATGTCGCCATCACTTGGGATCCCGTACCGGGAGCCCTCGATTATCTCATCGAGGAAGCCGAAATGTTCGATTCCACAACATTCACGCCGCTGGGCTACGGTAACAACGGCGTGTTCGTCGTGCCCGGCAGCTACCCGCTCCGCTTCTTCAGGGTGCGGGCCACCGATTAGAGGAACCAGCCGCCTGCTTAGCCGCGGTCCGGTTTAACAATAGCGAAGCCCGGATAATCTCCGGGCTTTGCTTTTTCTTTCATGCAAGTCAGAATGTAGCAATCCCGGAAGGCATGTTTGTACAGCCCTCAGTTGCCGAAATCTCCAAAACCCTTTGGAACATTCATGATTGCAGGGATGTTTGGCGTAGCCGCATCCACCATTACGACCTATCCAGTCCAGAGTGACAGTCCTGATTTCGGAGATCATGATCGAACATGGGACTATGTTTATATCCATATGACAAATATTCTGCTCACTTCGCCCCCAGGGCTTAGCGTCAATCACTTGTCTATCACTAGTCAATCAAGCGTCAATAATTGAGAAGTGATTGACTAGTGATTGACAAGTGATTGACAGTAACCCGCGGGGCCCCGGCCATCCGTACCTGCGGCGAAAGAGATGGGGTGGTATCAAGATCATACTGGAATTAAAGCATCTCCGAGGGCTGGCAAGAATCAGACTGTCTGGGACGGGAAGGACTGCGCGGGTGGTGATTCATCCAGCCACAACCAGTGAATCTGGATCAACGCCGGACAAGGAGACTTCCGAGGCCTTTCTGTTGTACATAAACAACTCCCATCAAAGTACTGGCAATCGAGTCGGTTTCTAATGGCTGGTGCATTAGATTCAGGTTTAATAAGCAGGTTCTCCCCTTGGTGAAGGCCGGCTTTCTTTTTTCTTGACTTTTTTGAATAGCTGAACAAAAATGGTCTTGTATTCTGATCCCAGCCCAAAGGGAGAGAAATATGCCTCGTATCAGAATTCTTGTATTCTGTATATTTGTGTTGAGTTTGTCGACGCTGCTTGCAGCAGGCGACGCCAAACCCTTCCGCATCATTGACGTCAATGTCTGGTCGGGAACAGACTACCAGGGCAGGCTGGCCTTCAATATGTGGGAAAGCCCCTCCTTGCTTGAGCAGCGATATCAGATCCTGTTGACCAACCTGAAAGCAGCGTCGCCGGACGTCATATTCATCCAGGAAACCAGCCCTGTGGACCGTTACACGCGGCGCCTGGCCAAAGACCTGGATATGGATGAGATCCACCAGGTTTGCATTGCCGGAATCAAAATCCTGGGTTTAGGCGCCCCCTGGAAATTCAAGGAAGGCAATTCCATCCTGGCCAGAAAAGGGCTGGACCTTACCAAGATGGACGACTGGAAACTCTCCGGAGGTCCCGGCATCTACAGCGACAGGCTGACTGTGCATTTTGACGAGACTGTCTCCGCATTGCTAGGCAGAATCAGCATCGAGGGCAAGCCGGTTTATCTGATCTGCACCCATCTGAACGCCGCGCCCCGTGACGAACAGGCTTTATTGGACAGCCTGACGTATATGCGGGATAGTGGCGAAATCCTGACCTACGAATATGAAGAACTCTATCAGCGCTGGCAGCAAGGGATCGCCCGCCGGCAAATGGAAATGGCCAGAATGTTGGAAAACATCCAGCAACTGCCTGACCACACTCCCATCATCGTCGGGGCTGATTTCAATGAGAAGCCGCAATCCGATGTCGTCCGGGATTTCATCACCCGGGGCCGATTCGTGCATTTGCCCATCACGCCGGACTCTTTGGCAGTCACTTGGGACGCCGTGCGCAATACGAACACGTTCTGGTCGCAGCGCTATACCGATGCCAGAGGCAGAAAACGCGACAACTGGTACAAGTTCAACGCCATCGCCGCGAAACTGCCCAGACGTCTTGATTACATCTTTTTGAATGAAAAATTCTCGGGGACGGACAGCATCCGCAGCAGCATCGTCCTGGATCAGCCAGTGGATGGCGTCTTCCCTTCAGACCATTATGGCATCCAGGTAGATCTGGACATCAGCAAATCCCTGGAAGGAGTCCCCAAACTGTATGGACCTCTGGAGATTCAAACGCCTAGCTTGTCCATCTTCCCGGTTCCTGAGCCCACAAACAACGGCTGGGGTTTGAACCTCGAGCTGTATCTGCTTGGCGCTCTGCATAGAAATGAGTCCTTTTACCTCACTTTGTTTGGCAGCACCCAAGGCGACAGAAAGTACAGCCTGGATTTTTCCCTACCGGATTATAACCTGAGGCAAAGGCGCAAATACGAGCTAGCCTTCGATCTGAAAACTGAATACACAAAAAAGGGTAAAACAGCTTATTTCGGCTTGGGCGGGGGCTCCAGCTTCCAAGACCGGGAATACTACGTGCGTAGGGAGTGGGAACTTACGCCAGCGGTCAGCCGGTCTTTCAGCTCCAATTTTATCGGCCAGATTGGGCTCCGCTACAGGTATGTGAAAATGTCCAGCTTCGAATTCGGCGGCCTTTTGGACGCGTATTTTACGGAAGGGGCGTCAGCAAAAAAGTACTTGGGCCTGTTTGAAAACTTCCGCTATGATACGCGGGATAGTTTTTACAACCCATCCAGAGGTTTGCTGTTGCAGGAAGAGATAGAACCCGTGGCGGATTTTTCCACTGGAGGTGTTGGCTGGGAAGCGCGGTTGCGAGGTTGCAAGACCAGGTACACACTCAACGCGCAGTCCTACTCGGTTCTGTTCTATCCACAAACCGTGCTGGCGCTCAGGCTGCAGGGCCAACACATCGCAGGAAACGGCAGGGATTCGGATCTCCAGTTGCAGTCGCTGCAGTCTTTGGGTGGCGAATTCACATTGCGCGGCAGTCCCGCAGACAGATACATGGGCAACGTGATGGCAGTCGCCAATGCCGAACTGCGTTTTCCCATCTTTGGCAAACTGGGCGGCGTTGTGGCTTGGGATACAGGTAGGGTTTGGTCGGAACTAAGGCAGGTTAGCTTGAATGGTTGGGCGGCAAACCCAACTCTGGGCCTACGTTTGGGACTGCCGGACATCGATCTGTTAATCAAACTGGACCTATCCAATTTCTTACTGCGCTTCGACGTAGGGTTAGGCAAGGAAAAGGCCCGCTGGTATCTCAATTTCGGGCAGGCGTTCTAACGGCAAAACCTGAAAACCTAACGCCCTCAATTACCCGCACCGGGCTCAATGTGCGCGTAGCCGTAATGGCTACCCCACCAGTAGAGCAGAGTGGCAACGGCCCGGACTGCCATGGGAATGCAGATCGACTGGATTTTGTCCAGTTCTTCCGCCGGCAGATCCTGGCCCCGGGGTTTCTGAAAGTCAGAGGAACCGCCGTGCTGATTCAGGATTTTGGCCTGCATTTCCAGTATGAACGGATATTCTGAAAAGGGGTGTTCGGGATTGGCGTTGAAATCCCCCGCGCAATCGTTGCTGGGAAACATCGCCGTGACCTGGTTCACGCTGTAGAATAGGTCGTAGAGAAAGTCCCGGCTGTCGATGTCCGCTGGAACGGGAATTAAATTGTAGCCATAAACCCGGGCTACGTCGGCGGAAGTCCATCTGATCGCGGAACGGGCGTTCAGATAGCCCCCCCGCATTTTCAGGGTGCCCGTGATGTTCCAGCCTTCATAACTGTCGCAGTCCTGGGATTTCGCCGAATTCAGCAGGGGCAGCACCCCGTGGTTATCGTTGTGAGTGTGGGTGGGGACGCACATATCCGTGAGCAGGTGCGCCAGCCGGCCCAGGTAGCGATATTCCTCGCAATTCCCGGTCTGCCGCATCAAATCGGCCCAGTCCACTTCCGAAAGATGCACGTAATAGGGGATCTCATAAGCGGAATACTTGCCCCACGTTTTATAATGGCCCAGGATGTGGACGTTGTGGCCCAGGATGTAATCGTCAACGCTGTTGATGGCGATCCGGAACAAGCTGCGTGAACTGCTCAGGTTGATCGTTTGGGAAGAGAGTTTGGGTTCGGCGACCGTGGTGAAAATATGGTCCTTGTGCGGGGTTTTGAACTCCAGCGTCCTAAAATGGCGGAGCCCGCTGCCGTAGATCATCCGTTCCGCTTTACGTTCAGCGGAGGGAATGTTGTGGATGGTGAATTCGCCTCCCAGCCATTTCCCCTTGATCAGATTATGTCCGGAGCTGTTGACAGGTTCGACCATATCCGCATTCCAGAAATGCGTAACGGTGGTGGTGTAGCCCCGGATGATCTTCCTGGAAGCGGCGCTCACCCCTTCGATGTAGGGCTCTGGGCCGCCCTTCGAGTTGTAGCCGTAGATCCAGTCTGCCAGGTCTTCGTCCATGGAATTTTGCAGGATGGCGTTCACAGCGTCGTGGTTGCTCAGAGTGGAGTAGTTGTCGAAGTACCGGATATGGTTGAGGTATTCGATCGCCTGCCGGACGATGTCTTCATGCACCACGCCGGTGTAGGCCTGCAGCGTAGTAAAGCTTATCAGGACAGGCAGGAGCATCAGCAGCATTTTTCTCACCATTGCTTCATCCCTTCGCTCCGACAGTCCGCGATCCTTATTGATTCAAGGATCTTCGCCATATTTTCATGCACTTGGCCGGGTTGGCAAAACATGGTACTTATCTTCTCTCTTATTGCTCGGCCATAATGATCCTGTCAAGGTTATTCCTAAGGATGCAAAATGGCGATTTTCCTTACGTAGCTTCCGCTGCCGGAACTTAAACGGCAGAGCAGGACGCCGGATGGGAAGCTGGCGGTGTCCAAAGTCAAGTTGTGTTTGCCAGACGGCAGTATTTTACGGTGGAGCACTTGGCCGCGCAGATTGCAGACTGTCAGGACGGCGATATCGCCGGAGGCGACTTCCGCGTCTAGCGAGGCTGGGATTCCGGAAAGCAGGGGATTGGGGCGTGGAGCGGAAAGGTAAGGCAGCCGCGTCACGGGTGCGGCAAGCCCGTCATCGGCTTGCGTGCCACCGGCGGAGAGACCGCCAATGAGGATATCCGCGGCGCCGCCGCTTAGCAAGGTGACATCGTCCAGATAGGCTTCGCCGAAGAAATACCCGCACACATAGCTGCGTCCCAGGGCGTCCGCCGCCACTGAGTAGCCGACCACGGTGTCCCCCGGGGCACGTTTGGCCCACAGCCATTCACCGGAGGGAGCCGCTTTGGCTACGAACAGCCCCGTGGTCGACCAGCCAGAGGGGTAGGAATGGTCGCCGAACTGCACCGTCCTTTGGATGCTGCCCGCCACGTAGATGTTGCCCTGGGGGTCAAGGTTGACGTCAAAGGCCTCGTCGTCATATGCGCCGCCAGCCTGCACGGCCCAGGCCCAATTCCCGGAAGGGCTGAGTTTGCCTACATAGATATCCCGCTGGCCGTATGGGGTGAGGAGGGTTGAGCCGAATTGCGCGGGCCCGGTGATGTACCCCGCCACGTAGAGGAAGCCCGGGGCCGACCAGACAATGCCCCTGGCTTCGTCCATCTGATCTGAGTTCACCTGGATGGCCCATTCCCAAGCGCCGTCACTGAGTTTGGCGATGAAGCTGTCGTAGGGTCCCAGGGTATCGAGGTAGATGCTGCCGAAATAGGTGTCCGGGGAGATGTAGCCCGCCATATAGCAGTTGCCTTCGCCGTCTGCCGCGAGGCTCCAGCAGGTCTCAGTGTTAGGGCCCCCGGCCCATTGCGCCCAGAGCCAGTTGCCGTTTTCATCCGCCTCCGCCACGAACATGTCGGTCAGATAGTCGCATTCTATACTGTAATCGCCGAAAAAAGCCTCTTCATACATACCACCCGCCACATAGACGTGTCCGTCTCCGGCGGCTGCGATGGAGTAGCCGTGGTCGCCCTGCAGACCGCCAGCGCCGTTCACGTACAGCCAGTTGCCGGAGGAGTCGAGTTTGGCGATGAACATATCGCTGCTGCCCTCGCTCACCACGCCCAGAGTACCGAAGGTCGCGACATTCTGGAACCAACCCGTGATGTAAACGTTCCCTTCGGAGTCGATTGCGATATCCTCCGCCGAATCGTTGTAAGGGCTGCCCGCGTGCTGCGCCCAGAGGAAATTGCCCTGCGCATCGTATTTGACCACGAAGATCTCCATATCGTCTCCGCTGTCCGTGTTCCAATTGCCGAACTGCACCGCGCCCTGGTAGTATCCAGTCACATAGACGTTGCCCACGGAGTCGCATACGATGTCCTTCGCTTCCTCATAGCCCCCGTCCCCGGCCCGGACGCCCCATTCCCAAACCGGCTCTTGGGCCCACAGGGCGGCGCTCAGTAAGATAAAAAACAAAACCCATTTCAATTTACTCATGTTCCCACCCCTATAAACGTATTGGTGAGGATCGGTTTACCTCGATTCCCCATTTGCCAAGCTATCGCCGTTACCGAATTATGTCAAGGAAAAATCTCCCGTCTTCCAAGGTGAATATTGATTGTAAAAAGCCGCGCCAGACTTCCAGTTAAGCTGCGCCGGATTCACACCGGTTGTACAGGATGTTACGCATCCGTGACATATTGTGGGACAGGCAATTAGCACCAGAATCCACGAAGAGATGAACGACCTATAGGGGGTGGCCATGCCTGAGTTTGAGTTCAGGGGAACGGCCTGTGCACAAATATCCATCAGTCCAGACTGATTCCGGAAGCGAGAAGGCAAACTGAAAAAGCTTGACCTGTTCGGCTTGAAAACTCCCTTGGGTCGTAACCGCCCGAGAGGATTGAGGTCGGGCAAGGAGATGATGTTGGACCAAGCGGATATCATACTGAGGCCGGAAGAACCGGCAGACCACAGACAAGTGGAGGCTCTCACCCGTGCGGCTTTCTGGAATGTGAATGTACCCGGCTGCGACGAGCATTACTTGGCGCACGTGCTGCGAGAATCGCCGTATTTTTTGCCGGAACTGGATCTGGTTGCTGAACTTGCTGGCCGGGTGGTGGGCAACATCATGTATGCCCGGGCGCTGGTCCACTGCGGAGAGCAGGCACATCCGGCGCTTACATTCGGTCCGGTGAGTGTGTTGCCGGAGTTCTAGGGCCGGGGCATTGGACGCGCCCTGATCGTGACAAGCTTGCGCCTGGCCTCGGAACTGGGGCATCCGGCTGTCCTGATTTACGGCGATCCGAATTACTATATGAGGTTTGGATTCATCCCTGCGGAAAGCTTCGGTATCCGCACCCGGGACGGGATGTTTTCGCCCGCGCTTCAGGCGCTGGAACTCGTTCCCGGTGGGCTGGAATGCAAAAGCGGCCGCTTTGAGGAACCTTCCGTTTACGACCTCGATCCGGAAAAAGCGGCGGAGTTCGATCAAGAATTTCCGCCCCGGGAAAAGCTGGTGACGGCTACCCAGGCGAGGTTTCAGGAACTGCTCAGCCAGAGCCGCTTCTGATGCGGCCATAGGTGCCCCGGTGCTCAGTAAAGCGCCATGATTTGGGACGGATCAGCGTAAGTCCGTACATGATGTGGCGGTGACAAGAAAAGGCTTGACAAGGCAGGGCGGGCAGGACAAAAGGATAGTTATGGCAATAATCGTAAAGAAATTCGGCGGAACCTCCGTGGGAAGCACCGGCCTGATCCAGAACATCGCCGCTCAGATCGCCTCCGGACGCCAACCGGGCGATTCCCTGGTCCTGGTGGTTTCCGCCATGGCCAAGACCACGGACGACCTTGTCGCGCTGGCCTACGGGATCAGCGAGCATCCGTCGCGCCGGGAATTGGATATGCTGCTCACGGCGGGGGAACGAATCAGCATGTCGCTGCTCTCGCTGGCTCTGCAGAAAGAAGGCTTGGATTCGATCTCTTTCACCGGCTCGCAGAGCGGGATCATCACCGACAACAAGCACGGCAACGCTCGGATCCTGAACGTGAGCGCCTTCCGCATCAACGAAGAACTGGAAAGGGGCAAAATCGTAATCGTGGCAGGCTTTCAAGGCGTGAGCCAGGCCAAGGAGATCACCACTTTGGGACGCGGCGGCTCGGATACCTCGGCGGTCGCATTGGCCTGTTATCTGAGGGCGGAACGCTGCGAGATCTTCACCGACGTGGACGGAGTTTACACCGCCGATCCCCGCATCGTGAAGCAAGCCCGCCTACTCCCCGCCATCGATTATGGCCAGATGCTCGCCCTGGCTTACAACGGCTCCAAGGTGATGCATCCGCGGGCGGTGGAATTCGCCTGGAAATACCGGATCCCCGTGGAGGTGAAAAGTTCTTTCACCTTCGCGCCCGGAACCTTGATCTGCCCGGAAACCAAGCATAAAGGAACTACTATGGAAGAGCGCAACGTTACCGCCATAGCGCACAAGGAAAACCTGCTCCGCTACGCGTTGAAGCAGGACCAGGCGCTGTACGCGGCGTTAAAAACCTGGAACAACGAGATATTCAGATACAGCGCGGAAAACGGCGTGTTGGAACTGGTCATCGAAGACAAATATGAAAAAGAGATCAACCACTTCCTGGAACAAAACCGGACCGTCGCGCTGAGCGTGGATAAAGGCCTTGGCTACGTGACCTTGGTGGGTTTGGGCATCAATCTGGATCCCGGCTTTCTGGCCGAAACTCTGGAAATCTGCCAGCCTTTCGAGCTTCTGCGGGTTTCCCACAGCGATAAGACCATCGAACTGATGTTGCCCTCCGCGCAGGTCCAAAGCTGCGTGCAGGCCTTGCATAAAGCCTTAATCGAGGACCGCAAATGAGATACCTCGTCACCAGCGCCCTGCCCTACGCCAATGGGAAACTGCACGTCGGCCACGTCGCCGGTGCCTATCTGCCCGCGGATATCTTCGTCCGTTGGCTGCGCCTGCATCACGAGGACGTGGTCTATATCTGCGGAACCGACGAACACGGCACCCCGATCTCCATCTCCGCCGACAAGGAAGGAGTCAGCCCCGCCGAAGTGGTGAATCGCTACCATGAATCGATCCGGGACGCTTTCAGCACGCTGGGGATCGGCTTCGACAACTTTTCCGGGACCGCGCGCCCCAAACATAGCGAAATCTCCCAGGAGTTCTTTTCCGCCCTCTACAACAAGGGCCACGTGATACCGCGGGTGACTCAGCAATTCTATTGCGAGCACGACCTGCGCTTCCTGCCCGACCGCTACGTGGAAGGCACCTGTCCGCGCTGCAAAGCGCCCGGAGCGCGGGGCGACCAATGCGACGCCTGCGGCCAGATCTACGAAACGACCACCCTCGTGGAGCCACGCTGCAAGATTTGCGGAAACCAGCCCATCGTGAGGCAAACCACGCATTGGTACCTGCAGTTGGACGATTTCCGCGAGAAACTCACCGCCTGGATCAGCCACAAAGGCTATTGGAAAGAGAACGTCCGCAACTTTATGCTCAACCTTCTGGAACAGGGTCTGATCGAGCGTCCTATCACACGCGACCTCAGTTGGGGCGTGCCCGTCCCTCTGGCCGACGCCGAAGGGAAAGTCCTCTACGTCTGGTTTGAAGCGCCCATCGGCTACATCTCATCGACCGTGGAATGGGCGGAAAGGATCGGGCAACCCGAACGCTGGAAGGACTACTGGCTGGATCCGGAGACGCGCCTGATCCACTTCATCGGCAAGGACAACATCATCTTCCACGCCCTCATCTGGCCGGCGGTCTTGATGGGCCAGGATAAAACATATTGCCTTCCCCACGATATCCCCGCCAACGAATTCATGAACCTCGAAGGGGAAAAGATCTCCACCAGCAAGAACTGGGCGATCTGGGTGGACGAATTCATGGAGAAATTCCCGCCCGAATATCTGCGCTATTACCTGGCCTGCAATGCACCCGAACGGGGCGACAGCGATTTTTCGTTCAAGGATTTCCAGCAGAAGGTCAACGGCGAGTTGAACAACGTGTTGGGCAACCTCGCCAACCGGGTGTTCACTTTCGCGGGGAAGAACTTCGGCGGCGAGATTGGGCACAGGGACCTTTCGGCAGCCGGCCAGGCCGTTCTGGACGATGCTTTGGCTCTTTACGCCCAGATCGATGACGGCTACCGCGATTACCAGGTGAAAAAGAACACCAAACTGGCCCTGGACATCGCCAGAATGGGCAACCGCTGGTTCGACGAACGCCAGCCTTGGGCGCAGATCAAGACCGATCAGGAAGCGGTGAAGGAAACGCTTTGGGTCTGTCTGGCCTTGCTGCGCCTGGTTTCCATCGCCCTCTACCCCATCCTTCCCTCCAGCATGAACCGCCTGCGTTCCATGCTGGGACTCGGCGAAGCGGTGGATTGGGAGCAGTTCGATCCACAGGTCGATTTCCGGCTGGGCGAAACCGGACCGCTGTTCAGCAAACTGGACGACGCTCAGATCGACGCCGAGATCGAACTCTTGCGGCAAAACTCCCTCCAGCACGCGTCAAATGGTAATTTCGAACCCATCAAAGAGCAGATCGCCTACGAGGATTTCGCGCGGCTGGACATCCGCATCGCCCGCGTGCTCGAAGCCGCGCCGGTGCCCAAGACCAACAAACTCCTGCACCTGAAAGTGGACATCGGCAGCGAAACACGGGAACTCATCGCCGGTATCGCCGAACACTACAAGGCGGAGGACGTGATCGGCAAGGATGTAGCGATGCTCGTGAACCTGGAGCCCAAGACCATCCGCGGAGTGCGTTCGCATGGAATGATCCTGGCCGTGCACAGCGAGGGGAAACTAAGCCTCGTGGTCCCCGCCGGAGACTGCCTTCCAGGATCGGTAGTTAAATAGCCATTCCATTGCATAGATATGAGATACGTCATAATAGTTAAAGCGTTACTTTGTTTATTGTGGTGTATTTCCTTGTGCCGTATTGAGGCCGCAGAATACCGGAACGGCCAGTTGTGGCTGGAAGTTTTGCTCGCTTCGGGCACGCAGATGAGTATCTCTTCAAGCTCCGGATCCCCGCCGCTGCTCTATGTTTCGGAGCGGAATTCGCCGATCAGCCGGGAACTGGCGGGGAATTTGAGCATCAAACTTATCAACGAGGATAAACTTGCCTACTGGGGCTTTCTGAATGGCACGGAACCCTGGACCGGCGAGTCCGCTGGCGTCTTGAAAGAGTGCTTCGCCTGGGAGGACTCGAACCTAGTGATCAAACGGGAAAACCTGCTCTATGCCGAGGAATCGTTCAGCTTCCGGGAAAACGCCCGCCGATACGCGCTGGAAGCGGGAATTCCCGAACAGCGGATCACCCCCATCCCTCTGATCAACGCCACGGTCAGGATCACAGCGGGAGCCGGGGAATACTATTTCGAAACGCCGTTGGCTATCCATTCCACCGCTCCGGTCAGCATCGGCGGAGTCCAACTGGGCTATGAGGGTGAGTTCGTTCTCAAGACAGTTCAGGACCGGATCGTGGTGACCCACCTGCTGCCGTTGGAGGACTACATCGCCGGCGTGATCCAGAACGAGATCGGCAACAACGCGCCCCTCGAAGCGTTGAAAGTACAGGCGGTGGCGGCCCGGACCCACGCCGTCAGTCTCTTGCTCTATAACCGCCATACCAGCGACGGATACGACCTCTGCAACAGCACACACTGCCAGGTTTACAAAGGAAAATACCTGCTCAATGATGCGGTCCGCGCGGCTGTGGACAGCACGAGAAGCGAAGTGCTGCTCATCAATGGCCGGATCGCCGACGCCACCTACCACAGCGCCTGCGGGGGCAAGACTGATTCCTCCGCCGGCATCTGGAACGGCGACCCCCTGCCACATCTGATGGGTGTCACTTGCATCGACGCGGCCGGGGAACTTGATCTGAGCGACGAAAGCCAGGCCCGGCGCTGGATCGACACCGAGCTGGCGTTTCCGGGCATGAGTTCCTGGGAAAGAGCCTCGCTGACCTGGTCCAAAACCATCTCCCGCCAGGCTCTCGCTGCGAATCTGGGCATGAAATATGTCAGCCGAGTCGTGATCAACCAGCGCGGCAGTTCAGGCCGGATCACCGACATCACTTTCCATGGCTCCAAAACCGTCCGCCTGACCAGCGAATACAAGATCCGCCAGGCTTTCGGATCCGCCATGTCGTCCTTTTTCTACATCCGCGGCAACTATGTTCCGCTCAGAGGCGGCGGGGCGGAGATACCTTCTTTGAGTTCCAACCTCATCATCAGGGGCAAGGGCTCCGGCCACGGCGTTGGCATGTGCCAGGTGGGTACGCTGCGCCGGGCCCGCGAAGGCGCATCTTATCGCGACATCCTCGCGCAATACTACCCCGGAACCGTGATTTCTTCCAATTGGAGGAACAGTGGCGGGTAAAGATTATCTTTGGCGCGGAACGGCGTATGGCGGCGCTTTCCGGATCCTGGCTGTGGAGGCCACCCAAGCCGCGCAGCAAGCCCGCGATTTACACGATCTCTCGCCCATCAACGCGCTTCTGATGGGCAAAATGCTCTCCGCGGCGGCGATGCTCAGCCTGGATCTCAAAGCGCCAGGCTCCGAAGTCAGCCTCCGCCTCGACGGCTCTGGCCCATTAAGCGGAGCGCTGGCCATCTGCGCTTCCTCCAGGGCACTTCGCTGTTATGCCTTCAACCCCCGTTTGTATCTGGACGACCCCGGCGAGAATTTCCAACCGGTGAAGCAGTTGGGAAACGGCACCCTGAGCGTGATCCGCAGCGCGCCGGACAAACGACCGACCTCAGGCTACACCAGCCTGGTGAGCGGAGAACTGGCGCAAAACCTGGCGCATTACTACGAGCAGTCGGAGCAGATCCCCACAGCGGTAAACCTCGGCGTTTTGATCGATAAAGACGCTTCCATAAAGGCCGCGGGCGGTTTTATCATCCAGCAGCTGCCCGCCGCTCCGGCGGAAATCGCGGAAGAGTTGATCGCCAAACTGGCCCGCACGCCCAACGTTTCTGATCTTATGGATATGGGACTATCGCTCCGGGACATCCTGGAGCGGTTTATGTTTGATTCTGCGGATTTCGAACTGCTGCCAGTCCATTCCGTCCGCTACGAGTGCAACTGCTCCAAGGACAGATTCGCCCGCGCGCTCATCCTGCTCAGCGTCGGCGAACTCGAGGACATGCATGCGGGAATCGATCCCGTCTGCCATTTCTGCACTTCAACCTATCATTTCAGCGGCGGGGAGATCGCCGCCTTGATCGCTGCAAAGGAGCATCGAGCATGAGATACATTTTAACCATCCTGATGATGGGCCTTGGCCTGCTTTCCGCCGTCAGCACCGCGGACCTGCAATGGCTCCTGGATACCGAACAATTCGGCGTTCTGGCCCAATACGAAGAGGATATCCAGGCGCTCTTGGACGGCTCGGAAACGGACCTGAAACTGGCCCTGGATTACGCCCGCAAAACTGCGAATCTGCCCTTGGAACTGCGCTGCCACGACAGGCTGGCGCTGCGATTCCACTCGCTCGACAACGCCCTGCAATGGTTTGAGACGGCCGACGTTCTGGGCCTGGACAGCTTGGTGGTGACCGGCGTGCGCGGTGAGATGGAGAGCGAGTTTTCCTCCGCCGAGGACAAGGTGATCCTGGATTATTTCCTCTATGGCACGCCGGAAGAGGAATATCTGGAGCAGATCCGCCAATTGCGCGGCTACAATCCCTTCATCGAAAACCTCGCCAAATCATGGATCGACGAGATCAGCGTGGAGCCGTCCGATTCCCTGGCTCTGGAAATGATCGGGCGTTTTGAGTATTACTTTCCTGTTTCCAAGTGGGAGCAGGTGGCCTATTATTACCGCCTCTACCACCTTTCCAGAATTCTGGATTACGGCGGCGTTAACACGCTGATCGCGCTGGATGGGAACAAGACACCCGCCCACCAATACATCTCGACGCTGTTTTTGATGAGCCCGTCATTCCGGCGCACCCAGCCAGCGTCTGATAACGCCGCCATCCTCTATCAGGCGGAGCAACTGCTGGCAGGCGCGGACACAAGCCAGCAGGACGGCATCCTTTTGCTCTATGATCTTTACACACCTCTACAGTGGTCGCAGCGGATCAAACTGATGCGGGTGAAACTGGGCTACTACAAGTTGTTGGCGGATCTGGGCCTTTATGGAGATGAAGAGGACACCACCGCCCTGCTGAAGAAAACGGATTCCCGCTACCGGGACCTCCTGGCCGCCATCGATGGGGTGGATTTTCCGGATAACGACCGCGGGGACATCGCCGAAAAGTACTTCTGGGCGGGCAAGGTCCAGTCCCTGCCCCAAAAGCCGAAATCTCTGCTCGCGGCCGCTAAAAGCTATACCCAAAGCCTGGTTTGGGGAGCGCCGCGCCGTAAATACGACCCCGCGTCGCTACTCGCGCTGGAACAACTGCGCTCCAAACTGCAGGTGAAAGCCGACGTCAGCGCCTGGACCCGCGCTCTGGCGGGCTACAAGGGCATTGTCTTCGTGGAACATCCCTTTCCGGACAAACGCTACACGCGCATCGCCATAGGCGATTACGACAACGACGGTTTTAACGACCTGCTCTTCAACGGAAGCGCCCTCTACCACAACGATTCCGGCAAAGGCTTCAGTTCCGTCAGCGATTCCACAGCCCTGGCCAGCCTGAGGTCCAACGGCGCTTTGTGGGCCGATTTCAACCTGGATGGTAAATTGGATTTCGCCACTATCTCGCACGATTCCGAAGGCCTCGGCGAAGCGCTGATGAAGAACCAGGACGGCGGCCGCTTCGTTAAAGTGAACGAACGGGCCGGAGACATCGACGACCGGTATCCCACTGAAGGCGCCGCCTGGATCGACATCGACGGCCTCGGCTACCCCAGTTTTTACGCCGCCAACTACGAGAAATGGCAGGAGCGCAGCGGCTTTCCGGATTTCTTCTGGTATAACGATGGCGGCTACTTCAGCGATGCCAGCGTCAACCGAGGATTCCGCCAGCCTGTTTACGCCGATAACCCCGGCCAGGCCGGACGCGGCGTTGCGCCAGCAGATTTTGACAACGACGGCCAGCAGGAGATCCTGGTCACCAACTACCGCCTGAACCGCAATTTCTGCTGGAAGCAGGCCGATTCGCTCTACGTGGATGTGGCGGCGCTTTACGGCCTGAGCGGAAAATACAAGGAAGGCTACTACGGCCACAGCATCGGCGCGGATTGGGGCGATTACGACAACGACGGCGACCTCGACCTCTTTATCGCCAACCTCGCGCATCCGCGCTACATCGACATTTCCGACATCAGCCAGCTGCTGCGCAATGATGGGATGAGTTACCGCGTGATAGAAGCCGATACGCTCTGGTACTGGAAATTCACCGACGTGACCAGGGAAGCGGGCATCACCTACGACGAATTGCACTCCGACCCCTTGTGGCTGGACGCCGATAACGACGGCTGGCTGGACCTTTTCGTCACCTCGGTTTACGAGAACGACCGTTCCTACCTCTACAGAAACAATGGCGACGGCACTTTCAGCGATATCACCTTCCTCTCGGGAGCCCGGGTTTACAATGGCTGGGGCAACGCCACCGCCGATCTCGACCGCGACGGGCGCACGGACCTGGTTGTAGGAAGCGGGAACGGCACCAAGATCTTGCTCAACCGCAGCAAAACCAAGAACCGCTCCCTATTCGTCAAGCCCGTTTGGAAAGCCGGCGAGATCGTTTTGGCGAGCGATCCGGGCAAATTCTCTCATTTCCCCAATTCCCCGGCTTTCGGAGCCCGCGTGGAAGTGACTTTCAAACCTGGCTCGAACGGGCATATCCGCAAACTGATCCGTGAACTATGCTCCGCCAAAGGGACCACCTCACAAAACAGCCAGGAACTGCATTTCGGGCTGGGACGCGGAAAAGTGGAAACCATAAAACTCATCGATTATGCGCAAGATCCGGACTAATCTGCTCACTCCGCTGGACGCGGACCATTCACAATTCCTGCCAGACCACGTTATCGCCTGGGATGATGCGGGCATCAGCACTCTCCGGCCCTATGACCCAAGTAGGGACGGCGAGGCTGAGGACCGCCTGGATTGCCTGGTATTGCCGGGCTTGATCGACGCGCACGTGCATCTTTCCCAGTATAGGATCCGAGGTCGCTACGAGCCCTCGCTGCTACGCTGGTTGGAGAAGCACGTATTCCCGGAAGAAGCGCGCTCCGCGGATACGGACTACGCCGTGAGCCTGGCAAAGGAATTCTTCAGGGCGCTTTTCGCTGCCGGGACCACCTGCTCCGTGATCTACACAGCACCTTATGTCCAGGCCTGCCTGGCAGCCTTTCAAACCGCGGGTGAGATGGGTGCCCGGGCCTTCATCGGCATGACCCTGATGGACCGCAACAGCCCTTCCAATCTGGCACAGACTACCGATTACGCCTATTCCACTAGCGCCGAACTCTACCAGCGTTACCACCAGGCCTCTCCCCTGCTGGATTACATCTTCACGCCCCGCTTCGCGCTTTCCTGTTCTGAAGAACTTATGCGCAAGATCGGAAGCTTCGCCAACGCCCACGGAGCCTGGATCCAGACCCATTTGGCGGAAAACAAAACAGAAGTGAATCAGGTCGCTCAGATGTTCGGAGTGCCCTATACCAAAGCTTATGAACAGCTGGGAATGCTCACGCCCCACACTATCCTCGCCCACGCGATACATCTGGCGGAGAGCGATATGGACACTTTGGCGGCGTATGATTGCCGGATCGCGCATTGCCCGGATTCCAATTTCTTCCTCAAGAGCGGCGAATTCCCATATCAATCCCTGGCGGACCGCAAGATCTCCATCGGCATCGGCAGCGACGTGGCGGCCGGGACGACGCTGAGCATGCTCTATCACGCCAAGATTGCCAGTTATCGCCAGAGCGCGTATTCCCTGGCGCCCGAACGCCTGTTTTACCACATCACTCTGGGCAACGCACGCCTGCTAGGTTTAGACGGCCGGATAGGCAGTCTGGAGTCCGGCAAGGAAGCCGACCTCTGCATCCTGCGCTTACCTCCCCAGCCGGTCCCCGCTTCGGACTTGCTTTCGGCGCTATGTTTCCAGGGCCACGAATGGCCGGTGGCGGAAACCGTGATCGCCGGCCGGACGGTCTATCGGGCCTGATACAAAGATATCGCCGCAGCACTTTTTCCAGTATTGGAAAGAATCTTGCATATTAAGAAAACAATAGATTGTAACTACGCCTGACCGGCAAGGCCCGGCTGGCTCAATAACCATAACACCAAGGAGAGACTAGTGAAACATTTTTCCCTGATAATCATCATCCTGGGATTGGCCAGCCTGCTGTCCGCCGCGATAGTTTGGGGCGATGCCGTTCCCATCCGTCAAGGCGTGAATATCGAATGGTTCCGCACGGGAACCTCGACCGCTGATGGCGGAGCCATCTACGTCTGGTCGGATACCAAACTGGGCGAACGCGACCTCTGGGCGCAGAAAGTGGATGCCAACGGCAACCTGCTGTGGGGCGCACCGCTATTGGTGGATGGTAAACCGGACCGCCAGGAAGATCCCGTCATCACCCGGACTTCAGACGACAACTTCATCATCGCCTGGATCGATTTTTCCAACGACCTGGATGGCAACGTCTATGCCCAGAAAGTAAGCCCCTCCGGCCAGTTGCTGTGGCAAATCGGCGGAAAACCCGTGTGCACGGCCTCGCAAGTGCAGATCGCCCTTAATATCGAGCCCGACAACGCTGGCGGCGCCTACATCATCTGGTCGGACTCCCGCAATCCCAGCAAAGACCTTTACGGCCAGCGCTTGAATTCCGCCGGAGACCCGGTCTGGGTCGTCAATGGCATTCCCATCGCCGACGGTACCGGTGACGAGGAGCAAAACACCATGCTTCCGGACGGACAGGGCGGCCTGATGATTGGCTACACGCATTCCTACGTGGGAGCCGAGGACATCTACGTGAAACGCTTTCTGCCCTCTGGAGAGATGGCCTGGCCCCAAATGCTCATCTTGTCGAACGCCCCGGGCAACCAGGGAAAGGTGCGCATGGCTGCCCTCACTGGCGGCGAATTTGCCTTCACCTGGCAAGATCAGCGCAACGACGATCCTGATATCTACGCCCAAAAAATAAACCTCGCCGGACAGATGCTCTGGCCTGATCCGTTCATCGTCTACGGCGATTCCGGTTCTCCCGCGTTCGCTCCCCAACTCAATCCCCGCATCGTTGCCACCAGCGACAACGCTGCCATTATCATCTGGGAAGACCACCGCCTGGACAATCAGAATCCCGATCTCTTCGCCCAAAAGATCAACTCCGCTGGTTCCTTGCTCTGGGGTCAAGCGGGCGTCGCGCTCAGCGTGGCGGAATTCGCTCAGATCGCGCCGCGCATGGATTCCGATGGAAACGGCGGCTGCTATGTGGTTTGGGATGACCTGCGCAACGGCAACTCGCCTAACGACGACGTCTATGCCCAGCATCTTTCCTCAACTGGCGCTTCGCTTTGGGAAGCCAACGGGCGTCCGGTCTGCACCGCGCCCAACCAGCAGAACAGCGGACTCATCAAAGTGGCGGGCGGCAACGTCTTCGTCAACTGGATGGATATCCGCAACGGCAGCGTGGGCATCTACTATCAGGTTTACTCCTCCACTGGGGCGACAGTTTTGGCAAACAACGGCCAGATGGTCTTCTGGGGCCTGAGCGGCGACACTCCTCTGGATAACTATCTCATTCTTCCCCGCGCCAACGACGCTGTCATCATCTGGCAGGATACGCGCCTGGCCAACCTGGGCTACCAGATCTACTTCCAATTCCTCGATGCCAACGGCAACGCCACCCTGGAAGCAAACGGACGCCCCGTGACCTTGCCCACCGGCGGGGACCAGATCACTCCCAGCGCCGTGGTCACTCCGGACGGTAAGATAGCCATCGCCTGGGAAGACAAGCGCGGGGAAAACCCCAAGATCTACCTCCAACTCATCGATGCCAACGGAAACCGCCTCTGGGGCGACACCGGCATGGAACTCACCGACAGCGACCCCATCCGCCAAAGGGATCCCCGCATTAGTTACATGCCCGATCCTGAACGCTTCTACGTTGGCTGGTCCAATTACGACCAGGTGAACACCAGTTTCTTCTATCACGTTTACGGGCAACTTATCCAGAACGGACAGAAGCAATGGGGTAACGACGGGATCATGATCTCGACCCTCACAGCCAGCGAACTGAACAACGAGTGCGTCATCAACGATCTCAAGGAAGACTACTACGTCTGGGAACGCTACAATCCGGTGGAATTCACCCAAAGCGTGTATGTGAAGAAGGTCGATGCGGCCGGAAACGCCGCTACGGGCTGGCCGGAAGCCGGGCTCAAGGCCTCCACCCATGCTAACTGGGACACTGTTCAACGCTCACCCATCGCCACCCGCACCGAGAACGGCCTCTTTGTGATGTGGCGCGATCAACGCGACGACTTTGTGCAGAACTACTGGGGCCAGCACCTTTCCTCGGCGGGAGCCCGCTTGTGGGATCCTGTTGGCAAAAACCTCGCCGATTACGGCCGCGAACAGGAAAAACCCACCCTGGTCAACGCTGCGGAATGGCGCAACGATATCGTCTTTGCCTGGTGCGAAAACATCAACGGCATGCATGATATCATCGCCTCACGCTACGATCTGGCCGGAACTCCGCTCTGGGGTCCGCTGGGAACTTATGTGATCCAGCGCGACAGCACCCAGTCCTCTCCATCTCTGGACCGCTTCTACGGCGGCGGCATGGTCATCACCTGGGTGGACTATTACGATTTCGAATCCGACATCTATTATAAATACGTGAACGCAGACGGCTCCCAGGTCATGCCCGTGAATGACGGAATCCTCTGTTCCGCTGGAAAGATGCAGTACAACCCCCTCGTGGTGACCATCGGCAACGAAGCCTACGCGGTGTGGGCGGACGGCCGTTCCAGCGGCAAGACCGAGATCCTGGGCCTCTACGCGCAAAAAATCTCCAACGAATCCGTGGCCAATTGCGATCCTGGCACACCGGCCCTGGCGTCTTTCGAATTGCTGCAAAACAGCCCCAATCCTTTCTCACCCGCCACGAACATCAGTTTCCGGATCAAGGACGCGGGGCTTGATTACCAACTCAGTATCTACAACGTCAAGGGCCAACTGGTGAAAACACTCGCCAGCGGCAAGCTCTCCAAAGGCAGCCATACCCTCGCTTGGGACGGCACGGACAGCCATGGCCAAAAGGTATCCTCCGGCATCTACAGCTACCGCCTGAGCAACGGATCCCAAACCCAAAGCAAGCGCATGGTCCTGGTCAAGTAATCCAACCTTATCGCAAGCCCGGAGAACTGACTTCGGGCTTGTTTATTATCTTCAACCGGCAGCCAATGTTTTAAGTTCAGGAGCAGCATAATGGCAAGATGTCTGACCCTCATCTCGATTTTACTTTTACTGACTTTTTCTCAGCTCTGCGCGGAAACTGGTTCCCTGGTCAGTTGGGGGATATTCGTGGGTGGGGATCTGGGCTCCGATAACATCAAGATCCGCGCCGGCTACAATTTTAATCTAGCCCAAAAATCAGACGGTTCCTACATCGCCTGGGGAGGAAACTTTTCCCGGGCTTGCCTGATTCCCCCCGGAGAAATCTTCTCTGATATCGCGGCTGGATGGGACTTCAGCTTGGGATTGAGGCCCGACGGCTCGCTGGCGGTTTGGGGCGATAACAACAACCACGCCATGTGCCAGGTTCCTCCGGGCAACGACTACGCTGCCGTATCCTCGGGCTTCCGGATCCACATGGTGCTCCGGACCAACGGCACGATCGACAGCTGGGGGGAGGTCAACTACACTGTTCCCCCGGACAGCAACTTCGTGGCCATCGCCGCTGGAGCCCAATATGGCCTGGCTTTGAACGCGGAAGGCAGCATAGCGGCGTTCGGTTATAATTACGAAGGACAGTGCGATGTCCCCACCGGTGACGATTTTTACGCCATCGCCGCTGGCTCAGATCATGGCTTGGCCCTACGTAATGACGGCTCGCTGATCGCCTGGGGGGACAACAGCGCCGGCCAGTGCGACGTTCCGGCTGGCAACGACTTTACTGCCATCGCCGCTGGCATGAATCACAGCCTGGCGCTCCGCTTGGATGGTTCACTGGTCGCCTGGGGCGTTAACAACTACGGTCAATGCGATGTCCCTGAAGGCAACGATTTCATCGCCATCGCTTGCGGCGCCACCCACAGCATCGCCCTGCGTTCCGACGGCACCATCGCCTGCTGGGGTCACAACTTCTGGGGCGCGTGCGGTGTTCCCCCGGGTGACGATTTCATCGCCGTGGACGCCGGCAGTCCCCACGTGATCGCCCTGCGCGAGGATGGCTCCCTGGTCTCCTGGCTTTACAACAACGACGCCGTTTCCGCTGTTCCTGCCGGCAACGACTTCACCGCCATCGCGGTCGGAGACTATTTTGCCGTCGCCCTCACAGATGCAGGCCAGATCGTGGCTTGGGGCGATAACGACCTCGGTCAGTGCGCTTCTCCGCCGGGATTGGGTTATGTGGCTATCGCGGCTGGTTATCACCACGCTCTGGCAATCCGGGATAACGGCAGTCTGGCGGCTTGGGGCAGCAACAATTACGGCCAGTGCAATGTCCCCGCCGGCAACAATTTCGTGGCCATCGAAGCGGGAGCCTACCACAGCCTGGCTATCACCGAAACTGGACAGGTTTTGGCCTGGGGCGACAACTACTCCGGCCAGTGCGATGTTCCGCCGGGGCTCACTTTTTCGCAGGTCTCCGGCGGTTCTTATGGCAGCATGGGCATCACTTCCGCGGGAAACATCGTCGTCTGGGGCAGTCTGTATTCCGGTTTGGACAACATCCCTCCCGGGAATGATTTCACTTCCATCTCAGCGGGCAATTCTTACGCTCTGGCGCTCAGTGCCTCGGGAGATCTATTTGCCTGGGGTAACAACGGCAACGGCCAATGCCTGGTCCCCGACAGTTTGCGGTTCCTGGATTTCAGCGCCGGATTCGGCATCTCCGTGGCCGTCGTCCAGCCTGCTCCGGTGTCCATAAACTATCCCTCCATCCCTGCTCCAGGCACGTTTGAACTATTGCAGAGCTTTCCCAATCCCTTCCGATCCCGCACAAATATCTGCCTACGGATCAAAGACCCGGGGCGGGTTTACCAACTCTCCATCTACAACGTCAAGGGCCAGTTGGTAAAAAACCTGGGCCAATCAACACTGGCCAAGGGTCTGCATACGTTCACTTGGGACGGCACAGACGGAGCGGGAAACAAGGTCTCCTCTGGAATCTACAGCTGCCGCCTGAGCGACGGATCCCACACTCAAAGCAGGCGCATGGTGCTGATGAAATAACGTAACCTGATCGCGTCGCCCTCAAGGCTGGCTCACTATCCTCTGTCATACTCCCCGAATACATCCCTTTGTTTCTTTGGGAAGCCATAGGGAGGCAATCAAGAGGATGGTGAGGCAGCCCTGAGGGCGAATCCAGGGATTTGTACATGTAAGCAAGGCTGAAGTTCAGTTATTGGGAATACGCTCAATCGGGAGCGCGCCCATGCTAACAGAACCTGAGCCTTGTTTTTTGTGAATGTCTAAACTCTATTTCACTATGCAGATCTTGCGCTGGACGTCCTGGCCATTGACTGTGGCTTTCAGCAAGTAAACCCCTTCTCCGAGGGGCTGTCCACGGAAATCGGCAGCCAGCCAGCTTGTTTTTCCGGCATAATCAATCTCCGCCACGTTCTGGCCTTTGATGTTGTAAACCTTGATCCGGGCGGGTGCTTCAGTGTTTTTCAATTCCAAGGTCACCTGGTTCCGCAGGGGATTGGGGGATACAGCCAGAACCGGTTTCAAAGCTGGAACCCCGGGATCATCATTGGTAACATTGTGGTTACTGGCGCAGGGCGTGGCGGGAAAGGCCATGCCAGTTCCAAACAACGCCCAGGTGCTGCCTCCATCAGGGGAACGCCCCCAGGAAACATCGTCTTCCAGTCCCGCGATATCGGCATAAACCACCTGGTCGAGTACTTGCAACATATCCGGCGCGAGCAGGTAAACGGCGTCGGCGGAGGAGCCAAGCTTGGTGTTGATGTGCATGGGTCCCTGGTCCAGATCCTCATCGAACCAGGCGATCAGGTAGCCATGCGCGGGTACCGTGGTCTGCACCGGAGATCCGGAGGGAATGGCGGCGAGGCTGAATCCGGGGTCGCCGAAGTGGTTGTCCACAAAGAAGTATCCGGCCAGATCTACGGGCTCGTCGCCGGGGTTGTAGATCTCCACCCAATCGTCGTTCTCGCCCTCTTCATCGGCATAGGTCATGGTATTGGAAGGCATAAGTTCGTTGATATAGAGCACAGGCGCTACGTATCCGATGATGATGTGATAGGTGGCGGAGTTGCTTGTGGCGCCATCGTTGTCCTGCGCCTGGATGTAATAGGTGATCACATCTCCATTGTTGAAAGGGCCGATCGAGGCGGAATAATAGCCATTGTCCAGAAGCATCGATGTGAAATTGGTTCCGCCGCCGCTATCCCAGACCAGTTCGACATCCGCGACCGTGCCGTCGGAATCGGCTACCTGCGCCCGGATCACCACAGCGGTCGTGGGAGGAATTATCTGCAGGTCATAATCAATCCCAGTGATCGTTGGCGGGACGTTGACAGCGCTCTGGTTGGCAGCGCCGGGAGTGCAGGGATCGGGCTGTCCCGCGCCGAAAAGTTGCCAGGTAGTACCGCCGTCGGGGATCCTGCCCCAGGAGACGTTGTCCACGTTGATGCCATCGGCGTCCACCCAGGATTTGCTGTCGATCACGGTGCTGCCGTCGGAGTCGATCAGGTACACGGAATCCGCGCCGCCTCCGAGTTTGTCGTTGATGTGCAGCGGACCCTGGTCCAGATCCTCATCGTACCAGACGATCAGATATCCGCCCGGGGGAATGGTGGTGACAGCCGGAGAGCCAGCCGGGATCTGCGTCCAGGCGGTGATGCCATTGGCGTAATGGCTGTCGGTCATATACATGCCGGCGATGTCCACAGGATATGACTGGGGATTGTAGAGTTCCACCCAATCTTCCATTTCGCCGTTGGGATCCGCGTAGAGAGTGTTTTTGGCCTGGATCTCATTGATCAGGATCTCGCCCGGTTCGAGCTGAACTTCCGCCGTGAAGAATTCGTGTTCGGCTCGCGCGGGCAGAAACGCCCCCTGCGTGGCGCTCTCCGCCCAGCCGAAGTATTCCAGGTTGCCGGTTCCGATTTCCACGGATACGCCCCAAACTCCGTCTCCGGCTGCTCCATCGTTGTGGGCGCCGTCGTCGAACAACTCGTGATAGACGAATCGGCCGGAATGTTCCTGCCGCACGCCGATATGCGCGTAGCTGGCATTGGATACCGCCATGGTGAAGTTCACAATACTGTTGGCAACAGGGATCGCGGGAGAGACTTCGACCGAGGCGATGGCCGGTACGACTCCGGCAAACTGAGCGTGATTGAGCAGGTAAGTGGCGCGGGCGCTCATCAACTGCGTAATTCCGGGGACGGATTGTCCACCGCCGGGACCTCCTCCGCCGCCTGTTACGGCATTGTTCAGATTAGCGACGAAATTGGCATAGCTGTAGAAGAAGTTCGGGTCGGTTTGCACGTAAGGTCCACAGATCGCCTGCAATTCCGAGCCCCGGGTGGCATACCAGCCGTTGGAGAAATTCTCCGTGATCATGGTGCGCATGTGGGCGAGGTACTGCTTTTTGTAGCGGGCGTTGGAAAGCACGCGGCTGAGCAGCAGAAAGGTGTTGCTGGTGGAATTACGCAGCGGGTCCATCTGCTGCATCCCACTGATGCCGTTCACCCCGGAAGCCGGAAACCCGCCGAAAGACATGTTCAGATCCCAGAGCAGCGGATTGAAGCGGTCGTTGGCATCCGCGAAGAGGTAGAAATTGTGGAAGACCTGGATGGGCGAATCCATATTCACCAGAAGGTTGTCCCAGGCTGTCATCCACAAGTTTTGGTCGATGTTCAGCACCTCGGCGAGGTTGGCGGGGTTGTTGCTCATGGTATTGGTGAAATTCATCAATTCAGCCCAGCCGAAATCCGATTCGATCCCGTAGTATTGGGCGTAGGCCAGGGAATCCGCTCCCAGATAACCCCAAACGGGGATGGCGTTGAAGGTGTTGGTGTCGCATTTGAAGCGCGGCTTGCCTCCGCAGTGGAAATGCGAGTTCATGAAGTAGGAGTCCACATCCTGTACCGAGGTGTAGATCCCGATCTGGACGTCGTTGACGTACACCCGGGCGTAGTTGGCCAGGCAGGCGGGCATATATTTGCGGGCGATCTCGTAGGAGAGGGTCTCCCGGATGAAGGAAGGATCGGAAAAGCCGTTGGCGAGTTTGAGCGTTCCGTAAGGGCCCAGCAACTGGTCCTCGATCATATAGTCGAGCTTGATGTTGAAGGGATTTTTGGGGCGGTTGGGATTGTAGGAGCTGTTGCCCTTGTAGCGCACGCCCACGCTGTCGTAGGTGACGCCGTTGATGATGGCTGTCCCCAGCAGCCTTTCTTCGTTTCCCGCGGCGTATAACTGATCCAGGATCTGATCCCAATTCGCCTGCGTGAAATAGAGATGGATGTCGTTTACCGTGTTAATGTCATAGAAATCCTGGGCTCCCAAAGCGCCGAACGCACAAAGCAAAACCAGCAGCGCAACAGTCAGGTTTTTCATTTTACCTCCACGAACTGACTGGGTCCAAAATAATGCTATAAATATTGCAATTTCCGAGCCACGTACTCAAACAATAGCCTAACTGCCTACTTGCGGGAAAACCAGAAGAAATCGGTGTCGTAACCGATGTTCAGGAAGAAATTGGGCTGGCTGTTCCTGCGAATGGCTGCCACCAGACGCAGCGGGCCGATCGGGGTGCGGTAGCCCAGATCCGCGTAAACCGACCACAGCACGTCCTGGCTGGCGCCCCAGGTATCGCTGGCGGCGGTGTTCAGGCCTTGCACGCCGGTCTCCAGGAACGTGTTGCTAAAAGGTTTCAGCACCAAAGCCAGAGTGTAGATCTTGTAGAGAGGAGAGCTGACCTCATAACGCTGATAGCCGCGGTATCCATGGGAGCCGCTGAAATAGAAGGGATCGGACGCCCCTTGCTCTTCAGCGCCGAAATAGGTGCCGTAATTCAAGCCGAGATGCAGGGAAAGGCGGTCGAAAAGCTGTGAATATACGTCCAGGTCGGCGACGAATTTGTTGTAGATCTGGTCGCTGATCTTGTCCCAGCGGGCGAAATTGAACTTGGCGAAAGCGCGAATCCCGGATTGGGGAAAGACATCGTCGTTCAGGCTTTCGTGATAGAGTTTGAGTCCCAAACCCGAGATCAGATAAAGCGAATCGACCGGCGCGGTGGAGGAAACGTCGCGGTAGAGTTTTTTACGGTAAGAATAGAAGAAGGTTTCCGCGACCGCCAATTTATTGGCAAAGAGGCCCACGCCAGGCGTGATACCGTATTCCAGCGACTTGATCTTGGCTACGCGGAAATTGTCATCGTTGTAGATGTAGAACCAGTTCTCATTAATGTAAGGAAACAGGCGGAAATAGACGCCGCGAAACTCGCCGAAGTTCTTGACATAGTCCAGATTGACTTCATTCCGCCCGCCCAATGTCAAACCGGCTTTCAAGTTGGAGTTCTTCAGAGCCAGATTGTCCAATGCCAGGATCGCTGCGACATTGAGCTTCTCTTCCGAAGTGAAGGACAGATTGAGCAGCAGATGGCGCCTCTGGCTTTCCTGAACGTAAATCCGTAGTTTGTAGCCCTTATCAGAAGGCACCAGGATGGGGTACGCAGTGAGGAAATAACGGGAATTCCAGATTTCCTGGCAGGCGTCGAACAATTGGTTTGGAGTGTATGGATTGCCTGCCACCAATCCGGAATATTCCTTGATCTTAGCCGAACTGATATACTTGTTTCCCCGTACTTCTATCGCTTGAATCAGATAATGGGTGGGAATGGGTATCCTCTGCGGCGGTGAAAAAACATGGCCCAGGGCAAGCAGGGAATCCCGCAGGGCAATGATTTCGGGCAGATGCAAGCGCGCGTAGGCTTCGCCCGCTGCAATCAGGCCGGCCGCCTTGGAAAAATCCGTGTTCAGCCACTGGCTGAGATCCGGCTCCAGCAGCAGGTCACACTCGTCCAGATTGGCATTGATGTTGCGGGTCATGCCGATGTTGATGGTTTGGTCAAGGATTTCCAGCGCGTCCACCAGCTCGTCCTGGGAACGCAAGCGGGAATTGGATTTCAGCCCGATCACCACATCCGCTCCCAATTGGCGGACCTGGGCCAGAGGAAAGTTTTGGGAGACTCCGCCGTCGATGTAGGCGGTGCCGTCGAACTCGAAATGGCGCATAATGCTGGGAACGGAGATCGAGGCGCGCACGGCCTGCATCAGCGAACCGCTGTCGAAGAGCACTGGATCGCCGGTGGCGAGATTGGTGGCGACGGTGGCAAAGGGAATCGGCAATTGCCCGAAATCCTGATAAGGTGAAGTTGGCAAGGCCAACCGAGCCAGTTCCAGATTCAACCTATGGCCGGCAAAGATACTGGGCGGCAGCCGTGGATTCCAGCCGGAATCGAGGTCCATGTTCAGATTGCCCCAATCTGGCCAGCGTTTCTGCCCGATATACAGGTCTTCGCGTTCGAACCGGTCATCCAGTAGGCGGGGTATGTTCAGTTTCAGGAGCAGCTGTTCCAGTTCGCTGGCAGAATAACCGCTCGCGTAGATCGCTCCTATGACCGCGCCAATACTGGTCCCGGTAATGTAATCGGGATATATGCCGTTCTCCTCCAGGACCTTTAAGATGCCTACATGGGCGTAGCCACGCGCTCCTCCGCCACTGAAGGCGTAACCCACTTTAAGCGCTCCCAGCGGGACCAAAGCCAGAAGCAGCAGAAGGACGAACGCTATTGGTTTATAGATCAGTTTAGAGCGAATCGCTGGGACTCCCCCCTGTGGAATCCGCGGCCGCGCCTGCAATACCCGCCTTGCGGTGGGACGGTTTGTACTCGAATTCCACCTTGCCAAATACAGCTGTCGCTTCGATCTCGACACTGCC
>DAHVPC010000159.1 GCA_027318475.1 Candidatus Cloacimonadota bacterium | reverse complement strand
CGCCAACGGCATCGTACTCAATCCAGGCTCGCTCGTGGATACAATTACTCCGCTGGATTACTGCACCTTCCGCATGGGCGCTTCCGGCGGCAAACTGCTCACCATCAACAACAGCCAGTCCTTCACGGTAAACAGCGCCTCATTCCCCACCAACACTTGGGGCGGGGCTTACAACGTCTCCAAAACTGTGGACAGCGGCATCGTTTACTTCGCCAATTGGAGCGGCGCTTTCGGCGGACCGGCCTTCGAACAGGACACCTTCAACCACGTTTACTGGCAAGGTTCCGGCGTGCCGCCCATCACCGATCTCAGCATTTCGCGCGTTTCGGGAACCGACAATGTCCGCCTGGATTGGACTTATCCCCTGGCTGTCACCAACTACCGCATCTACCGCAGCACCAATCCCTACGGAACCTTCAGCTACTGGACGAATACCACCAACAACTACTATGTGACGTCCTCCAGCACCCGTTACTTCTATAAAGTGACCGCAGTGGTGCCGTGATCTGGTTCTGCTTGATAATCCTGTCTCAAGGGGATCCATCTTTGGCGGGTCCCCTTGAATAAGTTTACTGCAGTTGGTTCTTTTACGCGCGGCTTTACGGTCAAGTGCTGGCGGCGCGCTTTTATTGAGCGCGGTTTTACGGGGATTTTCCCTGATCAATTATGGGGCTGTGATGTATCTAACAACTGCGCGTTGAGCGCCAGGATATCTACATAACAAGGAGAAATGGGATGAACGTGAAATTCTTGTTGCTGGTGTTGGGCATTTCTTTCATGCTGGGTAATGGTTTGGCCGCCCAACAGACACCGGGGTCAGAGGATGGATATGCATTGGAGAGCGCTCTTTCTGTCGCGGCGAACCATCTGGACAATTTGCTTGCAAACATGCTGGCCTCGTTGGAACTGGTGGCAAGCACACCTGAGGCCGCAAAGGGCGACTGGCCAGGCATCAAGGCCTATCTGCGCAGACTGGGGGAACGCTTGCCGGCGGCCTGTTTCTACACTCTGCCCAATGGCGATTACTACACTCTGGAACTGGATTTAACCAATCTCAACATCTCCGACCGGTCCTACTTCATCGCCTTGAAAGAGGGAAAAAACGTGCTGGGCGAGCAGATTTTCAGTCGATCCACAGGCAAGAAATCTGCGGTGGTGGCATGTCCGATCTTCGTTGGCGGCAAGTTCTCCGGCGCTTTGGGAGCCTCGGTCTATCTGGATGATCTGCACGCACGGCTGAACCGCGAACTGGCTCTGCCCGCTGGTTTCACCTGGTTTGTGGTGAATGGCGAAGGAACCACCATGCTGGACCGGGACGCCGATTTCATCTTCATGAATGCTCTGAACCAGGGCGGCGCTTCGCTCAAAACCGCGATCGAGCAAGCCCTGCAAGCTCAACGGGGAGATATCCGCTACGAACTGGGCGGCGTTTATCGCCAAGGGCGCTTCCAGAAACTTCCCAATTTGGATTGGTGGATGATCCTGGTGCGGGTTGAGGGCGCAGAACCGCAAGCCCAACCGCAGCCGGAGTTCTCCCTCCAGCGCTGCGTTACAGCCCTGCAGACTGCCCTTAGCGACATTGACGCCGCGCTGTCGGTACCTTTTCAGCAAGCTAATCTCAAGGACGTCGGCGAAAGCGAACTGCGCAAGCTGCTAGCTGAAGTGGTGGACCGCAACCAGTATCTGGTGAATGCCAGTTACATCGACAATCGTGGTGTGTTGCGCTTTTCCGGCCAGCCCGAATACAAGAAAGCCGAAGGCAGCGACATCAGCGCGCAGGAACATGTGCGGCAGATGCTTGCAGACCCCAAACCGCTGCTGAGCAAGGCTTTTTCCTCAGTGGAAGGTTTTGATGCCGTCGTCCTCGCGCATCCCCTGCCCAAAGCACTTAAGAATTTCCCGGGCAGCGTCTCCGCCCTTGTCCGCCCTGAACTGCTGGTGCGGGATGTTCTGAGGAAATTGGCGCTGCCCCCTGAATACGATCTCTGGATCATGCAGACCGACGGCCGCATCATCTATGACCGCGATCCCGAAGAGATCGGACGCCTGCTCTTCAGCGACCCACTCTATCAAGGCTATGCCAGCCTGCTGGAACTTGGCCGCCGCATAGCTGCGGAGCCTTCGGGAAGCGGGGAATACATCTTCGAGCGCAGTTTTGGCCAGCCCAAGGTGATCAAATCCGCCATCTGGGACACGGTGCAGCTGCATGGAATCCAGTGGCGGGTCGTGCTTACGCAGACGCCCTACGAATGACCGCTCTCTTATTTGTTTAGCTCTCAGGTTGCAAATCCCAAGCTATTGCATGAAGTCCAAACCGCTTGTTGAACCTGCGCTAGGGGGTGTGATCAGGTAAGCGGTTTGAGCTCCAAGTTAGTGCGCTGTTTTCCATTCTTTCCACGGCTTCTTCAGCCCCATTCTTTTCTCAGCGCTGCGATCAAGTCGCTCATTAGGGGTCCCTGCCAGGCTCCGCAAGAGTTCCGCCACTTTTGAAACCGCGCCCTGGTGTAGGCATTTTGCGTCACCCGGTTGGTCGGTTCTGCGAAGGGGATCAGGATCATGGTGCTCAGATTTCCAGCGCGGTATTCTTCCGCCAGCTGTTTGAGGTCGTGGTCCAGCACGCGGATGCAGCCATGGGTGAGATATCTGTCGCTCGGTTGTTGGGAATTGTAGATGCACCATTCCTGGTTGGTGCCGTGGACTGCGATAAAGTCTTCCGAGCCCGTCACATAGTAGCAGGGATAAAATTTCATCATGCCGCTGCCATACACTCCGCCGGTCCAGGAATACTCGTAGAATTCAAAGAAGGTGTGCAAGCCGGAACCCGACGAGAGGTAATTGCGCACATTGTTGTGCAGCGCGCCGATAGCCAGCGGGAAAGCATCGAGGATCTGCTCAGTGCGGTTATCCAGCAGGAAGCCGTAGGCCGCGTCCTTACTGATCAACAATATCTTCCGTCCCGGAGCCTGGCTGAAATCCAGCGAATCCACCAGGGTGATGACCTGCCGCACTCCGGTCACCAGTT
>DAHVPC010000158.1:1955-3035 GCA_027318475.1 Candidatus Cloacimonadota bacterium | reverse complement strand
CGATCCACTTGCCATTCAGCCAGGGGGAAAAGTCCCGCGGAATGAAGGGCTCAGTTGGGGCAATTTCCTGGTCGGATTCGAGCAGGATCCGCACTTGATCGGGTGAAAACTCAGGAGTCTGGCTGGGTCTGTTTGACGCGCACGATGTTGCCAAGCCCGCGATCAACGCCAAAACAAGCAGGACCCAGGCCGGCTTCATTTTCATTAGTCCCTGTCCAACTGGATCCGGACCGTCTGAACCGCGTTGGCAGGCAGGTCCAGGTCCGCGTAGTCACGCCCGATCTGCAATTTACAGGCGATCGGTTTCCCGGTGGTGTTCAACAATTGGACGCTCAATATTCCAGCGTCGTTGAGCGTGGCGCAGGCATGCAGATCGTCCTTGCTAAGAGTCTCTTTATCTATCTGGGTCTGCACCGCTTTGTCGCCCGGACGGATAGTCCGGCTAAACTGGGATAATACGTAGTACACAGGTGTGTAATACACCTGCTGGGTTTGCGTGTCGATCATGATGGGGGCGCCGCAATAGTTGCCCACGTGATTGGGTCCGCCATCCCGGTCGAGCACCACGTTCCAATCGATCCAGCCCGTGACCCAGTGATCCAGGCTGACGATGATGTTACGCGCGTATCTATGGACGGGTGTGTACATGGGATGGTCTTCCACGTTCACGCCCTGCCAGGTTACGGAATAAGCCCAGTCCGTGGCGGTTTTGTTCCACCAGAAAGCGTCGTTGCCGAACCAATTCGATTCTTTGAACCCGATGGGATCGGTCACTCCTCCCGGGGCATCCTTGCCCAGGTCGTCGATGCAGCCTTCGGTGTGCATGATCGCCATTTCCGGATTCCTGGCATGCACCCGCTCGAACACGTCTTCATAGACCCTGTTCGTGCTTTCATACCAGTGCACCGCAGCGCCATACAGATAAGGCGCGGTTTCCGGATCGCTGTAGATCGCGTCGGTCCAGTGTTCCAGTCCGTCGCGGTTTTGATCGTAGATGAGCAGGTTGGCAGCGGAAAAACCGCCTGCACGGAGTTTGGGGCCCAGCTGCAGCTTGATGAACTCGTTCTGGATTTGGGGGGT
>DAHVPC010000158.1:0-1945 GCA_027318475.1 Candidatus Cloacimonadota bacterium | reverse complement strand
TTGGCAGCGGAAAAACCGCCTGCACGGAGTTTGGGGCCCAGCTGCAGCTTGATGAACTCGTTCTGGATTTGGGGGGTAAAGCTCATGCTTTCCCACTGGCCGTTGACGCCGTGCGGCTCGTTGACCGGACTCAGGCCCCAGATATCCACCCCCTCCGCTTTGTAGGCAGTGAGGTATTTCACTATGTAATCAGCATAGACAGGAACGTATTCGTCCAGCAAAGAGCCGCCGGTGCCCTGCCAGTTGTTTTCGGGAGCGCCCGGAATGTACCAGGCCTGGATATCCTTCATCCAGGGCGGAGCCGTCCAGGCAGCTGAAACGATCTGCAGATTTTCGTTTTGCCGGCTCTTGATGGCCAGGGCTTCTTTGATCATGGGCAGAAGGTCGTAGGTTTCATCCTTGATCCCGGGATACTCCGCAGGATCGAAACCTTCGGTATCCGGAGCGATGCTGAAGCCTGCCAGAGCTGCGTCGCCGGGATCGTCCGCGTAGGAATACTTGCCTTTCACGCTGAAATCGCAGGCTCCCATATGGGTGCGGGCCAGAGAAAAGTCCGCCCCCTGCTTCCCATAGATATTCTCCATCACGGCCATTCTTTTATCTTTGTCCAGATGCGCCAGAACGAAGGCGGAGGATTCTGTGAAAGATGTTCCGATGCCGTCGATCGTCTGTTTGGTTTGTTCCGGATAGACGCGGATCACGACGCCTTGGGCCTTGCCTCTTTTGAACGCGACGTTCTCCTGCGGGGCGAGTTTAGCTCCGGAGGAGGAAGTCAACAGGATCTCGGACGTGGATTTGATCTTGGCCCAGGCTACGGGCGCATAACCCGTAAAGACGGCCAACAGCATGGCCAGGCTCCACTGAGAGAGCGGTCTGCTGAACGGCAATCTGGCCAACATCCTCTAAGCCTCTGGAGCGGCCACTCCAGCTTCAGCGCTTACCTTCGATTTACCGCGGCGGGATTCCAACTCCGCCCTGATCTCATAAGCCCGGTTTTCGGTCAGCGAATATTTGGCAATGATCAAAAGGGCAATCGCGGAAGTGATGACCGGTATGCCCACGTCGAAAACGCGCAGCAGGAACAAGGTGCGGGCTTCCTGTCCGGATCCCACAGCCAGGTCAAATTTCGAAACCTTGAGCAATACCCCGGTCAGCAAACCAGCCAGGGACATGCCAATCTTCACCATCCACCAGTAGATGGCTCCAAACACGCCTTCCCGCCTTTGATGGGTGGTAAGCTCGTCGTAGTCGCAGACATCCGAGATCATCGCTCCCATCAAAGTGAACAGCGATCCCGTGCCAAAAGCCACGAAGGGCGCGGCGAAGAGCAGCCAATAGGGATAGGTGGGGTTGTAGCCGAACCACTTGATGAGAAATCCGACCATGGATAGAGAAATGGTGATCATGAAGGTCTTCTGTTTGCCGATCCGGGTGGCGATCCAGCCGGTAAGCTGGATCACGCCAAGCGTGGCGATGGAAGTGAGCATCCCATACCAGCCCAGAAGTTTGCCGGCGGCGGCATTGTTGCCCCCAAACAGGTAATAGATCATCACATACAGGGAGAAGGAGGATCCCAATTGGAATCCGTTGAAGACCAGGAAGGTCGCGCCGCAAATCTGCACGAAAGGCTTGCACTTGAAGGTGGTTTTCACTCCCTGGAAGAACTCTTTCATGTTTTTCCACCAGCCCTTGGAAGCGTTTTTCACGGGTTCCAACACTTGGGTTTCGCGCAGGAAGATGGCGGGGATCACACCCAAAGCCGCAACTACGATACCCACGGCGATAGCCAGGGAGCGCGCTCCGTGCACGGTATCGCGGAACAGGGTGCTGGACATGATCGCGTAGAACCAGGGCACACCCAGCCAGGCCAATTGCCCGACCGTATTGGCAAAGGCATGCAGCCTAGTGCGCTCGTGGTAATCCGGCGTCATCTCATATCCGAAGG
>DAHVPC010000157.1 GCA_027318475.1 Candidatus Cloacimonadota bacterium | reverse complement strand
CGTTCCACTTCAAAGTCATCATAAAGGCCAGCGGCATCCAGCTTGGCGCGGAGGTTGAAGACGAGGTTTGGGTCGGTGGTGGCCGAGAGTGTTGCGGTGCTGTAGTACATCTTGAACGCCTTCAAGACCTCCTCGGCATCATTGACGAAATCCAACACGTAGGTGGTGTCTTTGCCGGGGTAGGCCCGGTTCAAGCGGGACAGGGTTTGCACCGCCTGAATCCCGGCCAGCCGCTTATCCACATACATGCCGCACAGGAGCGGTTGATCAAAACCGGTCTGGAACTTATTGGCTACCAGCAGGATCTGGTACTCGTCGCCTTTGAAGGCTTCGCGAATGTCGCGGCCTTTGAGATTGGGGTTTAGTGCCGGGCTGTTTTCGGTAAAGCCATCCGGGCCGGATTCTTGGTCGATCACCTCACCGGAGAAAGCTACCAGAGTGCCGATCTTATAGCCCTGACTCTGGATATATTTCTCAATGGCCAGTTTCCAGCGCACCGCTTCCAGGCGACTGGCGACCACCACCATGGCCTTGGCGTTACCACTGAGCAACGGGGAGACATACTGACGGAAGTGTTCCACGACGATCTGTACTTTTTGGGCGATGTTGTAGGGATGCAGACGTACCCAGCCCATGATGCTTTTGACTGCGGTACTGCGGTCCACCTCCGTGTCGCTGATCTCCCGGCCTTCGTGGGCCAGCTTGAACGCCAGTTGGTAGGACGTGTAGTTCTGCAGCACATCAAGGATGAATTGCTCTTCGATGGCCTGGCGCATGGAATACACATGAAACGGCGCTGGTACATTGTCGGGTGCCGGTTTGCGAGTGGGATCGGGGCGGGTACCGAAGAGCTCCATCGTTTTGTTCTTGGGTGTGGCCGTAAATGCAATAAAAGTGATGCCGCCTTCCTCCGCCCGAGTGGCCATCTGTGCGGCGAGGATGTCTTCGCTACTGATTTCTCCACCGTCATTCAGTTCAGAGAGTTCTTCAGAGCTCAGTAACGCCTTGAGCTTTGCGGCGGCTTCGCCGGTTTGTGAGCTGTGGGCTTCGTCGGCAATCACAGCAAAGTGTTTCCCTTGGGTGGCGGCGAGGCTCCGCACCGCTTCCAGGGCAAAGGGAAAGGTCTGAATGGTGCAGACCACAATCTTCTTATCGCCTGACAGGGCTTCGGCGAGTTTGCCGCTTTTGCTGCCTTCCTTGTTGGTGATTGTCGCCACCACGCCCGTGGTGCGTTGAAAGTCGAACAGCGCTTCCTGCAGCTGAGCGTCGATCACATTGCGGTCAGAGACGACCAGCACGGTATCGAATATCTTGTGATGCTCGGCATCGTGCAGCTCCGCCAAAAAGTGCGCCGTCCAGGCAATGGAATTGGTCTTCCCTGATCCGGCGGAATGCTGGATCAGGTATTTACTCCCCGGCCCATCGTGCAGCACGGCGGTTTGCAGCTTGCAGGTCACATCCAGCTGATGAAAGCGTGGGAAGATGATTTTGTCGATTTTCTTTTTGGAATCGCGCTGGGCGATGAGGTAACGACCGAGGATTTCCAGCCAGGAATCTTTGGCCCACACCTGTTCCCATAAATACGCGGTGCGGTGGCCACCGTTTGGGTTGGGTGGGTTACCCGCAGCACCTTCATTGCCTTGGTTGAAGGGTAAAAACCGTGTGGCAGGACCGGTCAGCTTGGTGACCATCTGTACTTCGCTGTTGCTCACCGCGAAATGCACCAAGGCGCCGTTGGGGAAAGACAAGAGCGGCTCGGCGGCTTGGCCCTTGGGTTTCGGATTGCGATCAAAGCGATATTGATCCACTGCATCGTCGATACTTTGGGTGAAGTCGGTTTTGAGTTCCGCCGTGGCAACCGGCAGGCCGTTCAGGAACAAACCGAGATCAATGCTGTTCTCGTTGTGCAGGGAATAACGCAACTGGCGCACCACCCGCAGCCGGTTGGCGGTGTAGCGGGCGAGGATGTCTGCGTTGATGGCCAGCGCCGGTTTAAACTGCGCGAGCATCAGCGGTGATTTAAGACCCAGTAGCTCAATGCCGTGGCGCAGTACATCTAGCGTGCCGCGCGTATCTAGCTGATCACGGAGGCGCGTCAGCAGGGTTTCACCGGCCTTTGCGCCGTGGTTCTTGGTCAGGGTTTCCCAGGCTTTAGGCTGCGTTTCCTGCACCCAGGCCAGCACATCCGCTGGGAACAACGCCCGCGCACGATCGTAATTTGCCGCATCGCCCTCAGCGTACAGCCAGCCGTGTTCGGCTAGGTACTGGCATATCTCAATTTCGAAGTGGATTTCTTTATGGATGCTCATGTGGGTGTTCCGACCTCAGTTCCGTCCGATCAATTGTTCCTTCAGCCAGGTCGGGTTCCTACGCTGCGGCAGGATGGCGATCACGCGCGCCACGTCATCCACGACCTCGTAATAAATCGCATAGGGAAACCGTTTGGCCAACATTCGGTGATAACCATTCACCGCCCGATGCACACCGGCATGAATCAGCAGCGATTCCATATCAGCCAGCAGGCTATCCCAGAAGTAATTCCCGATCCCACTTTGCTGTTTGTCGTAAAAGCGTTTGCCCGTGGCCAGATCCTGCACCGCCTCGGTCAGAATCTGAATATTACGAATCCTCATTGAGGGCCGTTGGCTTTGAGTTCCGCCAAGGAAACAAAGGTCGCCTGTCCAGAGGCGATCTTTTCCCGGCGGGCCTGCACGATCTCCTCGTGCCAAACCGGCGAGGCTGGCTCATACGCTGCATGCGTAAGGGCATCCCAAAGGGCTTCCATGGTCTGCAACTGTTCTTGCGTGGTCATCTTTTCAATATCGATCGTATGCATGGTGACTCCTGATCGGGGCTGCCTTGAGTGATGGTCTTAAGTTATAACGCGTGAGTGAAGGGTACACCATAGCCGCGCGGGTATGGCGCAACATCTGGCTAAACGACTCAATGGGCAACCGCGTTGTCACAACGCTGCCCGCACATCAATCTGGCCGGTAACGGCGGCGGAAATCAGCGCGGTACGGCGTTCTTGCAGGA
>DAHVPC010000156.1 GCA_027318475.1 Candidatus Cloacimonadota bacterium | reverse complement strand
TCGAGTCATCCTGGCGGGTTGCAGTCAATCAAGCCTTAATCAAGCCTTAATCAAGCGTTAATAATTGAGAAGTGATTAAGAAGTGATTAAGGCTAATCCCCCAGGGCGAGCAAGAAAACCGGGTGTTCCCTTAAACTTGGTGAATCGGCCGGGTTTTTTACGTCAGCTTTGCTGGCAACAGCGATGCAGCAGGACGCGATTCTGTGTCCGGCTGGATATTCGATGGAGGCTTTCGCTATTCGAGAATGATATCGTCTTCGCGCTGGCGTTCCTTATCCTGCTGTTGTTCGCGCTCGGTTTGTGGATCGGGTGTCTGTGGTGTGGTGGTTTGGGGAATGAGGGTCCCGGCGTTGCCATCCGGCTTGCATCTGCGGCAGGGCTCATAGCCTTCGTTGACGGCTTCCTGGCGCGAGATCGAAATCTGTTTGCCCAGCACATATCTGCACTCGGCGGTATGGTATTTCTTGCCGGATTTGGTCACGTAAACGGTGTAATTTTGGGGGCTGACCATCCCCAGCAGATTATTGGTGGTAAGGGCCTGGCCTCCCGTCCCCAGATCAACGAAGGGCTTGCCCTGGGCGTCCTTGGAATTGATGTTCACGCCGAAAAAGAGGGCGACGATCAGGGCAATCGCGCCTACCACCATCGAGATGATTTTCTTCTTGTTCATGGTATTGGTTCTCCCGGTTATTGTTATTTTTGGCATCATATCTGAGCGGAGTTTTGTAGTCAAGCAGAATATTCAACGCTGACCGCAGGAATGTTGAAAAACCGGATTTTGCGCTTTGGGGCCGCAACCGGCAGAATTTGGTTGACGGAATCCGGCAACGGAAAATCGTGTTACTAACTAAAAATATGGGGAGAAGATGAACAGGCTTTTCCAACCAGAACTGATAAAGATAGTGGACGGATTTGAGAGCAAGTCCGCCTGTCTCGATTATCTGACCAAGCTCTTGGCCGAAAGCGGCTGCCTGAGCTTCCCCGACCGGTTTCTGGCGGCAGTCAAGGGCCGGGAGGAGATCATGAGCACCGGCATAGGCAAAGGGGTGGCCATTCCGCATGCCCGGGATTTGACCGTCGCGTCGTTGCGGATCGCCGTGTGCATGATCCGCCAACCCCTGGAATTTCAAAGCGTGGACGACCTGCCTGTGCAGCTGGTGTTCATGATCGCCGTGCCCCAAAGTTCGAACAAAGAATATATGAAGATACTGCGTTCTCTGGCTGAATACCTGCGCCAGAGCGAGAACCGCAACCAACTGCTCAACTCAACCGATGAAGCGGAGTTATATACCCATGTTCAGAAAATCGAAGACCTTATTTCTCGCAGCCTGCATTCTTAGCAGCACCTGCGTTCCCTTGCTGGCCGTCAACGACGACGCCGGCACCATCGGCTTCGCAGCCCTCAAAACGGTATATTCCGCACGTGCGGTCGCTCTGGGCCAAGCTTTGACAGGCGAAGCGAAGAATCCCGACGGCGTGCATTTCAATCCTGCTGCCATCCTGGGCATAGATGGCAACGAAATCGGCAGCACCTACGCCAATTCCTTTATCGGAGGACAGGGCGGGCAATTGCAGTTCTTGTGGCCCAAAAACCGCTTCACTGCCTGGGGTTTCGCGCTCCGGTACATGAACGCTGGCTCCTTCGAGCGCACTGGGATCGATCCCTTCGGCGAACTGATCGAGACCGGCGAAACATTTGGCGCGTTTAATGTCACAGCCAGCGCTTCCCTGGCCAAACGTGTGTCCGACGCCATTGACGCCGGCGGAACATTGAAAGTGATCCTAGACCAGATCGACAGCAGTTCGGCCTCCGCGGTGCTCTTGGACCTGGGATTAGTGCACCACCCTGTGAACGACAGGGTCCAGGTGGGTTTGAGCATCCGCAATCTGGGGCTTCAGACCAGCTACTACACTGAGAACAAGTACAAGGAAAAACTGCCTACAACCTATGTGGCAGGACTTAGTTACCGGATCACGCCGCAACTGCTGGGCATTGTGGAAGTGGGCAAAGCCAGCGGGGAAAACGTGGCTGCCAAACTGGGAATGGAATACGCCTTGAACCCCGCTCTGGATCTGCGCGCGGGCTTCCGTTCCAACGCAGCCGAGGGTTATAATGGCGGCACTTTCTCTTTTCTCTCCGGATTTTCCCTGGGTGCGGGCTGGAGTTGGCGCAACTACACTGTGGACTACGGTGTGGCTTCCTATGGCGATCTTGGCCTGCTCAACCAGCTTAGCCTCAAGTATGAATTCTAAACCACGCAGGGCATAGGTAGAAATGCGCGATCTGCTTCTGGAACTGGGAGTGGAGGAGATCCCCGCCACTCATTTGCAGCCCGCGGAAGATTTCCTGAGAACCGCACTGGAGAAGTTCTTCCGGGATTCCGCGCTCAGCTATTCCGGGCTGGCACTCAGTTCCACGCCGCGCCGGTTTTTCGCTTTGGCGAAAGAGGTGCAGGAACAGCAAGCCGATGTGTGGGTAATCAAGACAGGCCCGGCCAGGAAGATCGCTTATGACGCTGAAGGCAAACTCACACCGGCAGGTTTGGGTTTTTTGAAGAAGAATGCTGCCACAGAAGCGGAGCTTGCCGTGGAATCCTCTGATAAAGGTGAGTTTCTCGTTTTGCAACAACTGCAGCCAGGACGTTCCACATGCGAACTTTTGCAAGACTGGGTCAAGGATACTCTGCCCCGCATCCCTTTTCCCAAAACAATGATTTGGAACGCTTCCCGGCTGGAGTTTTCGCGGCCTTTGCGCTGGCTGTGCCTGCTTTGGGGCGAAGATGTGATCCCCGTGGAGATCGCCGTGGTTGGCAGCGACAGATATACCTATGGCAACCGGTACCTGGGTTTGGGCAAGGCTTTGCAGGTCGCAAATCCGGGCCAGTATCTGGATGTTTTGCGCGCCAACGGCGTTCTGGCCGCCAGACAGGAACGGAGGGACGCCTTGAACGCAGGGCTGGCAAAGGTTTTATCTGAACCAGCGCTCGGGGTTGTCCCAGACGAACGTCTGGCCGGGACTGTAACCGACCTAGTGGAGTATCCCACT
>DAHVPC010000155.1 GCA_027318475.1 Candidatus Cloacimonadota bacterium | reverse complement strand
CCCAGAGCCAGTTTCCGCTGGAATCCAGCTTTGCCGCGAAGACGTCGATCGAGCCGTTGCTGGTGAGCGTTGTGGCGCCAAAGGCCGCGCTTCCCCAAAAATCCCCGGTTATGTAGAGGTTGGATTCGCTGTCCAGGGCGATCGCGTAACCGTGGTCATCCGAGGCTCCGCCAGCGCTCACCGCCCAGAGCCAGGTTCCCTGGGGACCGAGTTTGGCCACGAAGATGTCCGCATTGCCCGAACTGGTCAGCGTGGTGGAAGCAAAAGCGGCAGAGCCGGAGTAATAGCCTGTTACATATTGGTTGCCCAGGCCGTCCGTGACGATAGCCCGGCCCTGGTCGTTGCCGGTTCCGCCGGCGGCGCTGGCCCAGATCCAATCGGGAGCCGTTTGCGCGCCCAGGCAGAAAAACGCAAAGATCAGCAGCATACAAAGCGTTAAATCTCTAGCACTCATCATGTTTACCATCCCCTGTCGTTTTTGCGGTCGGATTACTTAGTGGGACAATCATCAGATAATGTCAAGCTGAAAGTTCATATAAACATGGTCAACCGGGCTTCGGCAAGGGAGCTTGGTGGCGCGGGAAAGGTGGCGCCGAACCAGCCGCGCCGGAGGGATGGGCCAACAAACGGAAGATCGGAGCTGGCTAGCGGCGCCCATCCCGCTTATATTTTCATGATAGGAGCCAAACATGACCGACTTGGAAAAACAGATCTCCGCGCTGGAACAGGAGATTATCCGCAAGAAAGAGGAGCTCTATAGGCTCAAGCGGAGCGTGCCGCGCTTCGAGGTGAAGGATTACGCGCTCACGGGCCGCGATGGGAAAGCGGTGCAACTTTCCGAACTGTTCGGGGCCAGGGACGAGATGATCCTGGTGCACAACATGGGTAAATCCTGTCCCTATTGCACGCTGTGGGCCGATGGCTTTATCGGTGTGAAAAAACACCTGGAAGACCGGGCAGCCTTTGTGGTCGCCACTCCGGACGACTATGCCGAAATGGACGCTTTCGCCAGATCCCGGGGCTGGGAGTTCACCATGGTTTCCACCAAAGGCAGCACGCTCAAGCCGGACCTGGGTTACCAGCTCGCGGACGGTTCCTACTATCCGGGAGTTTCTAGCCTGATCAAGGACGATGGCGGCAAGATCTGGCACGTCGCCAAGGCCTACTTTGGACCCGGAGACGATTTTTGCGCCGTGTGGTATCTCTTCGACCTGCTCGCCAAACAGGATCCGGACTGGACGCCGAAATTCGAGTATTGAGGTTGGACAGGATCTTATGCAAGGAGAGATTCGAACATGGCCTTAACGCTGTGTTCTCTCGGTCATTCCTTTGCCTTCAGGCGGTGAGTACAAGCAGGATAGTTAATTTTAGAATAGATGTTAGATACGTTTTAGCCAGTATTGAACCCCGTAAACGCGGTGGAACGACCGCTAAACCACCCCACCGCGCAACAAGTTGTGCGTCGGGGACCTCGGAAAACGCAGTGTTACGGATTATTCAAAGATTTCATGGAGCATAGAGGAGAAACACGAGATGCCTGAACTTCCGGAAGTACAGACCGTTTTGAGGGAAGTGGTGAAAGAGCTGCAAGACGCGCGGATAGAGGGTTTGGAGTGCCTGTATCCGGGCACGGTGATCGTGGATCCGGAGCTGCGGGGTATAGCCTGGCCGGCAACGCTCACCGGCTACGAACGGCGCGGCAAATACATGCTGCTGCACCTGAGCCGGGGCAACAGCTTGATCATCCATCTGCGCATGACCGGCAAGCTGGTAAGCACGCGGATCAAGGACGAAGCTTCATGCCACGAACGGGCTTGCATCCTGCTGGAGGGAGGGCACAAACTGCGCTTTGTGGATATCCGCACCTTTGGCAAGATCACCCTTTGCCGCACGGAAAATATCCCGCGCTTCATGCCCAATCTGGGCGTGGAACCACTTGGCGGTGATTTTACGCCTGCGTATCTGAAACAGCTGTTCCGCCAGCGCAAAACCCCCATCAAGAACGCCCTGATGGACCAAACGCTGATCGCCGGACTGGGTAATATCTACGCCAATGAGATCCTCTACCGCAGCCGGATCGATCCCCAAACTCCGGCGGGATCGCTTTCCCTGCATAAACTGAAACGGCTGGAGGAGCAAACCCGAGCTGTGCTCAGCGAAGCCATCGCCATGAACGGCACCTCGATCTCCGATTTCCGGCGTGTGGACGATAAAAGCGGGGAGTTCCAGAACTTCCTGCAGGTCTATCAGAAAGAAAAATGCCCGCGGGGCCACTCGGTGCAAAAGATCAAACAGGGCGGGCGCAGCACCTTTTTCTGTCCAGTCTGTCAGAAATGAAAATTCGGGTTGACATATTGGCGTAAGAGCGTATACTATATTTGTAGGAATTAAACTTGTAAATACCAATCAGTCCGCAGGGAGAATACGATGAAAGCATATAAACTGAGAGACAATATCTGGTGGGTGGGCGCCATCGACTGGGATCTGCGCAATTTCCACGGCTACCTCACGCAGCGCGGTTCCACCTACAACGCGTATCTGATCATCGACGAAAAGGTCACTCTGATCGACAACGTCAAGTACTATCTCTGGGACGAGATGCTATCCCGCGTCAGCGACGTTATCGACCCCGCCAAGATTGACGTGATCGTGCAGAATCACGTGGAGATGGACCATTCCAGCAGTTTTCCGATGCTGATGCAAGTGGCGCCCAACGCGCAGATCTATACCAACGCCAACGGCATCAAGGGCCTCCGGATGCACTACAAGGAGGACTGGGATTTCCAGGAGGTCAAGAGCTGGGACAGCATCAACATCGGCAGGCGTGACCTGGCTTTCCTCACCACTCCGATGGTGCACTGGCCGGATAACCAATTCACCTATTGTCCGCAAGAAAAGATCCTTTTCTCCAACGACGGGTTCGGCCAGCACATCGCCTCCAGCGAACGCCTGGCCAGCGAGTTGCCGCTCAATCTGGTGCTTGAGGAAGCCAAGAAATACTACGCCAACATCGTTTTGCCCTATTCCCAACAGGTGCGGAAAGTGCTGGAAGCGGCGGCTCCACTTGAAATCGAGATGATCGCACCCAGCCATGGCTTGATCTGGA
>DAHVPC010000154.1 GCA_027318475.1 Candidatus Cloacimonadota bacterium | reverse complement strand
CTATTGGTCCCAGGTTTTTTACGCCAAAGTGCGACCCGCCGATAACGGCACCGCCATACCCGGGCCGGCGCAATTGGAAAACTACGTCCCGGTCCTGTGTTACCAGGATCATTGGTCTTCTCCGGACGGAAGCCGTCTGGAGAGCTTCAGCGCCGCTGCCCTGGGCGAAAAACTGCGCCTGGCCAGTTCCGCACAACTGCCCATTCTGCCAGGTTATTCCGTGATGGACAAGGCCAATGACAAAGGCGACAACCTGGTGGTCTCCTTCGGCCGCCCCTTCGCGTTCGTGACCCTCGCCGCCTATAAAAACCAGGCCAAAACCAAGCTGCGCGTGAACTATGAGATCTCCGGAAACGGCCATCAGGAGATCGACCGGCTGAAGTTCGTGTTCGCGGATTCCCGGGGCAGGCCTCTGGGCACGGTCATGGAAAACTATCCGGATAAGATCGTCCACCTCAAGGTACCGCCCGGCACCAAGCCTGGCGAGAACTTCCAAACCAGCATCTACGCCCGCGTCCTGGGCGAAAAAGACTTCGGCCCGGATGCCATCACCCAGGAAATCGTTTACGACCTCTCCTCTTTCATGTTCACCGGTGGTGACGTTACGTTCCAGGGCCAGATGCTGAATAGCATCTATTACGACATCTTCAGCAAAAACCAGCTCAGTCCCGACTACAGCCCCGGAATGCGCATCGGGGCCTTGTCCCGGTCCTACGACCAGGCTGTGCCCTACCCCAGTTCGGAAATGCCCGCGATCCTCAAATACGACCCCGCCAGCAAACTGCTGCTCACGGACCACCATTTCACCGTCGCGGTGGCGTCCGACGGCCAGGCGGCTTTCTCCCCCTCTTTCTACAAGCAGGATTTCCAGGCCTATTTGAAGGATCTGGCCGGCGAGATCACGGAACTAAAGGGCAAGGTGGCGCCCGGAGACTCGCTTTCAGAAGACGCTGCCACGCTGAAGGGTAAGCTCGCCGAGCAGTCTTTCATTTTGGGTAACGCGGCCTATAAACTGGCGGCGAAAGCCAAGAACGACCGCCAATGGCGCAAGATCCTGCGCCGCGAACTGGATGCCAACTCCCGCTCCTATACTTATAAACTTCTGGCCACCAACGGCAAAGGGCTGTGGCGCGACGAATCCGACAATGCGGCGGGCAGCGCCCAAACGCCGGAAAAATACCTCTATCCCCAGGGAGAATGGTTCGACAAATCCAAGCTCGCCACCCTCATCGCCTCCTTCCTGATGGGCATCCTGGTGGTTTACGCCCTCTACGCCACGCGCCGCAAGGATATGTATATCCGTCCCATCGCCGGCCTGGAGGAACTGGACAACGCCGTGGGCCGCGCCACCGAGATGGGCCGTCCCGTGATGTTCGTCCCCGGCTGGGGCACCTTGGGCGAAGTGGACACCATCGCCTCCATGATGATCCTCAACCAGATCGCCAAGAAGACCGCCGAATACGACATCCGCCTGATCTCGCCAAATGTGGACTACTACGTGGTGCCCCTGGCCCAGGAAATGGTACAGACCGCCTACAACGAGGCCGGGCGCCCGGACGCCTACACCCAGAACGACATCTTCTTCGTGTCCGACACCCAATTCGCATTCTGCGCCGCCGTCAACGGCATCACCATCCGCGAACGCGTGGCCACCGTCTTTTACATGGGCTACTTCTTCGCCGAAGCGCTCCTGATGACCGAAACCGGCAACCAGAGCGGAGCCATCCAGATCGCCGCCACCGATGCCATCACCCAGATCCCCTTCTTCATCACAACCTGCGATTATACCCTGATCGGCGAGGAATTCTACGCCGCCTCCGCCTACCTTTCCCGCAACCCGGAACTGGTGGGCATGCTCAAAGCGCAGGACTACTTCAAAATCCTGATCGTGATCGGGATCTTGATTGGGACTTTCCTTTCCACCCTCAATATCAACGCCCTGCTGAACTTCCTGCCTTTCGAGTGATCTGAACCGGGGCTAGCATCCCCTGATAACTGCTGTGTAATGTTCCCGCTATGCGCAGTTCTTTTTAAGCGCATCCTCCAGGGATGCCGTTAATAGCAGATCTACCTTGACAAGCCACCATCGTTACAGTGTTGAATTTTGATACGAGTTTTATGTCCGATCGAATTCTGCTGCCAGTTCCTCTTTCAAGCGTTCAAACCAGTCGCGCGCTGCGGGAAGTTTGGCGGCGATGTCCTCCAGCGATGCGATCCTTAAGAGATCCGCCAGTTTAGTCGCAGCCTCCTCAGGATATTCACGTTCGGCATAACGGATACCGAAATCGGCCTTGGCGGGACGGAATTTAAGGTTGAGCAGCAGCACCAGGTGGCGGTTGATAAACATGTGGTAGTTCATTTGGGCGGCGATCCAGTTGTTGCGGGCCAGGGCTTTCTCCAGTTCGATCAGGCTCAGCCAGTCTACGTCCGTGGCGATGTGCCAAAGCCGCTTGCCCAGTTGCCTGATGTCCTCCGGTGGTGTAGGTGACTCTGAATAAACGCCGGTTTTATCGAACCAGATCAATGCCCGTCCGTGGCGGTCCGGCTCGGTGAACTTTTTGGGGTTGTCCGCGCTGGTAACGGCGATGTCGCAATAAAAGAGAGGCGGCATGCCATCAAGCAGATAGAAGCATTGGGAAAGGCCGTGCCAGGCGGGTTCGGGCATGCGGAATCGGTTCCGGACGCCGTAGCTTATCTGGAAGTGCTCGTCAAGCAGGGCGAAGATTTCATCGGCAGCGGGCTGGGAAGTGACGATCAGTAGGTCGAGATCTGAATACTGGTCCAGGAAACCGGTGGCGGCGGCCCCTCCTTCCCAGACGGCGACCACATCCTCCCGGGGCTGCAAGATCTCACAGAGGGCAGATTTCAACGTGTGCAACATGTATCTCCTTCTGAGGCTTGAAATACGCCTTCATTCCTTTTAGGTAAGCAGCAGATGGAAGGCTTGGGAGGAGCCGTAAGCGCGTCCTCATCTCTGAACCAGGTGTCCGTCGTGCTGCTCGAATTGTCTATGAGCGTTGTACAAGATCGGAACACTGCGTGAACGCATTGTTCCGGATTATATACCGGCCTCATAAATCCAAAAAACAGTTGAACCTGATGGACCGACCGGTCGGAACCGGTGTTCCGGACCATGCACCAATCATGCCAAGG
>DAHVPC010000153.1 GCA_027318475.1 Candidatus Cloacimonadota bacterium | reverse complement strand
TGCACGAGCATATTCGCCTCTATTAAGAAGATTTGCACCAAACAGCGTCAGGTTTATAAGGTTAAGGCCCAGCCTCTCCACCAGTTCAGCCCCTTCACGTTTTGGAGGCCCTCCCACAAGCAGCCGCGCATACTGCGACAATTCGCCTTCTCGATCCAGCAACACCGCCGCTTCAAGCGAAGGAAACCACCCGTATCCCTGCCAGCCGGCAACAACTGACTGCTCTGAGGCTCGCATAAAGTGGAACTCGCCACGTACTCCGTTTGAGAAAAGTGCTGTGTGGTGGCCGAAATCGTCCTGGAAGTAAGCCGCTACTGGACTGACCGTATTAAGCCACGTGCGCTGTTCAAACTCATCGAATGACTCGTCGCTGATAAATACTGCGAATTCAATATCAGAAAATCGATCCCCTTCACCAGTCGCAAATGATCCGAACATCAGCGCGGAAACAACACGATTGTCCTGATGACACCTCTCGCGGAAACTCTCGATCATCGTCTGCTGTACCATTTTTACCTCTCTGTTCAACGGGTTGCCCGGTTCACCCGCATCGCCCGGTCGGTTTTCCGGGCGGGGCGGCGTGCAACCGGCTGGTTGGGATCATCACTTCAAATCATTTATATAGAGTTGAGACCCCTCATATTTCCCTGCTATTCTAGTGACTGCGTTTGTTGAATTCGATAGCGATAAGTTTGCCCACCTCAGCGAGCACTGCTTCTCGATCAGAGTTGGGAGATGGGGAACCGGAATAATAGACTGCTACGAAAATCGGTGACCTATCTGGTGGCCACATGACAGCAATGTCGTTGACGGCTCCGTTACTGCCGGTGCCCGTTTTGTCCCCTACACGCCAATCCAAAGGGATACCGGCGCGTAGCCTGTTTGCACCCGTAGTATTAGCAAGTAAATAATTTTCGAGGATCTTGCGAGAAGATGGAGAAAGGACATGGCACGAGAGAACCTTGTTCATCGTTTCCACCATCGATGAAGGGCTGGTGGTATCGCGATCATCATTCGGTAAGTTGTCGTTTAATGATGGTTCGTTTCGATCCAGGCGAGTCACTGAATCGCCCAGAGATCGCGCATAGGCAGTAACAGCCTTAGGCCCACCAAGCAAGTCGAGAAGGAGATTCGCTGCCGTGTTGTCACTGTATTCGATGGCCGCTGCACAGAGTCGCTCTACAGTCATTGCCCCATCAGATACGTGCTTTTTTGTGATAGGTGCCCAATCGAGAAGATCGGCTGTAGTATATGGAATTCCACGATCCAGGGAGATCTTCTTTTCATCAACTTGCTTGAGAACTGCCGCCACTAGTATGAATTTGAATGTGCTGCACATTGCAAACCGCTCTGCTGAACGGTACTCGATACGCATGCCAGTCGCAGTATTGAGCGCAGCAATACCGAGGCGGCCACCATGACGTTTTTCGATCATAGAAATTTGTTCACCAATCAATTTTTGAGGTTCGGCTGCCTTTGCCTGGAGTACCCAAACAGTTACTGCAAGACAAATTAGAAAGATAGATGTCAAATAATGCCTGTAATTTCTCCGCTCCATAATATGGTTTCTCCCTTTGGTTATCATTTTGCGGGTGTTTTGCTCAACAAATTATTAATTCGTTTCTTTATATCTCGTCTTAGGTGGTGCCGATCATGAGTGCCCGATCAGACAACTCCACTCAAAAAATGCTAGATTACACTTAACAATTGGCAATTTCAAGAAAATACTTGAAATTTTTCCTTATGGATATCATATTATTTTCATAATAAATGTGAAGAGGATATCCCATATGATCACGTTGCCGAAGGCGCTTTTGGACAAATATGACGATTGGCTGGAACGGGAGGCGGTTGATGCCAACCGTCATGGCGAGCACCGGAAATGGCTACGCTATTATCTGGATTTCTGCCACAAATACGGGAATGGATACCTTGACGAACTGAGCCTTGGTCTATTCGCCGAAAAGCTGCAAGACAAAGGTCAGCACCCTTTCCAGATCGAGGAAGCGTCACGTGCCGTTCGTTTGTATTACCGAATGGCCGGGGAAACGAAAGATGCCCTGCCGACACCTGCCTGCGAACCTGAAAGAATCTCAAAACTGCCTCCGGCCACCATGAAATCTGAAGGTGCGTCCTGGGTGGGTGAACTGACAAGGCTCAGGGAAGAAATCCGGATTCGTCATTATTCTGCCAAAACGCTATCGAGTTATTATGGCTGGGCCAGAAAGTTCCAGGCTTTTGTCCGGAGCAAGTCCCCCACATTGCTTGATACCGACGATGTCAAACGGTATTTGACGTGGCTGGCGGTGGAAAGGGATGTTGCGGCCTCAACACAGAATCAGTCATTCAATGCGCTGTTGTTTTTTTATCGACACGTTCTGGGCAAAGAATTCGGAAAAGTTGATGGCGTTGTACGCGCCAAGCGGCGTAAATACGTGCCGGTGGTCCTGTCCCGGGAGGAGATCGACATAGTTCTAAGTAAACTTGAGCCTCCTTTTGACCTTGTTGTAAAACTGCTTTATGGCTGTGGGCTCCGGATATCGGAGTGTCTGGATCTTCGAGTGAACGCATTCAACCTTGAGATGGGTGTGCTGACAATTCATGACGGCAAAGGCGGAAAGGACAGAACGGTGCCTTTGCCCGAAACCTTGGTTCCGGCTATTCGTTCTCAACTGGAGGTGGTTCGCTCCATTCTTGATCAGGATTTGTCTACGGAAAGCTTCGCCGGGACGTTTCTGCCACACGCACTGGAACGCAAATATCCAAAAGCTCCGACAGAATTTATCTGGCAGTGGTTTTTCCCGGCCATATTGCTGACAAAAGTTTCAGGCGCAAATGAGTTCAGACGCTATCATTTGCATGTGTCGCATGTGAACAAGGCCATCAAAGCGGCATCCGATTCCACAACGCTGACAAAGCGCGTGACGGCGCACACTTTCCGCCACAGCTTCGCCAGTCATCTTCTTCAGGCAAATTACGATATCCGGACGATACAGGAATTACTGGGGCATAGTGATGTGCAGACAACAATGATCTATACGCATACGGTCAAAAGTTCGACAAAGAAAGAGCCTCGCAGTCCGTTGGATTTTTGAACGCTTCAGTCGAGCAGGCGCATCTGGACGTGTTCGCGGGAGGGAATGCGCAGGGCCAGGCCGGGCTCGAGCGCCAACGGGA
>DAHVPC010000152.1 GCA_027318475.1 Candidatus Cloacimonadota bacterium | reverse complement strand
CGCCAAAATCCTGTTCTACATGCTGATGGCGATCCTGGGCGGCATCGTGCTGAACTTCACGCCCTGCGTGCTTCCCAAGCCGCCAACAAGGCGGAAAGCGCTTCCGGCGCGGCTTCCACTGCTCCCGCCAAAATCCTGTTCTACATGCTGATGGCGATCCTGGGCGGCATCGTGCTGAACTTCACGCCCTGCGTGCTGCCCATTTTGCCGATCCGCGTGATGAGCATGATCAACCAGGCGCAGAAAGACGTGAAGAAAGTGATGCTGCACACGCTGGTGTACACTTTGGGCGTGCTGATCTCCTTTGGCTCGATCGCCGCGGTGTTCGTGATCGCCAGGGCTGCCGGCGTAAACCTCACCTACGGCTTCCTGAGCCAGAGTCTGGTTTACAACATGATCATGCTGAGCATCCTCTTCATCTTCGGGCTTTCGCTGTTGGGCGTGCTGGAATTCACTGTCCCGGGCATGAACGCCGCCGCCAAAACAACCTCCAAAAAAGGCTACGCGGGCTCCTTCTTTGGCGGAGTGTTCGCCTTCCTGATGGGCTTTGCCTGCATGGGACCCTTCATGGGGCCAGCCCTGGAAGTGGCGGTGCGGCTCAGTTCGCCGCTGTTGGTCATCTTTTTCCTGCTCATCGGCCTGGGTTTTGCCCTGCCTTTCATCCTCATCAGCCTCTTCCCGAAAGCGCTCAAACTCATTCCCAAACCCGGGGAATGGATGAACATCTTCAAGGAAGTGATGGGCTTTTTGCTGCTGCTGCTCACCTGGAAATACTTCGCCAACGTCTGGGGCCTCACCAAAAGCGGCGCCTATTTGCTGGACGCCGCGCACTACATCGTGTTCCTGGGCTTCGGCGCCTGGCTCTACGGACGCTTCGCGAAGCCGGAATACAGCAAGGCGGTGCAGATCATCTTCACGCTGCTGGCCCTCGGAGTGATCGGCTGGGCAGCCTGGCACTATTTGCCCCTCAAGCCCAAACACGAACCGCCCAAAGTGGAAGTTTCCGCCTCGGACGGTCTGGTTCCCGCCGATTATCCAGGCTGGTACGTGTTCACACCTGAAATCCTGGCCAAACTGCAATCCGAAGGCAAGACCGCGTTTCTGGACATCGGCGCGGCCTGGTGCACCAACTGCAAGGTGAACGAAAAGAAAGTGCTGCACACCGAGGAGATCATGGCGGAGTTCCAGAAGCGCGGAGTGGTGCTGCTGAAAGGCGATTTCACCCGTGAGGACCCCGTCCTGAAGAAATGGATCCAGGACGGAGGCAGCATCGGCGTGCCCTTCAACGTCCTCTACATTCCGGGCAAGCAGCCCATCAAGATGCCGGAGCTCTTCAGCAAGGACGACATCCGCCATGCCCTGAAACAGATCCCGGCAAATCCGGAGGCCAAATGAAACGCTGGCTGATCCTTTCCCTGGTTCTGCTCAGTTTGCTCTTCAGCCTGGGCTGCGACCGCTTCAAACACGCTTTTGAGCCGCCCGACACGGTGGATTTCGCCGCCGAGCTGTTCACACCGCTCGATACAGCGTTCCACGGCTTTCCCAGTTTCAGCCTGGACCCCGTGATGGCTTTCTACGCCGAAGATTACCTGCATTACGGCCAGACGAAGGCCGACCGGCGCAACTGGCTGCAGGGCATCTACACCGCCGAGCCCAATGCCCTGGGGCAGGTCATCCTGCTCAACGCCGAGGAACTCACCGATTCCACCGCGATCGCCAATTGGCGCCTGAAGATCGAAACTTCGGACCGCGTGGTGCTGGCGGACAGCCTGTTCAGCGGCGAAAGGCTGGTGAAACGGGGCGGCAAATGGCTGCTCAAGGGCAATCAGATGACCTGCGTGCTGCCCACACCCAAACAACAGGTCATCGTGGAGTATTTCACCTTCTACGGCTGTCCCAATTGCCCTGTTGTGGAAGCCGAACTGCACGACCTGGAGATCCAGTATTCCGGCCAGATGAGCTATCTGGAACACCACGTGAGCGGGCCTCTGATGATCGGCACCGACCCCACTTACCTCTACTACGGGCCGTTCACCGTGCCCACTTCCATCTTCCAGGGCACCAGCAGGCTCACTGGAAGCGGCACGGACGTCATCGATAGTTACGCTCCGCTGGTGCAATCTTTGGCCGCTGAAGACAGCGATTTCCGCTACATCAACCCCACGCTGGGCGTTGAAGGAAACACGGTCTCCGGCTCGCTCTCTTTGGAACAACTGGCTACGGACATTGATTATACCGACCTGGTGCTGAACTACGTCCTTATCGAGCGCGTTTCCTCATTCAACAACACCCAGGGGCAACCCCTGCGCAACGTGGTGCGCGCCAAAGGTTACCGGTCCCTCACCGAAGCGGATCTGAACCAGCCGGTGCTGTTCACCCTGGAATCCACGGTCGCCATTCCGGACGACGCCGCTCTGGTGATCTTCGTGCAGAACAGGCCCTCGCCCTATGCCAATAACGCCACCATCCATGGCGGAGTGGAAGTGGACCTCAATCCTGCGGTGATTTCCTTCCAGTGAAGTATAGTGTAGGAGTTCCTGCTTCAGCCCGGTTTATGGTGGCTGGCCCGCCGACTCCTCCCGAAGCTCCTTATGACCTCCCTAACAAGCATCGGGAGGCATCCGGGATGTCTGCCGGAGATGTGCCTGCCAGGCACCAGTTTCCTGCGCAGCGCAACACAGCCTGCAAGCAGTGTTAAGATTATAAAATTGAAGGAGATAGATAAATGCTCAAATGGATAGTTTTCATGGTCCTCGCGATCATGGTGGGAACGGCGCTAGCAGATCCCATGCCGGAATTCAAACTGCCCAACGAACTGGGCAAAAACGTGGCCTTGCAGGACCTTTTGGGACGCGGACCAGTGCTCATCGACTTTTGGGCGGATTATTGCCAGCCTTGCAAACTGAGCATGCCGTCGTTGAACGACCTGGCGCTCAAATATGACAGCCTGACCGTGGTGCTGGTCTCCATCGACGCCCCGAAGATGCAGACGAAAGCCAAGGCCTTTCTGAAAAGCAAGGGCTTCCAGTTCGTCACACTGTTCGACGCGGACAAGCTTCTGGCCAAAAAACTGAACGTGGTGAACCCGCCCCATACTTTCCTGCTGGATAAAACCGGCGAGATCGTCTGGTCGCACCTGGGTTACGAGCCCGGAAATGAGGCGGAATATGAACTGCAGATCCGCAGTCTCT
>DAHVPC010000151.1 GCA_027318475.1 Candidatus Cloacimonadota bacterium | reverse complement strand
ACTGCACATCGGTTCCATCATTCATTATTGATACTCAGCGGAAAACGGCCGCGCCACCGGGTCCGATGGTCAATCTCGTTTCCTGCCAGGATACCGAACCCAAGGTCCAAAGAGTCTCCACCAAACCTGTGCTGGGAAACGCCAGGCCCTGCTGGGTATGGTTCAAAACAACGCTCAAGCCACCGCTTGCGGAATAGCGCTGCCAGGCCAGAAGCCCTTCCGGAGCCGGAATGAAGGCGAACTCGCCCTCTTGCAGCAAAGGCTGTCCGCGGCGCAGTTTGATCAGGGCGGCGTAGTATTCCCGCAGCTCGCAAGCCACTGGTTTGTGTGGCCAGTCCCAATCGAAGGGGCGCCGGTTGTCGGGATCTTTGCCGCCGCCCATGGCGATCTCGTCACCATAATAGATGTGCGGCGTCCCCGGAAAAGTCATCTGAAAGAGCAGAGCCAGCTTGAGCTTCGCGATGTCGCCCCCGGCGAGTTCGATGACACGGACGGTATCATGGCTGCCGAGCATGTTCATCATAGCCTGCAAAGCCTGGATGGGAACGTCTGCCAGGCCGGATTCGATCGCCGCGCGGAACTCCTCGGCGGTGCTCAGGCGCAGGATAAAGAACTCCAGGACGGGATCCTTGAAGCTGGCGTAGTTCATCACGGAATCGAAATAGCGGTGGCCAACCCAGGCCTGCGCGCTTTGCCAGATCTCGCCGACGATCCAGGCATCGGGCTTGAGGGTTTTCACGCGCTCACGGAACAACTGCCAAAACCAGTAGGGAACTTCATCCGGGACGTCCAGCCGGAAACCGTCGATCCCGATCTCGACGAGCCACCAGTGGACGCACTCCAGAAGATGGTCCACCAGTGTGTGGTTGGGCACGGCTTTGGCGATGTCGTGCATGTAGTTTTCGGAAGGATGGGTGCGGCTGAGGTCGAAATTGAGGTCGGGCATGTCTTTGATGCCCCACCAGCATTGATAGTATTCCTTGGGCTTAAAATCCGGCGGCAGTGGCTGCGGCAGCGGCCATTTCTGCCAGTCGTACCAGTTCCAGTAAAGCGAGGCGGAGCCCCTTTCCACGCAGTCACGAAACGCCCAGAAAGTCTCTCCGGTATGGTTGAAAGCAACGTCCACGATCACGCGGATCCCGCTGGCATGGGCTTCCCGCACCAATTCCCGCAAATCCTGCGGGGAACCGAAATGCGGATCGACGCTACGGAAATCGGCGGCATCGTATTTGTGGTTGGATTTGGCTTGCCAGAGCGGATTGAAGTAGATCACGGTGACGCCCAGATCCCTTAAGTAACCAAGTTTTTGGCGCACTCCGGGCAGGTCGCCGCCATAGAAAGACCACCAGTCCGGCTTGCCCGGTTCCAGCCAGGGGCTCTGTTTCAGGCCAGAAATGTCGTTCCAGTCGTCCACCAGATGAAAGTATTCCCTCTGCGCAGGCAAGAACTCTCCAGCTGGCGGCGGAGTGCGGCTATCGGCATAGTACCACTCGCTGAAATCGGGATCCAGGGCATGGTCTCCATTGCAAAAACGGTCGGGAAAGATCTGATACACGATGCCCCGGCGCACCCATTCCGGCACAGAGAATACAGGCAATACGGCCAGATCGAAGCTCAGGGGAGCGGCGTTTTCGGCGGTGGGCGTCAAGCCAGCCTGGCCCAGATAAAGGCTGCGGCCTTCCGCCTTGATCTCCACAAGCACATGAACGCTGTTGGCTGCGCTAGTAAAGCTGCAATGCAGGACATCTTTCGTGGAGGTCCTGCCCACGCGGACCAACGGAATTCTACGTCCATCCACGACGGCGGTGATCTCCGCGGGCAACGAGGGAAACCAGTTGAACCTCAGTTCATATTCGTCTTCCGCCATCCGGTTCAGAGTGATGTATTGTCCGCTCCTATCCTCCAACAGGCTGGGATCGAGCCAGACGTCCTGCCAGGTGAAGCGCGGACTGGCGGCCGATTTCACGATCAGCAGGGAATTCTCGCCGCCAAAGGGATCCGGTTCGCGCAGATGGTTTGCGGGATCCGCCATCCAGACCCCGTCCACGATGAACTTATATCTGTATTTGCCGTTCTCGATATGCAGGGAAAGGGCGTATATGCCGCCCAGATCAGCCATTTCCAGGATCGCCCAGGCCGAAAAATCGCCCGCGATGCCTACCTCCCGGACTCCGCCGACTGGCGGCTGATATGAAAATTTGATTAACGGCATTACTTCTTCTGGAGCTTTCTTTCCCTGTCGAAATGGGTCTTGAGGAATTGCCCGGTAAAGGACTTCTTCGCCTGGATAAGGTCTTCAGGCGTGCCCTTCGCGATAATGTAACCGCCGGCATCGCCGCCTTCCGGACCGAGGTCGATGATCCAGTCCGCGGATTTTATCACGTCCAGGTTATGTTCGATCACCACGACGGTATTGCCCATGCGCACCAGTTTGGTGAGCACCTGCAGGAGTTTGTTGATGTCGTCGAAATGCAGGCCGGTGGTGGGTTCATCCAGAAGGTAGAGGGTGTTTCCGGTGCTGGTCTTGCTGAGTTCGCGAGAGAGTTTGATGCGCTGGGCTTCGCCGCCGGAAAGCGTGGTGGAAGGTTGGCCCAGCTTCACATAATCCAGCCCGACCTCCATCAGGGTGGAGAGTTTGCCCTGCAAGCCGGGGATGTTGGCGAAGAAATCGTAGGCTTCCTGCACGTCCATATCCAATACCTCGGCGATGTTTTTGCCCTTGTAGCGGATGGAGAGGGTTTCCTGGTTGTAGCGTTTGCCCTTGCAAACCTCGCAGGTAACATAGATGTCCGCCATGAAATGCATCTCGATCTGCTTGACCCCGGCCCCTTCGCAGGCCTCGCAACGTCCGCCCCGGACATTGAAGGAGAAGCGCCCGGCCTTGTAACCCCGCATTTTCGAAGCCGGCAGGCTGCTGAACAGCGTGCGGATGGGGTCGAACAGCTTGATGTAGGTGCAGGGGTTGGAGCGCGGCGTCCTGCCGATCGGCTGCTGGTCGATGCTGATGACCTTGTCGATGTGCTCCAGTCCGCTGATGGAGTCGAAACTGCCCACCCGGTGCGTAGTGCGGTAAAAGTGGTTGTGCAGATGCGGATAGAGGGTCTGGTTGATCAGGGAACTCTTGCCGCTGCCGGAAACGCCAGTAACGCAGACGAACAAACCCAGCGGAATCGCCACGTCCAGGTTCTTCAGG
>DAHVPC010000150.1 GCA_027318475.1 Candidatus Cloacimonadota bacterium | reverse complement strand
CACGAGGCTGGGGAAACCGCCGTCCTGCAAAAAGTCCACCGGATGCTGGTAGTTGTAGATCACCTCGGGAGTGGATAAACCGCAGTCCAGGGTCATGTAATAGCTTTCGATGCCGAAGCCGTTTCCCGCGGGGAAAAGCTTGTAGAAGCGCAGATTTCCGGTGGAAGGATGCAGCGCGGAAACCTGGTAATCGGCGCCGCCGTGCATGCTGCCCACATAGTGCAGGCTCAGGCCTGGAACCGCAGACAGCGCTGCCATCAGCACAAGGCCCAGAAGGCCGGACAGCATTATTCTCTTCATGATGACTCCTTAGTCCGGATTTGCCACAGCTGCGAGCAATCCAGAGGACAGACTTTCTAAACTCAATGCCATATATGTATGGTTATGGTGTCAAGTGGAAATTTCAGGAACCGGTTCAGCCGCTGAGGTTAACTTGATGGAAAGTAGTTTCCTGATCCCATTAGCACGCAAGAAAGGGCTTTGCATTTGCGAATCATTTGCATTTTGTTGTTGCCTGCTAGGGAGAGGGGGTTAATATGTTCCAGACAAGGATACAAACTTAGGAGACTAGACGATGAAATACATAGATATTCTGATTTTGCTGATGCTGCTGTCGGGGCTTTGGTCGCTTCCTCCGGGTCAGGACACTCAGAAGGAAAAGCCTCTCTACGCGCCGGATCTAATCAAGCTCAAGCTGGCCCCCGAGATCGCCTATCTGCCAAGCCTGCCAGCTATTGCCTATCAAAGGTCAGCGTCTTTCGGCATCAACGAACTCGACCAACTGCTGGTTGTTATTGGCGGAATCGGCATCAGTCGCGCCCACATTCAGGCCAAGGATAAAGTGTGGCAGTCCAAACACGGTTTCGACCGTTGGTTTGTGGTCAAATTGGACGGCAAAATGAGCGTAGAGCAGGCGGTCAAAGCCTTTGCTGCCAACCGCTTTGTGGAAGACGCTCGTCCGGAGTATCTGGCCTATTCCTTCGCTGAACCCAACGATCCTTTCTACGCCAATAACTGGGGGCATGCCAACAGCGGACAGTTGCCAGCCTGGAATCCTCCCGGCAGCAGTTCCGGCAGCCATTCCGGCGCTCCGGTAGGCTGGTTGGGTTTCGACACTGACGCGCCGCTGGCCTGGGATTATCCGCAGGGATACGGTTCGCAGGGCGTCATAGTCGCCGTGATCGACAGCGGAGCGGATCTGGCGCATCCCGACCTGGCTCTGGTTACGGGCTACGATTACGGAGACAACGATCCCGACCCCACCGACATCAATGGACACGGAACTGCTGTGGCTGGCATTGTCGCAGGGATTGCTGACAATGGAATAGGCGTGGCAGGCGTCGCCGGCAACGTGAAGGTGATGCCTCTAAAAGTGATGAACAGTGCAGGTAGCATGAACTTTACCTCCATTGCCAATGCCGTGATTCATGCCGCGGATAATGGCGCTGACATCATCAACCTCAGCCTGGGTTCCAATACCAGCGTGGGCGCCAATCCCGCTATGGACGCAGCCTTGGAATACGCCTACGCCAACCTCGGTGTGTCTATCTTTGCGTCATCTGGAAACAGCAACGCAAGCACGGTGTGGTATCCTGCCAACCACAGCAAAGTGGTCGCCGTGGGCGCCGCGGCGCCTGACGGATCCCGGAAGAGCACCTCTTCTGCCGACGGAGAATACTGGTGGGGCTCAAACTACGGTCCGGCTACGCGCGATGCCGATAACGCCATCGACATCATGGGGCCCACCATACTGCCGACCACGGATATCACAGGCAGCGGAGGCTATACGGCAACCGAGTACAATCTCTTTTTCAACGGAACTTCCTGCGCTTCTCCCTACGTGGCGGGTGTCGCCGCCCTGCTGCTATCCAGGGAAGCCACGCTGACACCAGCGCAAGTCCGGCAAGCGTTGACCTCATCAGCCCGAGACATGACCATTGGCGTTCCCTTGGGCTGGGACCGGTTCACGGGCTACGGACTGGTGAATGCACGCGGCGCTTTGAGGGCTATTTCCGCACCCCCTCAAGTGGCCTGGTCTCCCGGCTCCATCACACAGAATCTGGCGCCTGGGCAAAACGCGTCCACTGCCGTGCAGATCGGCAATGGCGGGGAGAATGAACTGGATTTCACGCTCAGCGGCGTTCCCATCACCGCTCCCATGCTCAACGAAAGTTTCGAAAGCGGTGGGAATTACCCGGCTGGATGGACCAGCACCGTTTTAAGCGGGATCCAACACTGGTATTTCAGTTCGGGCGGACCCTTCGGCACCAACCCCGCCGGTTCTTACTCGGGAGCATGGAACGCCCTGCTCTGGCAATCCGGCACCACATCCTCAGTGGCCCGTTTGGCAAGCCCGTCCCTGGACTTAAGCGGAATTTACGGCGCGACCCTGACCTTCTATCACACCCAGCCCGTCTCCATTGGCCAGGATTTCCTGATCGTGCAATACAAAAACTCCGCGGACGGCATTTGGACCAACCTGGCAGTTTACACGGAGAGCGTGGTCAATTGGACCCAGCGCACGCTGGCGCTGCCTGAACTCAGTTCGGATTACTACATCGCCTTTCAGGGCCTCACCAACCGGGGCTGGGGCATAGGAATAGACCTGGTGGGCATCGAAACCGTGACCGGTTATGAAGCGCCCTGGCTTAAAGTGGAAGGGGATTTCTCCTTCAGCGGCAGCATTCCAGGCGGCGGCAGCGAAAGCTTCAGCGTCCAGATCGACGCCACAGGACTTACTGAAGACACTTACAACAGCAACCTACTGCTGAAGAGCAATTCCGCCATAGACCCAGACGTTGTGATCCCGGTCCAATTGACCGTTGGACAGGGCGATCCGGTTCTGGCGGCTCCGCAAGTGGCGGTATCAGTATCTGGCGGCAATCTTATGCTGCAATGGAACCCAGTATCTGGTGCCTCGGGATACAAGATCTACAAAGCCGCGAGCCCCGATGGCAGTTTTCTTCTGCTGGGTGCGACCTCCGGACTTCAATACTCGGAAGCCGCTGAATCTGGAAGAGCGTTTTACAGGGTGACGGCATTTAATCCATAAGCCCTTAACAAAGTCAGAAAAAGAAGAGCAGGCCACAAACCTGCTCTTCTTTGTTCATAAGTGCAAGGCCGATATCAGTCTGGCCGGTTTTCCCGCATCAGGTTTTCCGCTTTGGTGATGAGTTGCAGAAACTCCTTGCGGTAGCCGTCCTTGTCGGCGCCCATGTTTTCGGTGGCCAGGTTCCGCACTATATCCCAGGTCA
>DAHVPC010000014.1 GCA_027318475.1 Candidatus Cloacimonadota bacterium | reverse complement strand
AAGCTGAAGTAAAACCCGGCTGATTACGCAAGTTTGAGGGAACACCAGGTTTTCTTGCTCGCCCCGGGGGATTAGCCTTAATCACTTCTTAATCACTAGTCAATCACTTCTCAATTATTAACGCTTGATTAAGGCTTGATGGACAAGTGATGGACGGCTAGAGGCGGGAGCGAAGGCCAGTATCGGTGGGATGCAAAGATTTTCCTTGAAAGAAACATGGGCTTTATTAAATTGGTTATCTAAGGAAAAATCCTTGCATAAAGGAGCAGAACAATGAAAGTTATAGAAGGTAGCCTGGTATCCAAAGGCTTTAAGTTCGCGCTCGTAGTGAGCAGATTCAACGAACTGATCAGCCGTAAACTTATGGATGGCGCGATTGATTGCCTGTTGCGGCACGACGTGCCTGACACAGACATCACGGTGTTGTGGGTGCCGGGGGCGTTTGAGATTCCACAGATAGCCCAGGAAGCGGCAAAGAACAAGAACTTCGATGCCGTGATCTGTTTGGGAGCGGTGATCCGGGGCGGCACTCCGCATTTCGAATATGTGGCCGCGGAAGTGAGCAAGGGCGTGGCCCAAGTGGCTCTGAACAGCGCCAAGCCGGTGATCTTCGGCGTCCTCACCACGGACACGCTGGAACAGGCATTGGAACGGGCGGGTGTGAAATCCGGAAACAAAGGATTCTCCGCCGCGACTGCCGCTCTGGAAATGTTGAACCTGATGGCGGAGCTGCGTGGGCCAAAGGCGTAAAGCCCGCGAACTGGCGGCCCAGGCGCTTTACGCGCTGGATTTCGCCGTGATCGATCCGGAGTTTTCGGAGTATGAGATGCTGAATCAGTACCCGGATATCCTGCGTGAACTAGGCGAGGTTTTGAACGGCGACAATTCCGCTCCAGTGCTCGATTTCGCGGACGACCTGATCAAGAACGTGATCATCAACCAAAACGACATCAACTCCGAGATCGAAAAGCACAGCCAGAACTGGAGTTCAGCGCAGATCGCGTGCCTGGACAGGAATGTGTTGCGCGTGGCTGTCTATGAACTGGTGTACACAGACACTCCGCCTGCTGTGGTGATCAATGAGGCCATCGAGATTTCCAAGAAATACTGCAGCGAGAGCAGCGGCCGCTTCATCAACGGCATTCTGGACGCCGTGCACAAGGAACTGCAGGATAGAGAACGTATCGCTGGCGGCAAGGATTAACATGGACGAACCGCGGAAACCGGAGATAAGCTGCTCGCTTGGCGTGTTTGCCTACAATGAAGCGGGCAACATCGTCAAACTGCTCGAAGCCTTGATCGGACAGCGGCTAAAACGGGCGCGCGTCGCGGAAATCATCGTTGTCTCCAGCGCCAGCACCGACCGCACGGACGAACTAGTGACGGATTTCGCGAGCAAGTATCCGCAGGTGCGGTTGATCCGTCAAGCCAGGCGAGAAGGCAAATCCTCGGCGATCAACCTGTTTCTGGCCGAGGCGGTTTCCGATATCCTGGTGGTGATTTCCGGAGACGTGGTGCCGGCTGAGGACACGATCGAGCTGCTGGTATCGGCGTTCGATGACCCGAAGATAGGTGCCACCGGCGGAAAACCCGTGCCGTTCAACGACGAATCCACCTGCATGGGCTACGCCGTCCATCTGCTCTGGCGCTTGCATCACAGGATGGCGCTGATCTCGCCGAAATTGGGTGAAATGATCGCCTTCCGCAAATTGATGGAGAGCATCCCGGCCGATTCCGCCGTAGACGAGGCCAGCATCGAAGCAATCGTGCGGGGAAAGGGTTTCCAGCTGCGCTATATCCCCCAAGCCATCATTTTTAACCGGGGCCCCAGCAAGATCAAGGACTTTGTCAAGCAACGCCGCAGGATCCAGAACGGGCATCTGTGGCTGCAGCGCAAGCAAGGCTACAAGGTGGTTTCCCAGGAAAGCGGCATCTTGCTCAAGATCCTGGGCGCGGAGCTGCGGGAAAACCCCCGGTCATGTTTTAAAATAGCTGGAGTGATGGGACTGGAGCTGTTTTGCCGGCTGCTCGGCAGCTACGATTTTTATATCCGGGGCAAGAACCCTTTTGCCTGGGATATCGCTCATTCAGCCAAGAGTCCGAAGGGATAAGGGTATGAAGAAAGATGTTTAGTTTAATGTTTAGGATGGCTGGTTTCTGGCTGATGAAGCACATCGGATTTCCGCGGCTCCTGCCGATCAATTACACCGTCAGCCTGCTCTACACCTGCAATTCGCGCTGCAGCACCTGCAATATCTGGAAAAAAAAGGCGCGCGATTTCACGGTGGAAGAATACGCGAAGACCTTCAAGGGCATCGGCAAAGCGCCCTACTGGATCACCTTCAGCGGGGGCGAACCTTTTTTGCGCCGGGATTTGGTGCAGATCGTGGAAAAGATCTATTCCGTCTCCAAGCCGCACATCATCAACATTCCCACCAACGGACTGTTGACCAGCGCCATCGTCGAATACACCGCCGCGATCGCCAAAGCCTGTCCCAAGGCGCAGATCATCATCAACGTTTCCCTGGACGGGATCGAGGCACAGCACGACGAGATCCGTAAAGTGCCAGGCAACTACGCCAAAGCCCTCGCCACCTTCAACCGCCTCAAAGCGCTCAATCTGCCCAATCTGGCCGTCGGCATCCACACCGTGATCTCGCAATTCAATGTGGAAAGTTTTCCCAGTATCGCCAACGAATTGCTGCGCCTCAAACCTGATAGTTACATCACGGAAATCGCCGAGGAACGCGTGGAACTGGATACCGTAGGAGCCAAGATCACGCCGAGCCTGGTGGCCTACAAATCGGCCATCGACTATTTGATCCATCGCATCAAGAATGAGAAATACACTGGCATGAACAAGATTACCATGGCCTTCCGCATCGAGTATTACAACTTTGTTAAGCGCATTCTGCGCGACGAAAGACAGGTCCTGCCTTGCTATTCCGGAGTGGCTTCCGTGCAGATCTCACCTGATGGAGACCTCTGGTGTTGCTGCATCAAAGCGCGCGGCCTGGGCAATCTGCGCCAGGGCGGCTACAATTTCCGCAAGCTGTGGTTCCAGCCTGAAGTCGAACTGGAACGCCGCCAGATCCACAAGAAGAAGTGCTGGTGCCCTCTGGCAAACGCTGCCTACACCAACATGCTGATGGATCTGCCGACTTTATTGCGGGTATTCTGGCGCAGCCAGGTAAAATGGTGGAAGTAAGATGATCACGATACTTAGCAAATTCGCCCAGTTTCCCTCCAGCATCTGCGATTACCAGGCCTCCAAAGACGGCCGCTACGGTTGGCTGCTGTGCACCGCGCACGAGGAAAAAAGCCACGAACTGGAAGAGATCCAGGCCGAAATCAAGCTGGAGATCATGAATTCCGGCGTGCTGGCTGTGAGCAAGATGGAGATCGAAAATTGGCTGAAGGGCTTTTTCGCGGATTTCCATTGGAAACTGCACGCCCGCCTGCTCAAGACCGGCCTGCGCGAAAAAGGGCTTTCGCTGTTCTTTGCCGTGATCTACGACTGCGAGATCTACCTGATCCAGTTCGGCAGGATATTTTGCGCACTTACACGGGGCAAGAAACTGGATTGCGTGGGCAAGAACTGGAAAAACTACCAGATCCAGACTCTCAAAGACCTCAACCTGTTCGGCCTCTCCGAAGACGATATCCGGGTCCGGCCCTTGCATTTGCGGTTGGCGGAAAACGAAAGCCTGATCATCCTTTCCGGCCAGATCGCCGGCAAAGTGCTAGACAGCGGGACGGAGAACGCCAGCCTGCTTCCCCTGATCGAGTCCTACAGCGCTTCCGATAAAGCGTTGTGGATGATCTTGAAAAACATGCCCCAACTTACCAAGACGCATTCCCGCAAGTTTTCCAAACTGCAGATCAGTTCTTTTATTTTGATCCTGGCCACGCTGCTGGCAATCCTGTATATGACCTACGGCAACCGCATTCTGGATGTGTGGTTCCACAGGGCGCGCAGGGAAGTTTCCGCAGGCCCGCTGCAGGAAGTGAAAAAGGATGTGAACGAAAACATCGTCAAGGTGCTGAACGCTCAGGCGCGTGATATCGAGTTGGAGATCAAATGGAGCATGGACCTGTCTTCCGCCGTTACTTCGTGCCCTGTGTTCGACCTGGAAAACGTTTACCTGGCCCAGGGTGGCACCGTGGCCGCTTATAGCAAGAAAAACCAGGCCAAGCAGTGGGTGAAGATTTTTCCCGAATTGGCTGTGACTCTCCAGAAAACCCAGTCCAGCCTGGTCGCCAGCCTGCAATCCGGAGCCGTGTCAGGCCTGGATTTTTCAGGTAAGGAGATTTGGCGGCAGTCCTTGGAACCCAATCCCGCCAGGCCTGCCCAAACATGCCCCCTGGAGATCACACCGGACGATGACAAACGCATAGACCGCAGCATCATGGTAGTGCCCGGCGCCAACCAGATCAGCGTCCTGGACAGCCAGAACGGCACTGTACTTAGCTCTTTGCAGTTGCCAGACCGGTTGACATTCCTCTCCCAATACGACGACCTGGGCTTCTGTTTTTACGCTGCCGTGGGCGATGCCCTGCTCTGCGTGCAACTCAAGATAGTGAACTGATGCCGAGAACCCTTTTATTCCTGTGCGCTTTGCTGCTCCTCGGCTCAAGTCTGGCAGCCGTCACCGGTACCGTTTCCCGGACAGGCTTGGCCCGTCTGCAATATGACGGCGGGGGAGACTGGTACAACGATCCGGAAGTATTGCCTAACCTGGCGCGCCACGCCAATTCCGTGCTGAATACCGGTTTTCCGCTCGATCAGAGCGTCGTCAAATCCAACGATGCCAAACTGTTCGAGTACCCCTTCGTGTATCTGACCGGGCACGGCAACATCCGTTGGGAGGACCGGGAAATTGAAAACCTGCGCGCCTGGATGCTGCGCGGCGGCTTTCTATACGCGGACGACGACTATGGCATGGACGAGTCTTTCCGCCGTGAGATCAAACGGGTTTTCCCAGAATATGAACTGCTGGAACTGGATGCCACTTTCCCTCTCTTCACCTGTTTTTACGACTTTTCCTCCGGACTGCCCAAGATCCACAAGCACGACGAAAAACCGCCCCAAGCCTTTGGCATGTTTGACGACAACGGCCGCCTGATGTGCCTCTACACCTACGAAAGCAACATCAGCGACGGCTGGGCGGACCCCTCCACGCACGACGATCCCCCTGAAGTGCGTGACGCGGCTCTGCGTTTCGGCTGCAACATCATTTACTATCTGCTTTCCAGAGGCTGACGTGCGCATCTGCGTGATCTCCGACCTGCATTTCAAATACGCGCAAGACACCGCAGAGGACAGGCAGAACGCCGAACTGGCGCTGGATTTTTTACGCAGCGCGGCCGGAAAATACGATTTGCTGGTGCTCAACGGCGATATCTTCGACCTCTGGTTCGAATGGAAATACACTATAGTCAAGCAATATTTCCCGCTTCTGCACAGACTGGCAGTGCTCGGTGAACAGGGCTGCAGACTGGTTTTGATCGGCGGAAACCACGACTTTTGGTTCAAGGGCTTTCTTACCCAATATCTGGGAATCGAAGTCCAGCCGGACCAGTTCGCTTTGGAGGCCGACGGCCACAGGATCCTCTTCACGCACGGCGATCTGCACACCGTCAACGACCTCCGCTATAAACTTTTCCGCAGTTTCATCCGGCTGACAGGCATCCGCTGGTTGTTCAACCTGCTGCATCCGGACCTGGCCTTGTCCTTGGGCAGGAAAATGTCCCGTTCCAGCAGGCTGCGCAAGATTTCCAGCCAACTCCAGACCAAGAAATCCACCGGTCTGATCCAGTATGCCCAAACCCGGATTCGCCAGAACAAATACGACGTCGTGTGCATGGGACACAGCCACAAACCCCAGGTGAACCAGCTGGAGGGGGGCTACTACGTGAACAGCGGTGACTGGCTGCAGAACCACACATACGTGGAAATCATCGACGGAGCGATCGCTCTGCATTATTATAAAAACAAGGAGTAACCAATGCAACACACACTACCAAGGATCACTCTGACCGCGCTGGCGCTGCTGCTCAGCTTCATGCTGCTGAATTGCCAGGCCAACGCCGCGGAAAAACAGGAACCTGGAACCAAGGGAGAGGATATGGAAACCGCACCGAAAGTGGTCAAAGCCGTAATGGCCACAACCTACGGCAACATCGAGCTGGAACTCTGGCCGGACATGGCGCCCAAGACCGTCGCCAACTTCGTCAAGCTGGGCACCGAAGGGTTTTACAACCGCACCTACTTTCACAGGGTCATCCCCGATTTCATGATCCAGGGCGGCGATCCCAACACCAAGGACAGCGACCGCTCCAACGACGGACAGGGCGGCCCCGGCTATCGCTTCGAAGACGAATGCTACAGGGCGGGTGAACAGATCACCGGCATGGTCAGCGACGAAGAAGCGGCAAGCGTCATCTGGACCAAGATCCTCGTTCCTTACATGCAATCCGGGCAATCGCCCCAGGCAGAGATCTTCGAGATCGTGCAAAAAGTGCAGGAAACCCAGACCCTGGATCCGGTCATGGGACACACGGTGGATTTCTACCAAAGCCGCACCGGACTCCGCGACCCGCTTTATCGCAAGATCCTGAACAGCCCCGTGCTCTATTCCTACATCTGCATGGCCAATAGCGGACCGAATACCAACGGCTCGCAGTTCTTCATCGTGACCCGCAAACCCGGAACGCCTCATCTGGACGGGATGCACACGGTGTTTGGCAAGGTCGTCTCCGGGATGGATGTGGTCCACAAGATCGAAAAACTTCCCCGCGACAAGGCTGACAATCCCAACCTGGAAAACCAGGCCTTCATCGATTCCATCACCTTCCCCGAATAAGGAAGTTCCTCATGGCCCGCGTCTCCGAATCCGCACTGCAGCAGGAGATCATGGCCTGGATCAGGCAAAACCAGTATGTCTATCTGGCCACGGTGGATAAAAAACAACCGCGGGTCCGCCCTGTGGTGCTGTTCATGCATGAGGAGCGCTATTTCTTCGCCACTTTCACGGGAGACGCCAAAGTCGCCCAGATCGCCAATAACAAGTGGGTGGAGGTCTGCGTGCCCTTGCAAGAGGAAGGGCACACCGGCTACATCCGCTTGTCCGGCATCGCCACGATCGTGAACAATGCGGCGCTCAGAGCAGAAGCCTCCGGGCGCTGCTTCTTTTTCGACGAGTATTTCAGCGGTTCCGACGACCGGGACTATACCCTCATCGAATTCGACCTCGAAGCTGCCGAATATCTCCGCCCCGGCGAACGTTACAGCCAGACCTGCAGCCTCAAGCGCTATTGATCAGGTCCTCTGTAGTCATCGCAGCACAGAGAATGGAGTACGGTTTGATGCGGACTGGCTGTTGTTGATGCAGTGCGATTCAGTAGCGGCAGATCTTCTACTTTGGGATTCAGATCGTGAATCCGGTGTGCCGGCCATGTGCAAAACTCATGCTGATGAAGGCGCCGGAAGCCCTATCCGGCAAGGAATCAGGAACCATAAGGAGCAATAATGAAAGCGATATTCACCTACGATGACGAACATTTGGGCAAGACCTACATCGTGATACCCAAGATCCGCGAAATCTCCAAAGCCTTGGGCAACGTGGTGGTCACCTTCGACAACGGCGACAAGCGCACGCTTTCTGTGGATGATACCACAGCCGCCACCCAAATGATGCTGGACGCCATCGAAGCCTTCTATTCCTGACATGTTGGAAACGAATCCGAGCCCTGTCCTGCTTGCCTTGCTGGGCACGCTGTTCACCTGGTTCATGACCGCCTTGGGCTCCAGTTTCGTGTTGTTTTTCAAATCGATCAAACCCTGGGCTCTGGACACGATGCTGGGTTTTGCCGCGGGAGTGATGATCGCCGCCAGTTTCTGGTCGCTCCTCAATCCCGCCATTGCCATGAGCGAGGGAAATCCCCTGCCGGCGGTGATCGGCTTCCTAACCGGAGGCCTGTTCCTGCGCAGGATCGACCTGCTTTTACCGCATCTGCATGTCGGGCACGAGATCACGGAACGGGGGGGCCTCAAAACCCCCTGGGGCAAATCCACCCTGTTCTTTCTGGCGGTCACGCTGCACAATTTCCCGGAAGGTCTGGCGGTGGGAGTGGCCTTCGGAGCCGTCGCTGCCGGGCTCGAATCTGCCACGCTGGCGGCTGCGCTGGCCTTGACGCTGGGAATTGGAATCCAGAACCTGCCTGAAGGTGCTGCCGTTTCTATTCCGCTGAGAAGGGAAGGCATGTCTCGGGGCAAGAGCTTCTTCTGGGGCCAGTTTTCCGGGATGGTGGAACCGCTGGGCGGTTTGCTGGGAGCGGGCATGGTGCTGGTGGCGCGCCCCTTGATGCCCTACGCGCTGGCTTTTGCCGCCGGGGCGATGATCTATGTGGTGGCGGAGGATGTGATCCCGGAATCGCAAAGGGGCAAGTACGCGCATCTGGCGATCCTGGGTGTGATGCTGGGCTTCGCCGTGATGATGTTTCTGGACGTGGCGCTGGGCTGAAAGCTCCTGTTGTGTAGCATTCCAATGCTACACAGCTGATAGTAGGATCGGAATCCTACCCTATGCCATAATACATTCCTATACCTCAACCCAAGAGGACCTTAGTTGACTTTAGCCTCCCAACTCAAGGACGATTTTTGGGTGCGCCCCCGCGGACTACAGTCAATCACTTGTCAATCACTAGTCAATCAAGCGTCAACAATTGAGAAGTGATTGACTAGTGATTGACAAGTGATTGACGCCTGCTTACGGAAGCAAAATGGCATGTTCCTGATAAACATGGCTATATCGGGCTACGGCGATTAAGGTTCGGATGTCATGGTCAAGTATCACGCCAAATGTAGTTTAGTCACAGGTAGTGCCAAAAATCCGGAATTATTGGGCTGTCCTGTTTTGCGCCAAGCTCTCAATGGGCTTTGAGAGAACACGCAGGGAGGCGTCTTGGGGCTGTTTATAAAAGGGCGGATGCGACCTTATCTAATAACGGCGCAGCGCAGAACCTTGGTTTGTCCCGATGCGGTCCTGAGCCGGCAAAAATAGATGCCGCTTGCCACTTGTTCGCCCCGGTCGTCATCCAGTTGCCAGGTGCTTCTGAAATACCCTTTGTCCAGGTCGGCGTCCACAAGGGTTTTCACCTTCTGTCCGCGTATGTTGTAGATAGTCAGTGTGGTCAAGCCGTCCTCGATAACTGAATAGGCGAAAACTGTGGAAACCTTGGCCGGATTGGGATAATTTATCAGGCGCGGGGTGTCGTAGAAGCCGGGAGGATTTTCATCGTAAACGATCCTGACAGGAATGGACAGGTTGCGCGAGCCGTTGTAGTAGATACTCAGGGTATAGGATTCCTGAGCGGAACGCATCAGGTTTTGATTGGCCGTAAGCAGCAATTCAGCTGTTTCCTCGTCCTGCAATTCACCCTCTCCAACTATGATAGCCAAGCATTCAAGCGAAGTGGAAGCGTTGTTCAGCTCGAGTTCTCCGTAAGAATGGACGACCTGGCCGGAGGGATCAAGGGATTCGATGTTGTAAGGCAGGATCACGCTTGGCGTCCCGCTGTCGAAGGACATCCGGACGCCGGAACGCAGGCTGTCGGCCATGCTTCCCGTATCACTGTGCCAATCCAGCTCAGAAAAACTGCCCAAGCCGCCAACGAAAGGCAGCGAGGCTTGTCCAGGCAGGGCAAAGGGGGACGCGGAAGTTGCCAGAATCCCATCGGGCAACTCGATATTGACATTTATCAGAGAGTTGTTGGGGACGGCGTTGTGGAGGGAAAAGATGAACAGCTCGGCAGTTCCGGCCTCAAACATACTTTTATTGCAGGTAATGCGCGGCCCTTCCGAACGGAGTTCCATATCCGATGGGATTTGAGACACCGCGTCGTAGTGGATGTATTTGCCATCCAGTGATGATAAACGCAGCGGAATCTGGCGGATCTCACCAGGGGCCAGGATTATCTCTAACGCATCCAGATCTGGCACCAATTGGGCATTGTCAAACACTGTTTTGGCCGAAAATTGGATGGCGTCCAGCATCAGGTTGCTGGTCCAGATTCCGTTGGCAGGATCGCGTCTGCCCACCCAGTTGACCGTGTTTTGCCCGGTATGGCAGTAGACACGTTTCATGCTCCACCAGTTGACTTCCGTCAGTTCAGAGATTTCATCCTGGTTCAGCCGGAAAGTCCAGATATCGTTACTGGAGGCGTTTCGAGAAACATTGTAGAAGAACTCGATTTCCCCTGCTTGCAGCGCTATGAAACTCAGCTGCAGAGAGATGGAATCCGCTCCCACAGCTTGGGATCGCAGGCAGCAGTTTCCATCGATTCCGCTGGTATCGAAAGTCCAGTGGCTGGATTGATAGAGCCAGGGGAAAGCCTGCAGATCGCGCGATTCAAAACTCTCCATCGTCTTCTCTGGCGTGGCCACCAGCCAGTTATGCTGGTAGTAGCCAAGGGAGTTCAGCGCGTCCAGATGCAATGCCGTGGTTACGCTGTTAAGTGTGGGGCAGCCGGGTGATACTGCCAGGCGAAACGTGAGAGAATCGGCGCAGTTTGGCGCGAGCGTCAGCTGGCGGTTATCCTGCTCAGTGACCAAAAGAGGGTCTGAACACGATTCCAATACGCCGCCCAGGTCTCTCAATACAGCGCTGCCAGAGTTTCTGATCTTATAGGTCAGGTCAAAGCTGTCGCCGGGGTTTATCCAGTTGGGCTGGGGCGATCTGTGCAGGCTTTCGAGGACGATCAAGGGGGCGTGCATAAGGTCGGAAAATGCGTAGCTCTGGCCGTCATTGCCAACCGCGATGGTGTAATGCACGGTTGACATATCCTGGGTGCCTTTGTTGACCTTGTAGGAGAGGGTTCCCTCCTTTTGTTGGCCCGGCAGGATCTGGCCCAGATTAACCAAACCGGTCATGGGTGTCAGGTTTTCGCTGGGATCGCTGGGCCACAATTGGACGATGACGTTGGCAGCCGCGACAGTGCCTCTGTTGATTATCCGGACTGTTTTGAAGATCTCAATTTCCGGTTCGATGAACTGGCCGCTGGGCAGCAAGGTCAGATCCAAAACAGCGTGATCGCCGTAGCCGTAGCAATTAAGCTGGCGCTGAATGGGCCTGCGGTTGAAGCCGCTTAAGGTGAGCAGGAAGCTGTCTCCGGGCTGGGGAAGATCCGATAGATTCAGATGCGCGATCCCATCCTCGCCGGAAAACCCGCTTGTGACAGGAACGTTATCTTGGGAGAGCGCCACCAGAATGTCCGGCGCGCCCGCATCGATGTCCAAGTTCGCGTAGTTTGGAGGCAATTCGGCAGGCAGAATGGCAGCGATTTCCTCTGGCTGCTTGGTTCTGAGGACCAGCGAGGCGTCGCCAAAGAGGTTCCAGGCCAGGAAATTGTAAATCCCGCCCAGTTCCCCATACTCGTCGATCATGCTGCAGGAACCATTGTAGCACAGGCCGCCGATGGTGTTTTTAGTTCCATTTATCAATAGTTCCAGGGCATGGTCCTGCGCTTCCATCGGCGGGGCAATGCCCTGTTCCGGAGCCGCGGCGTAAACAGCTATGGCTCCGCGCGCCTCTTCAGCTGTGGCGTCGCGGCTGCGCAGCAACGCTTCGGAAAGACAGGTGCCGTTGTAGAATTGGCCCGTCCAACAAGATACTACGTGAATAAAGGGCAGCATGCCGGTGTTGGTGAGGTTGGCGGCATCGGAAACGGAGAAGGGCGGATTGACCCAGTGTGTGGTGTAACCCTCCCCGCAATAATTGACCAGGGATCTGCCTTCATTGAGGATGTCAACCAGATCCTGCAAAGTAGCGCCTTCATTGGCGTAGATCCTGTCGACCTGGGTGTAGCCGTAATCCAGAAGCTGGGCGCGGATGTTGTCCAGATGATCCCAGTTGTGTTCATCGTCGTCGCCAGGAATTGGCGGATTGTCGGAGCAAACACCGGCAGCGCGGTTCAGCCAGGCTCCGGAGCTGGGATTCTTTTCATACTCGAGGCTGCGCTTGATCTGGGTGTAAAGGTCCGCGGCGGTTTCGGCGGAAAACCTGCCCACAAAGATGTCCGGATAATAGTCGTCACCCTCCAATAATGTGTAGAAGGCATCCATGCCGCCGGTGTTTCCGGACATGGTCGTTACCAGGCAGGGCAATTGGGCGAAGTCCCCCACCAATTGGACGAAAGTCAGATTGGGGTCATGATCATAGAGATTCTGGATGAAGCCCTTGATTTCGGGATAGCTGGAGCCGGTCACGCTTGTGTTGTAAACCGTTGTGGGGATGCCTTTCTGGTTTTTCCAATCCACCCAGGGTTGGATCAAATCGGCAAACTGGAGGATCTGCGGATCGTAGCTTGGGGCGGGGCAGATAACGGCCATGGAACCGTATTCCGCCAAGTCTGCATATCTATATGCGAAGTTGATGAAGTGCTGTTTGTAGATATCGAGGAAATAGGGATTGAGTTTCCGGGTTGGCACAATTGCGCCTGCTGTGGCTGGAGCTGGCGTCTGGATGAGGTCGATACGCACCTGATCCATAACCGCGAGTTTGCCGTCCTGCATTGTGAATGGACATAGCGACACTTCCATGCCCCGGATATCGCGCAGCCAATAGGGTTTGCTGAGCGTCACCAATTCCGGGTTGAACTGCTGGGAATCCGCGTTCGCGATATCGGTGGGAACCGCGTGCAAACTAGTACGCGCGCTGAATTCGCCGCTTTCGGGCAATGCCACGTTGAATGTGAGTCGGGGAAGTAGTTTGTCGTATCTGGCGTATGAACCGATCTGGGGAGGGAGCGCTATCCTGCCCTCGGAATCGGTGAACAGGGCTCCGATATTGATCTCGATACTCAAATAGGCAGGATTTTTTTGGGTGCAGCGAACGCAGCTATCCGCCTCGTTCAGTACCAATGTACCGCCGTGGCATAAACCGGACAGCGCCAGAAGGATGATAGCCAGAGCCAGTGTTCTCATGCAGCCTTCTTGTTCTGCCTGCAGTTCCCTACGTGTTCAGCCCCCGCTTTTTTTAAAACCAGTATCCTATCCGCTAATCTGATGCTATAGATAAAATAATACGATAGAGAGCCTTAGCCCAGTATTTCCTGCACCAGCAGCGGGATCATGATCTCATGCTGCCCGATGAAGTAAAACCCCTTGCCGCCATTCTCCACAGGCCGCCGCACCACGTTTTCCAGGCAGCGGTAATGCGTGTTCATGTCAAACACGGCAGTTGTGAAGTCCTGCACCTGGCCATAAACGTTCCGGGCAACGGTCAGGGCTTTTAAAAACACTTCCGGCAATAGCACCGCGGAGCCGAGATTGATATACACTCCGCCGTTGTTCAGTTCTTTGACCTGCTCGCAGAATATCCGGAAATCCCGCAGACTGCAATCGCCGATCGCGCTGCCGTCCGCACAGGGCGTTTGATGCGTGATATCGGTTCCCAGCGCTATATGCGCGGTAACCGGGATATTGTGTTTGTAGGCCATCGCCAGCAGTGAAATTTCTGAGTGGGGCGCGTTCTCCAGGAGGTGCTTGCCCAAGGCTTCGCCGTAACCCAGTTCGGCGTCGCTGGCTTGGGTGATCACGGAATTGATCCCGTAGGTCGTCTCGAAAACCATGCCGAAGGAGCCGTCTGCCAACCCGGCGCTTACATCTTCTGAGCTTTTGCCCTCCATCGCGAACTCGTAATCGTGGATCGCCACAGAGCCATTGATGGCCAGGCAACTCACGGCTCCGGACTCCATTAGTTTGATCAGCAGCGAGGCCAGGCCGCATTTGACCACATGCCCGCCCAGCCCGATGATCAAAGCTTTGCGGCTCTGGATGGCGGTCCGGCAGAGCTGGATGAATTCCTTGAAATCCGCGCCTTTAGCGATATCCGGGATGCTCTGCATTAGCCCGTCACTCGCTCTGGCAAATGACTCAATGCCCACCTTGCTGGCCCGTTCCTTTATTGATTTGACCTGGATCTGGAACAGGTCGATCTCTTTGTATCTGCTCATGATTTGGCTCCCAGATAACGCTCTTCCTCGCTGAAGATGCAGCCGCAGTATTTCTGGCGGTACATCCCCTCCTCTTTGGAGAGCCGGATCCCATCCTGCCAGAGCGGACGCCAGTCGCGGTAGAAAAAGGCGATACCGTGTTTACGGGCGAGATCTTCGCCGATTTCTTTGATCAAGTCGTGCTTTTGGTACTTACTGTACAGGAGCGTAGTGGAGAAAGCGTCGCAGCCCTGCTCCTGTGCGGCATGGACCGCTGCTTCCAGACGCACCTTGTAGCAATACGCGCAGCGGCCATCCACATCATCAGCAACGGCGCGTACAAAATCCCGCAGGCCGTATTCGTCGCGCAGCAGCAAGGTAAAGCCCTCTGTCTGCGCGAAAGATTGCAGGGATTCCAGCCGCGATCGGTATTCCGTGACGGGATGGATGTTGGGATTGAACCACATAGCGCTGAGCCGGATCCCTTCCTGCTTCAATTGACGGTAGGGCGCGATCAGGCAAGGCGCGCAGCAGGTATGCAATAACAGATGTTCAGGAACGGACATGGTGCGCCATGGTTTCCGGGATTTCCAGCGAGATCTCCACCAATCCGGCAATCTGGCCGTCCTGATACCAGGGATGCTGGTAGATGAGTTTCTTCACGCCCCGCTTTTCGATGGTATAGACGTTTTTCCCGCCAGTGGCCAGCATTTCCTTGATCGCGGCCACGGAATGGGGATTATGGCAGGCGAAAAGGCTGGTGCCGATCAGCGCTGCTCCTCCTTCTGAAGCGAAAGTCGCGCAAGCTTTGGCGTTCATCTCCAGGATGATGCCATCCCGGTCGCAGACTGTGATCGCCGCGGGGAAATCCTTGATCCAAGCGTGCATCTTGGGCTTAGAATTCCTTGAGCAGATTGGCAGCCACGATCCCGCGCTGGATCTGGTTCGTTCCCTCGTAGATCTGGAGGATCTTGGCGTCGCGCATCATCTTTTCCACCGGGTATTCCTTCATGTAGCCGTATCCGCCCAGGATCTGGACGGCATCGGTGGTCACCTGCATCGCCACGTCCGAAGCGAAGTATTTGCACATCGCCGATTCCTTGGAATAGTTTTTGTCGCCGTTGTCGATCATCCTGGCTGTCTGCATCACCAAAGCCCTGGCGGCTTCAATCTGCGTGGCCATGTCCGCCAGCATGAATTGCACCGCCTGGAACGAAGAGATCGGTTTGCCGAACTGCTGGCGTTCCTTGGAATACTTGATCGCAACCTCAAAAGCGCCCCTCGCTACGCCAACAGCCTGGGCTCCAACCATGGGCCGGGATTTATCGAAGACCTTCATGGCGGTTATGAATCCCGTGCCTTCGCGTCCCAACAGGTTTTCGGCTGGAACGGCGCAATCCTCGAAGACCAGTTCGCGGGTGGAATTGGCGCGGATGCCCATCTTGTTTTCTTTCTTGCCAAAATTGAAGCCAGGAGTGCCTTTCTCCACGATAAAGGCCGAACAGCCACGGGCTCCCTTTTCGGGATCGGTCATGGCGAAGACCGTGTAGATCTCAGCTTCGCCGCCGTTGGATATCCACTGTTTGGTACCGTTAAGCACGTAGTGGCCGCCTTCTTTGCGGGCTGTGGTGGCCATCGCGCCAACATCGCTGCCGGCGCCTGCTTCGGTGAGGCCAAAGGCTGCCAAACGCTCGCCGCTGGCTATCTGTGAGAGATACTTCTGCTTCTGTTCTTCGCTGCCGGCGATGAGGATAGGATACATTCCCAGGCCGGTAACGCCAAAGGCCAGCGAGATGCCCATATCGACGGCGCAGAGTTCTTCGGTTACAATGGCCAGGTCAGCGACCTTGCCGCTGATGCCGCCGTATTCTTCGGGGATGAGGATGGCAAACAGGTCGCTCTGCCGCATGATCTCCACTATATCCCAGGGGAAAGTCCCCTCTTCGTCATACTTCTCGGAAAGGGGCCTGATCTTTTCCACGGCGATCCTGCGCGCGATTTCCTGCATTTCCAGCTGGTCGTCGGTGAGGAAGTAGTTCATATGATAACTCCTTGAAAACTAGATTAACTATCGGAAAAGTTATAATTTAGAGCCTGGGCTATGAAGTCAAGGAAAATCTATCCGTTTCAGTCCAGGAGCAGGAGTTTGCCGCTCTGAGCTTTGCCTGCCTGGATGATGCTGTAGAGATACACACCTGCTGGCAGTTCAGCCGGGATGATATCCTGTGAACCGGGCTGAAGCGTGTGGTTCTGTATCAGTTGTCCGCGCAGGTTGTACAATCGCAATTCCGTCCTGCCGGCTTCTGCAGTCAGCACTTTCAACGGCGTAGAGCGAGGCAGGGGATTGGGATACAGGACCGGAGAATGCGTTTGGATCAGATCCTCATAAACGGGAGTTTGCTGCTCAGTGACCGCTATATCGGTTGCGGACAGGCCGACGGTGAAAGTCTGAAGAGGGCTCCAGTCGCTTTGGTAGGTTCGCACGATCGAGTTGGAAACCCAGTTTTGTTCCAGCAGCGCGAAGATCCCGGCATTGCCATGCAGCATGGACGCGGAGTAGGGAAGAGGATTGGCGGAGCCATGATAGACCACGTAGCTGGCGGCATTGTAGCTATAGAGCCCCGTATCCAGGGCCTCGCTGACATAGGCTGTTCCGGAAGGGCTGATCCACAAATTGCCCGGATGTCCGCCGATATCCAGCCTCTGGACTCTTTCCAGCGTGGCGATGTCTATCACGTCCACCTTTCCCGCCACATCCATCCAGTTGCCGGTGCAGGATACATGCAGAAATCCGTTCCGGAAGACCGCGTACTGCGGGTTTGTCCAGACAGGAACTGTTGCCGACACAGAAAAGGAATCCAAGTCGATCACGCTGACGGATGAGCCCGCGTAGTTGTTGCTGTAGCCGCCCGTATTGCAAACAAAAAGATATGCTCCATCCGTGGCCAGGCCTTCCGGCGCTGTACCGACTTCAAGCGTGGCCACCACGGAGTTGCTCTGCAGGCTGATCTTGTACACCTTGTCGGTGAACAGGCCGCTCACATAGAGGAAATCACCCACCTTCAAGACGTCGTAGGGATTGCAGGAAGCGGCCACAGGCAGATAGCGGACTTGCGCTCCTGTGACGCGGTCGAGCACCTGGATGGCGTTATCGCCGGAACAAACGACGTAGATATACTCCTCGTCAAGGTCAATCAGATTGGGTGTCAAACCCAATTGGGCAAAGGAATTGTCGGTTGTTCCCTCAATAGTGTCGAGGCGCGAAAGCGTGCGTGAGGCTGAATTGACCACAAGGATTTCCGCAGCGAGGGCAGCCGCGATCTTGCAAAACAGCAGCACGGCCGTCAGCAGAAGCCGGCGAGAGTTCGTCATTGTTGTTCACCTTATTCCATATTGAACGGGGATGAACTACTGGCCCGGCAAGTCACATGATCCGTATGACTCGTCCGGAATCGGTGGCAGGTTTCCTGGCTCGCAGCGGCGTTTTCTGGTCCAGCCTTCCCACTTTATCGGCAGTGACTGGACCGGCCTGATTGCTGCATACAGTGGCGGATACCGCTCCCGCTTCACACTATCTTGTGGCGGACTCTGTCCGCACTCAGCACAGTGGCGGACTCTGTCCGCGACGGGATTCCCTTTTACCTGAAAGTAGCACCATCTATTCTGGAGCCTTTTTCTCCGTTCTGGGCATCCTGTCAAGTACCAAAATGGGGAGAAAAACCTTGACAGGAGTTGTTGAGATCAAAACACTTGCAGCAGAGCGGTTGTTTGCGAGCCTAACTACAAAAACAAGGTTAAAGGAGACGCCCATGAAGCACTTAGTTATCTTGATTATTGCGCTCATCGCAATAACCTCACTACCCGCAGTTATCCGCACAGTAGATATCAACACACCCTCCATCGGCCAGTATAACAACTGGTACAGCGCCTACAACGCCGCCGCAAACGGCGACACCATCTACCTGTACCCTTCACTGGTCGACTACGGCAGCCAGTACATCGCGAAGAACATCACAATTGTGGGAGCCGGCTTCGATCCGGCCAATCCCAGCCTGATCACAACGAAATTCACTCCGTATGTGAACGCCGTAGGAGGAACTGGTGCCAGGTTCATCGGCCTGGATTGCGGTTCCAGCAGTTACACCTATCCGGTTCAGGTGTCCAATTGCCGTTTTGCCAGTTCGGTCTCGCTTACCCGCAGTGGACACACTTTCACAGATTGCAACTTCAAAAGCACTGTATACGTCGGGGACGGTACTACCCAGACCAGCGACAATGTATTCACCAGCTGCTTCTTCGACTGTGATACCTACAAGGTTTATCTGCAACCGTTGGCGGCGATAATCTTGTTCAACTCCATTTTCTATGGCAACAGCTACCATGTTTATTGCGGAGGAAACTACACCAATGCCTCCTTCAACCACTGCCTGTTCGTTAACCGCGGCACCGGCACGCAATATCTGGCAACAGGAAACACTTCCACAGCCAACCTGGTCTTCACCAATTCCATCTTTGAGGCCATCAGCAACATCCCTGCCAATTTCACCTATCTTTACAACATCTGGGAAGGGACCTCCGCGAACGTGACCGATCCCTCCAATCTGCAGGGAGTGAACCTGGCCAACGTGATGGTGGATGTGAATGGCGGCAATTACCACCTGATCACCGGTTCTTTGGCCAGCGGAGCCGGGCAGAGCGGTGTGGACATCGGCATCTACGGCGGAACCTCGCCCTTCGACGACCTCTGGTATCTGACCTTCCTGGCCAACATCACCGATTTCGATTGCCCCGCCATCGTCAACCAAGCCGGCCAACTCAATCTCCACATCCAAGCTCAGTGCGGCAATTGAGCTTTGGAGGGAGGAAAGAGATGAAATCCCTGCTAACCTGCATCGCCTTCGTTATCCTGATCCAGGTGGTGATGGCGGGCACAGTGGACCGGTTGGAGTACTTCTTCGATGCCGATCCAGGCTGGGGGAACGGAACCCTGATCTATAGCCGCAACCTGGTGGACATAGAGCAGTTGATCTCCTCCTCAAGCCTCAGCCCCGGATTCCACAGGATCTACGTGCGCGCCAGAAATGGCTCTGGACAGTGGGGCATGCCCCAGTCTACTTCTTTCTACATCCCTCTGCCCACGCCACCTGCACAGGCTCCTTATGGCAACGTGGCCAGGATCGAGTACTTCTTCGATGCCGATCCCGGCCCTGGTAACGGAACCCAGATCTTTGGCCGCGTTCCTGTGGATGTTAACCAGCTGATCTCTACCGCGAGCCTCAGTCCCGGTTTTCACAGGCTCTACGTCCGGGCGAAGAACTCTGCTGGCAAATGGGCCATGCCCCAAAGCACCAGCTTCTATATTCCCATCCTGGCGTCGCCAGCCCTGCCCTACAAGCAGATCACGCGCTTGGAATACTGGCTGGACAGCGATCCCGGCTTCGGCAATGGAACGCAGATAAGCGTTGCTCCATCTACCAACCTCAACATCAGTTTTCCCCTGACCCTTGGCCAGATCGAGCACGGCAACCACAAGTTATACATCAGAGCCAGAAACAGCGACGGCGTTTGGGGAATGCCAGCCTCCGCCTTATTCTCCGACGGCGTGCCCGCCCATCTGACCATCAACTTTGTGGACGGAAGCCTCTTTATCACTTGGGAAGACCTCTATACGATCGACAGTTACCTGGTCTATTCCGCACCCGATCCAGATGCTCCCTATGTTCTGGATACCAGCGGCGCTTTCGGACCCAACGATTGGACGGCACCTCTTCCAGCCGATCCCAAACGCTTTTACCGCGTTACTTCAACCTATATGGAACCATGATTTAGAGGACGTTGAGCTAACTGCCAGTCCGCTTTTCCCAAGAAATCAACGCCCCGGACCCTAAGAGTCCGGGGTTTTAATATAACACTTTGGGCGCAGCGCCTGCGATAAGGCTGGTAAAAAAAACAGGCGGTGCTGGAGGGTAACACAGTGCCGGGGCTGGGGAGACCCGCCAGAGGAGCGGCAAAGGGCCACCGGCCGCACCCATACCACATGGAGAAGTTCGCCTGGTTTTGACGATTCTGAAACATTCCAAAAATGGGGCTTGACATTTAACCACGCGTCTCAAATCTAGCAGGTGGAGCCGGGGAAGCCGGATAATATTGGCAATCAACCCGGTTTTGAGCGGCTCCCGGGAATCTCCATGTTACTATAACACACTGAGGATAAATTGGATACAATCAAATCCCAAGCGCTCACGGACAACCTTGCCCAGACGCAGGTCAAGCAGATAGTGCTGTCGCCGGAGAGCTTGTGGCTGCTGGAACGTAGCGCCAATTACTACGGCATCCAGCAGCGCACGAAGCTATTCCTGGAAGAACTCCACCATCCTTTCGCGAATCTGGATTCAGCCTTGGATCTGATGCGGCAGAGCATCATTGGAGACCTCTGGTTCTATGTGCAGTTGGAGGACAGCGTCCAGGCTCTGGTACAGGTCATCGGCATTTTTGGAAACATATTCGCCCGGGCTGAGGAACCAGCCACGCTGCAGCGGACTTTGAACGAATATCTGGGATTCGTGGCCGCCCTGGCGGAACAGCAGAAAGTTCCCGCCTCCATATTGGAAAAGGCTCTAGACGTTTTGGAGGAGTGGCACGCCCAGGATCCGGCTCTGTTCATCGCCTCGTCGGGATTGTGTTTCAAGACCCTGGCACGGTTGTCTGAGCGCCTGGACAGACAGGAGGATGCCGTCCAACTGCTAAAATCGGTGTATGAGGATTCCGTCAAACTATGGTCTTCTCAAACATCGATCACCGACTGGCAAGACAAATTCGCCGGCTTGATCAGCCTGGACAATGCGCAGCTGGAAAAAGCGGTGGGCAGCCGGTTTTTCGCGGACGTACTCAAGCGGCTCAAGCCGGTCGCCAGGGTCCAGGACTTTGCCGATATCCCATCCTTCAGCGATATCGCGGCCAGGTATCGCGATCTGCTGGCCTCATTCCCGAAACTCCCGGAGAAGATCCATTACCTCTTCTACTTGCTGAGTTTGCCCGCCATGAACGCGCTTTCCGACCACCTGCTGTGGGATCTGAACCGCTTACTGGCCGACCTGCACACCTCGCTTTCCGCTAAAGAGATCAACACCTTGATCGACAGCATATTCGATAACCTCGCCGAATTCCGCGAGCAACACAGCAGCATAGTGCTGGACTGCGTACTCACCATTGGCAGGGCGGTTTTAGACTCTCCCGAACCCGAACTTGGCAGGCGCTGCCTGCGCAAGATCATCGACCTGGGCTTCATTTCGCCCGGTGAGATCAAGATCAACCAGGACTGGCAGATCGTGGCCAACAAAAACCACATCAAAAACATCCGGGCCTGGCTGGAATTGATCAGCCGGAATCCCATCTTCTGCAAGGATCTGCTGGCGGCGCTGATCATCAACCTCACGCAGAGCGGAATCTTCATTTCGGATACCGACCTGTTCCAGAAGGACGTTTCCCAGTTCCTGAACAGCGATCTCAAGCCGCTCTATGTGCAGGTGAAACAGCTGCTGCGGCTCTTCCCAGTCTTCTACCATGAGATCGGCGCCGAGGGCGAAATCCGGGATCTGAGCACCGAGATCGACGAAATGAGTTCCCGCAAGGACCGCCTCATCCATTTTGTGCGCAAGCAGGTGCATACCGAAAGCAACAACACCCACATCATTCTGATGCGCCAGATCCTCAATTACTGGATGGACCTCGATCCCAGCCATTTGAAAGGAATGCTGCCCGAGGATGTGGAGCTGTTTATCCAGGTTCCGGACGAGCGTGCCAAAACCCAACAGAAAGCGGTGAAGAAGTTCTTCCGCGAACATGACTCGGGAGTGGACGTCCTGCTGGGGAGATCCTGGCAGGAGGTGGCGCCGCTGTTCAAACAGGTCCGGAAAGGCGATTTCGCGCTGCGCCGCCTGGAACTGCTGATCCGCATCTACTATTTGCTGCTGGACAAGTATCAGCTCGATCCCTACGACATCGTCAAGTTCCTCGCACGCTTCAACTGGTTTGACGCCAAGGAACAGCTCCGCTTGAGGCAGAGCCTCGTCCGCAAGGATTACGACAGCAGCATCCGCCAGATGCTGGACTATATCGGCAGGCTGAATCAGGTGATCCTGGATCCCAATCCCAGCCAGGCTTGGGAAAACATCTACTATAAAAGGCACATCGCGGCTGGCATCCCCTCCATGTATGGCCAGTACCGGGAGCCCAAGCTGGAAGCGATGGGCATGATCTTCCGGCTGGAAAACCTGGTGGAACGCCTTGTGGAGCAGAATGTAAAACAACTTAACCTGGATTACATCACAGCCAAGACGCTCAAGCGCATCATCCGCATCCTGGAACTTTTTGAACTGGGACTCACCCGCGAAGGCCTTACCAGCGAGGCTTTCAGCAGCGCCGTGGATATGCTCAAATCCGCCCAAAGGATCGTCAACCTCTCACTGGACCAGTATCTGGACCTCTTCAAGCAGATCAAGGACAGCATCACCGAACTGATCAACGAGTACTTCTATCGCTTTTACGAGCAGGAACTCAGCCACGCGCCAGTCAAAGGCATCGCCGGCAAATACAAACGCCAGACTGCCCAGCAGATGTTCGCCGAAGAGTTCTTCCGCAAGCTGCTGGCCTCTTCCTTCCTGGTGCAGCCGATGGACAACTTTATCGCCCAGATCCTGGCAGCGCTGGATTCCATGAAGCGGATCTTCGGTTCCGCCGAGATCAGCCGCGTGATGAGCTACGATCCCGATCTGATGTTCATCCCTTTGCAGACGAACTTTGGCCGCCTGGACAACCAGGTGCTGCTGGGCTCCAAGGCCTATTTCCTGAAAAAGATGCGCCAGTACGAGTTTCCCATTCCGCCGGGTTTCGTGATCACCACCGAATTGCACCGCTACAGCCAGATCGTGCGTTCCCATCCCGGGATCGAGCGCGAAATGGATGTAATGCTGAAATACAACATCTCCCGGCTGGAAAACCAGACCGGCCTCAGATACGGCGACCCGGAGGCTCCGCTGCTCTTTTCCGTGCGCTCTGGCGCTCCGATGAGCCTGCCCGGGGCGATGAGCACTTTCCTCAATATCGGCCTCAACGATGAGGTCACTCTCAAACTCAGCGCCAGGCCCAATTACGGCTGGACAGCCTGGGACTGCTACCGCCGCCTGATCCAGAGCTGGGGCATGGCTTACGGGATCGACCGCGACGAATTTGACGCCGTGATGATCGATTTCAAGCGCAGGCATAAGGTGAAACTCAAGACCCAGTTCAGCGATGAGCAGATGCGCGAAATGTCCGAAGCCTACAAACAAGTGCTGGCCAGGCACAAAGTGAAGTTCGAACAGGACGTTTTCCTGCAGGTGAAGCAAGCCGTGGAGCACGTTTTGGATTCCTGGAACACGGACCGGGCCAGGCTTTACCGCCAAAAACTGCAGATCGCGGACGATTGGGGCACGGCGGTCACCATCCAGAAGATGGTGCTGGGTAACATCAGCCTGGATTCCGGCACCGGAGTGCTGTTCACCCATGCGCCCTGGAGCAAGGCGCCCGGCATCACGCTCAATGGAGATTTCACGCTGTGCAGCCAGGGCGAAGACGTCGTGGCCGGCCTGGTGCACACCCTGCCGATCTCCGAGCAGGAACGCAAGCAGGCCAGGCAGCCGGTGGAACTCTCTCTGGAAAAGGATTTTCCCCAGATCTACACCCGACTGCTGAGCTTGGTGCGCCAGCTCATAGACGAACGCGGATATCCCCATCAAGAGATGGAATTTACCTTCGAAGGCCCCACCCGTGACCAACTTTACGTTCTTCAGACCCGCAACCAGGTGATCACGAAAGCCAGCGCCTACACGGTGTTCAACGTTCCCAAGCGCGACCTGAGACTCCTGGGCAACGGCATCGGCATCGGCAAAGGCGTGATCAATGGCCTGATCGCCATATCCAGGCAGGATATCGAAGCCCTGAAAGACAGCGGTCTGCCGCTCATTCTGGTGCGGCCGGACACCGTGCCCGAGGATATGGAACTGCTGTTCGACTGCCAGGGTTTGCTCACATCGCGGGGCGGAGTGACTTCTCACGCCTCCGTTACGGCCATTCGCCTGGGTCTGGTGGGGATCGTCAACTGCCGCCAATTGAAGGTGCTGGAAAACGACAACGTTTGCCGGATCGGCGATAAGGTCCTGCAGCCCGGCGACCGCATCGCCATCGACGCCAGCAGCGGCGCCATCTATCTGGGGCATTATCCCGTGGAAGTCATTCGCAGCTGATAATACACAACAAAAACATAGAGACAAGGAGTCACACATGAACCTCGACATGAGAAACAAGAAATTGCTCGGGATCAACGGACTGGGCCGGATCGGCAAGTTGCTGCTCTGGAACCAGATCCACCTCCGCCATTTCGATGGGATCATCGTCAATTGCGGACGTGACATCGGAAAAAACCTGGATGACCTGCTCCAACTGATCGAGACCGATTCCACCTACGGCAGCATCCACAAATTCCTCTTCGGCATGGTGGGACGTCAGGCCGATATCCAGGTGCTGGATCCCGATAAACCGGTATTGGCCATTGAGGGCATCCCCGTCAAAATACTCCGGACTGCCCGCGATCCCAAAGACATCAACTGGCTCAACGAAGGCGTGCGGATCGTGGTCGATTGCACCGGAAATTTCGTGGACCCCAATCTCAGCCCGGAACAGGGCAAGCCTTGTCTGCGCGGCCATTTGGAAGCCGGAGCGCTGAAGGTTGTCTGTTCCGCGCCCTTTAAAAGCAAAACCGCGGGAGTGGGCAGCTGTCCGGACGCGCTCACCATGATCTATGGGATCAACCATCTGAATTACAAACCTGCCGAGCATCACGTGATCTCCGCGGCCAGCTGCACCACAACCGGTCTGGCCCATCTGGTCAAGCCCCTGCTGGAAAACCAGGAAACCGCCAACATCATGACCGCGTCCATGAGCACCATCCACGCCGCCACCAACACCCAGAGCATCCTGGATTCCGTGCCCAAGGCGGGCGCCACCGATCTGCGCAAATCCCGCAGCGTGCTGAACAACATCATTCTCTCCACCACAGGCGTCACCAAAGCGCTCGAACTCGTCCTGCCACAGATCAAGTCGGTGGGCTTCATGGCCGATTCCGTGCGCATTCCCACCTCCACGGTATCCCTGATCAACCTCAACGTCACCTTCCACACCCAACTCAACGAACTGGGCCAGCCTTTGGTCAACCGACGCTTGCTGAACCAGATCTATAAACAAGCGGCGGAAGGACCGCAAAAAGGTCTGCTGGTCTATTCCGAACGGCAGAACGTCTCCGCAGACCTCATCGGAACCATGGCCGCCGCCACCGTTGAAGCCCACGAAACGCATACCCGCACCAGCTTCATTCCGGTGCCCGCCAAAACCCTGGACGAACTTGGCGTGAAGGCCGACCGCGAGGTCACCATGCCCGTTACCCATGCCAAGATCTTCGGCTGGTACGACAACGAACTCGGTTCCTACACCAACTGCCTTTCACGTCTGGTGAACTATATCGAGGCGAACACGCCCTGAGCAGGAACAGACACCTTCCGGGCAGTCGCATCCCGGTTGGATAGTGAATCAGGGAAGAGCGAGGCGCGGCTTTGGCTTCTTGCTGTCGCCGCAGGCTTTACTTCTCTGGGAAAGCTCGCTCAATACACTCCTTACTTCATTCGGGGTGTATTGGGCGAATTTCCATCACTAGATATAAATGGTTCTGAAGGAGAGCCAACACTAATCACCGCGAGATAAAGCCTCGCTCCCGTGGCCATTGCGCTGTAGATGCGCGCTCATTACTAGTGAACCCAACTTTCATGCGCAAAAAAAAGCCCGGAGCGATCCGGGCTTTCCATATATGTGCTTGGATACTATTTCATCATCACCATTTTACGGGTGGAGGAGTATTTTCCACTGCGCATGCGGTAGAAATAGACTCCGCTGCTGACGCTGGAGCCCGAGTCGTCCTTGCCGTTCCATTCCACATGGTGTTTTCCGGCGGGCAGATCGGAGTTCACCAGGATTTTTACCAGCTGGCCTTTCTGATTGAAGATCTCGATGCTGACTGCGCCAGGCGTGGCAATCTCGAAGTTGATCATGGTGCTGGGATTGAAGGGATTGGGATAGTTGCCCAGCAGGGCCGTCGCAGCTTCAGGCACGCTTTCGTCCTGGTTCGGAGTGGCTTGGTAGATATTGCCGCCGCGGTTGTAGGTGGCCATGTAGCAGGGCCATTCGATGGATTGGGCGGGGCGTTTGATGTCCACGACGTAGAAGCTGGCGTCATTGGGGATCACGATGTCAAAATCGCCGTCCAGGTCGACGTCGCCCAAGGCTGCCGAAACCTTGATGTTTCCGCCCATGATGATGGGGAAGTTGGGCGACTCGGTGCCATCGGCGCGGACGCTGTGCAGCCGGCCATTGGTGTCGCCGAAGATTATCCCGGCGTAGTTGTCGCCATCGAAACGGGCGATCGTGGGCGTGCAATCCACAGCCTGGTTGACGTTTATCGGGGTATTGGGAAGGTCGTTGCCGATCAGGTTCATGATGTACAGATAGCCTGTGGCGCCGGTGACGATGATCTCTTTGGTGCCGTCGTTATTGACGTCCGCGACCACCGCGCCGGATTTGATCTGGCCGCCCACGTTCTTCTGGAAAAACACGGAACCGTCGTGATTGTAAGCCAGAATATGTCCTGAAGTGCTGGTGGTGACGATGATCTCGGGCTGAGGATCGGCATCCAGGTTGGCAATGGTAATGGGGTTTTGGGAGCCGCCAGCCATGGCTACGGGGAAGCCCGCCGCGCTTTGTCCGGTGGCGCTGTTGAAGGCGGTCAGGTTGCCGTTCAAGGTTGCCACGATGATCTCATGGACGCCGTCCCCGTTCAGATCCGCGACCGCAGGGGGTCCCAACACCGCTCCGCCCACATTGGTGGGGAAGTTCGGATACGCGGTGTTATCGGGATTGAGCACGATCAGGTTGCCGGTCTGGGTGGCGGTGATGATCTGGCGTTGGGAGTTCATGCCCAGCGAGGCGATGATCGGGCTGGTGCGCAGGGTTCCCGGGGCTGGCATGGTCCAGAGGACAGTTCCCGCCTGGTTGAACAGCACGATGTTGTTGTTCTGCAAACTTACTGCGAATTCCTGCAGGCCGTCGCCGTTCACATCCGCCATGGAGATGGAGCCGATGACCGCGCTGCCTGCCTGGATCGGGAATCCCGGCAGTTCTGTCTCGCCATCGGCTTTCAGGGCATGGATGGCGCCGGTCTGGTCGCCGAATACGATCTCTCTGGCTGGATCGGCGTCGAGGTTCACGATGATGGGGCTGCAGGTCGAAGCGCCGCCAACGTTGTAGGGCCAGCCTGATTGGATGAGGGAAAGGCTTACGGTGAAGGGGATGGTTTTGTTGTAGGGGAAGGCCGCGCCTGCGTTGGCCGTCAGGACCAGTTCAAAAGGAATCGGTTCGGAGGGCAGGGTGGACACGGTTTGGAATTTGAAAGGCTGGTTGTTGTTCCACATCGTGCTGCCGGGTCCCAGGTTGCCGTAGCTGGCGGTGCCGTCGATAATGGTGACGCCGGGATAGGAGCAGGTGAGATTGGCCTGGAGGTTGGTGGCGGTGAGCCAGGCCAGGCCTGTGAATGGATCCAGATAATTGTTCAGAGAGACCCTGAGGCGGATCACGTCGCCGGGATTGGGAACGCCGTCGCCGTCTCCGGAAAACTCTTCCACCATCTTGTCGTCGATGGTGATGTTGGGGATCTTGTCATACATCGTGGCGGTGAAAGCGTTGATCCTACCGGCGCCGAGCTTGTCCACATAGTTGGGATTCGCGTCGTAAATATAGTCCGCGGTGGCCATCAAGCGTTGCATCAATTGGGAGGGAGTAAGTTCAGGATGCAGGGCTTTCACCATCGCAGCCACTCCGGCAGCAACCGGTGACGCCATGGAAGTGCCGTCATAGGCGTCATAACCGTTGCTGGCTATGATCGTGGAAAGGATGCCTTCGCCCGGGGCGCAAATATCGATGGCGGCGCCATAATCGGAGAAACTGGATTTGACGTCGTTCTGGCCGGTGGAAGCCACACACAGGGCGTTGGTGCAGTCGGCGGGGTAATCTTGATAACTGGCGGTGTGCTCGGTGTTTTCGTTGCCGGCGGCTGCCACGACCAAGGCCCCCATGGTGGTGGCGTAGTTCACGATGGAATTGGGGTAAGCGCCTGTTCCGGTGCTGCCCCAACTGCAATTGACGATCTGCGCGCCAAGTTCGGCGGCGTATCTGACTTGCTCGTAGGCGTAGGAGATACCGGTGGAGGGAGCGGTGTTGGAAGCGCCTTTGCAGGAAATGATAGAGACGATGGGGGAAGTGCCCACGACTCCGATGGCGTTATTGCCCACGGCGCCAGCGCATCCGGCCACATGCGTGCCGTGGTCGTTGGCGACATAGGTTTGGATCGGGTTGTTGTCGTTGTTGTAAAAGTCCCAGCCCACCAGGTCATCAATCTTGCCATAGGTGCCGCCGTCGTCGTCGATGCCGTTGCCGCCAGAGATCGTGCCGGCGTCCCAATTGATGGTCATGCCGGGCGATTCGTTGGGATTGACCCAGATATTGGCCCGCAGGTCGGGATGGTTCCATTTCACGCCGGAATCGGTGATGGCGACCTTGACGTCAAACGAGCCCTGAATGTAATCCCAGGCGTCGTAGCTCTGGATTCTGGCGTGTGTGTATTGTTGCGTAACCATGGGATCGTTGGGCACGAACTTGCTGCGCACGATGCCTTCCAGTTCGGCATAGACCAGGTTTGTATCTTTGGCCAGCGCTTCCACAGCGCTGTCGATCTGATCATCGGATTTCAGGATGAGCCTGTAGGTGTTTTGCAGATAGAGGCCGTTGTCGTTCCAGGTGGGATCTTTCAGGTCGGCATGCATCTGCTGCAGTTCGACGATGCCGTATTGGGTGGCCAGGCGGTCGAACGAGGGCAGGCCTGTATGCACAGCGCCATTGCGCAGGATGTAATCTATCTTACCGGTGTCATTGCCCACCGCTGTTTTTGTGAAACAGACGATGATGGACCGGGAGACAAACAAGTCCGGGTCGAATTTTATCGCGGACATAGCTCCGATCGCTATGAGAAGCGCGACGATGATGATCAGCTTTTTCATGGGTACCTCAAATGAGACGTTTTTTCCCCACAAAACCAGAGGGCGGATTTAGTCAATTCTTTTTCCCGTCCGAGTGGACATTAGTATAGGATAAGTTTTTCCTTATCAGTGTATTGGCGGAAGTATACTTTTTTTACCAAAGCGCTCTCCGGAGCCGTTAAATCCGGATCAGTTCCGATGATGGCGAGGGCGTCGCCGCGGGCTTGATTCAAGACAGCTTGGTCACCCACCAGATTGGCGAAACGGAACTGGGGCAAGCCGGATTGTTCAGTGCCGAAAAACTCGCCAGGACCGCGCAGTTCGAGGTCTTTTTCCGCGATGAGGAAGCCGTCGGTGGTGCGCACCAATGTGTTGAGCCGTTCCCGGGCGATCTTGCCCACGGGGAAATGCTCGATCAAATAGCACCAGGCCTGCTGTCCGCCGCGTCCAACCCGCCCGCGTAACTGGTGCAATTGGGCCAGGCCGAAGCGTTCAGCGTGTTCCACAATCATCACCGAGGCGTTGGGAATATCCAAACCCACCTCGATTACCGTGGTGGAAACCAGGATGCGGATCTCGCCGGCTTTGAAGCGCAGCATGATGGCGTCCTTTTCCCGGGCGGGCATCCGTCCGTGCAACAGGACGCAGGAATACTGCGGAAAGACTTTGGTGGAGACATATTCATGCATGCGCTGCGCATCCAGAAGATCGACCTTGTCGGATTCCTCGATCAGCGGGCAAACTATGTATACCTGGCTGCCGGAAACCAATTCCCTGGCCACTTCGCGATAGACCAGGTCGATCTTTTGGTTGGAGCGGACCAGGGTCTGTACGGGTTTGCGGTTGGGGGGAAGTTCGTCGATAACGCTCACCTCCAGATCGCCAAAAACCGTGAGCGACAGGGAACGGGGGATGGGCGTGGCACTCAGGTAGAGGAGGTCGGGATGCTTGTCTTTCCTGGCCAGAGTGGCGCGCTGCAGCACTCCGAAACGGTGCTGTTCGTCAACGGCGACGCAACCCAGCCGGTCGAACTCGATATCGCTTTGCAAGAGGGCATGCGTGCCGATGATGATGTCGGCGGAGCCTGTGCTGATATCCTCTTTGACCTGGGTTTTTCCCCTGTAGTTTCCTCCCTTGAGCAGCACCACTTGCACGGGCAAATTCGCCAGCAACTTGCTGATATTGGCGTAATGCTGGTCGGCCAATAGTTCCGTGGGCGCCATCAACGCCGCCTGGTAGCCGTTTTCCACCGCCAGCAGAAGCGCGAACAGAGTCACGATCGTCTTGCCCGAGCCAACGTCGCCTTGCAGCAAGCGCGACATCTGGCGGGGAGAGCACATGTCGGCAAAGATCTCGCGCAGCACGCGTTTCTGCGGCGCGGTCAGTTTGAAGGGAAGTTGGGCGTACAGCTGCGTGGTCAAGTCGCGCTTATTGGCGAAGTGGATGCCCTGCACGCTTTCGCCATGATAGTGTTTGTGCCTGGCCCAGAGGAGCTGGGAATAGAAGAACTCCTCATACACGAAACGCTGCTTCAATGCCGGTATCTCAGCTGGATTGATGGTGAAATGCATCTTTTGCAAGGCGACTTTCCGGGCCGGGAACTGATATTTTTCCAGCAGCCCGGTCGGCAGATTTTCCTCGATTTGCCCGGCGCAGAGCGCGAATGCGGCATAGACGGTCCGGCGTATGAATTTCTGGGTCAGGTTGCCGGACAGGCTGTAGATGGGCATGAATTCGCGCTTCTTCCAGAAGTCGTCATCCGCGTCGTCTTCCACGAGTTCGAATTCCGGATGCATCAGCTGCAGTTGGCCATTATACTCGGAAAGCTGGCCGCTCACCCAGAGCAAAGATCCTGGCTTGAACAAAGTCGCGTAGGCAGTTGGATAGTTGAACCAGGCGCAAACCAGGGTCGCCTTGCCGTCGCTGACGCCCACGTTGAGCAGTTTTTTACCGCCGTGGGTGCGCCGTTCGTCCACCCAACTGATCATCGTGGTGAAGGCTACATAGTCTTCCGGGCGTAATTCCTTGATGGACGGATTAAGTTTGCGGGCCAGGTAATCCCGCGGAAAAAACTCCATGAGGTCAAGGATGGTGCTGATGCCCAGGTTCTTCAACAGACGCGCGCGCTGTTCGCCCACACCCTTGAGGTATTTAACCTCGGTGTGAGGCCCGGTGCGAGTCTGTGGCTGCGTGTTATCCATCGGGACAGATTACCAATGCCGGCAATTCTGTCAATATCCGCGGCAAAAAAATACGCAGGAAGCGCTGCAACGCCTGGTATTTCCTCTTGAACCGGTCCAGTGTGGAGCGGGGTAATTTTTACTTGACTGCCAGGCCAGGCTGGATTTTTTGGGTCTCCGACAGCCTGCGTAGTTCATCTATGTAAATCTTTTTTGTCTTTAACATACTCAAATTGAAAGGATGCCCGGCATCCTGCAGAAATAGGAGAAACACATGACTCTATGGAAACGCTTTCTACCCCTGGCCGTGGTCTTTGGCCTGATGTCCTGCGCCGTGGCGCAGACCCAACCTGGCGGCCTGCACAAGTTTGCGGCCGAGTCCGACTACTCAGATCCCCAAACCTTGCTGATCAAAAGCGGCGAACCGAATCCCGTGGTCAAGGTTGTGCGCCAGGTCCGGGAAGCCGTGGTGCAGATCAAGGTCGAGGCGAAGGTCACGATCCAAAACAACCGCAATCCCTTCTTCGACGATCCCTGGTTCCGCCAGTTCTTTCCGCAGCAGCCCCAACAGCAGCAGCGTCCCGTAACCTCCATGGGCAGCGGTTTCATCTATGAGTACAATCCCCAAACCCGCGAAGCCTTCATCATGACCAACAACCACGTGGTGGACAAAGGCAAGGACGGAACGATCACCGTCACCCTGGCAGACAAGGTGAATTACACCGCGACGCTCGTGGGCCTGGATCCCAATACCGACCTCGGCGTGATCAAGATTACCCTCAAAGAGAACGAAAAGATCACCATTGCCCCGCTGGGCGATTCCGCGGACCTCGAGATCGGCGATTGGGCGATCGCCATCGGCAATCCGTTCGGAGACTCAGGACTCGATAGGACCGTGACCTTGGGCGTGGTTTCCGCCATCGGCAGATCCAACCTCAATTTTGGCTCTGAATCACCCATCTATCAGGATT
>DAHVPC010000149.1 GCA_027318475.1 Candidatus Cloacimonadota bacterium | reverse complement strand
GATTGAATACTTCCAGCAGCGCCGGCGTTTCTTTCTCCAGAGTGAAGTCGATGCGCGTGGAACTTCGGAAGGGATTGGGATAGACGCCCGTGATCCGCGTCGCAAGTTCAGGTGCCAGATCGTCGGAAACCGCTACGCCAGTGATCCCGAACCACTCCAGCAGATCCTGCATCAGCGTATAGCGGTGCAGAAACCCGGTCACTTGCGAGAAATCGAAGCTGAAGTAAAAGGCTTTATAGATGGGCAATTCAAGCGCGGTGGCGCAGACGCCGTCGTGCAGATAGGCCTGGCCGTCCACTGGCCCGTCTTCGAACGTGAAAGCGTTCACGGAGCCGATATCCGGATACTGCACCTCGCCGGCGTACCAATCCGGGCAGGCAGTGAGGCGGAAGACGCAGTCCGGGCTGTTGGCATAGACCGGGTACTCGAATCCGGAATCGCCGATCGGCGAAGCGACGCGGCACAGGATCGTTCCGTTCTGGTAGGTGAAAACATCCGGTCCGGCCAGTCCGTTCGTGCCGCCGCCAAATCCCGTGGCGACGTAATCCGTGCGGAAATAGGCCTCCAGCAGTTTTTTCATCGGACTGGAATTGGGATGGCCGCCTTGCGTGAAAGCCCAGCCATCGGAGGCAAAGAAGACGTTTTTCGGAGCCCCGGTGGTTCCGCTGTCCATGTATTGCATGAGAGCCAGGCTGAGCGTATCCGCTTTGGCGCTGTAACTGCCCGTTGCGGCGTAGCACAGGATGGCGTCGTATTGCAGCGGGAAGCGGTAGGAGGGGAATTCCTCCCAATCATAGACGTCGAAAGCCACGTCCAGCAGGCCCAGCGGGCTTGCGTATTCCGGCAATTCCAGCTGTTGGTAATCCTGGCTGCCGGAATAGGCGATCAGCACCCTGGTGTCCGCTGTGGGCAGGATTTGGAAGGAATAGCAATCCTGCGGCGCTCCGGAAGGCAGAAAACCTGTGTTGCCCTGGGAATCGGCGGCCTCAAAGTAGTAGTTCAACTGCGCGCCCAAGGTCAATTCTGGCAACTGGAAGCTATATTCGCTTTCCTGTTGGCTGGTGAAGGGCATTTCCTGCCAGGCCCCGCCTGTGTTGTAATGGATCTTGGCCAGCGCGATGGGAGAAAGGTCGAGAGCGTTCACACTCAGCAGCGGCGAGGCATCGAAGCTGTTTCCCACTTCAGCATGCGTCAGAACCGGAGCTTGGGTATCCGCTCCGGTAAAGAAACGGATGGCGAGGCCGTCGAACAGCAGGTTGCCGGGCGGTTCGACGCCTTGGTATTCGTTGTTCTGGACAATTTCGCGCAGATAGCACAGCCCCACATTCGTGGCTTCGTTCTGGATGCCAACCGTGGCGCTGCGCCCGTTCTGATGCGGCACCGTGGATCCGCTCTGGCCGGTTTGCGTGGTATGGTACTGCATGATGATCTCGCCGTTTTCGTGCAAGATCGCCTGAAACTTGAGTTGGGCCTGGCCGCCGGTTCCTGACAGGAAGCGCAGGTTGTGCCACTGGACGATCGTGTAGCGGTTAGGAGCCGTGCCGAAGGTCTGGAAATAGACATCCCCCACACCCTGAATCGCTATGAGGTCGTCCCAGTAAACAGCGATCAAGGCAGGCATCTGGGCGTATCCTGGCAACGGATACATATAGTTGAACATGTTGCCGTCGTGATCCCAACTGGGGCCGGGATACGCGTCGTACCACAGGTTATCCGCCAGCAGGATCTCGCCGTTGGTGTCCACATACATCTGAGTGTATTGCGTTCCGTAGTAGGGAAAACTGAAGCCCAGGGGTATCGGTTCGCTGAAGTTGTCGTCCCCATTCCAGCTGGGAACTCCGAACATGACCGTCGAGGTGCCGGTGGCGCTGATGTCCTGCCAGACGTAATCCGGGCCGAGATCGTCGATGCTGTCCAGCCAGCGGTAGCCGAAGGCGTCGGGTCCGCCCTGGGTGACCCTTTGCACTACCGTGAAGGGTATCAGGAGCGAGTTGTTGGCGGCGTTGTCGTCGTTCAGGCCGATGTAGAAACCCGCCATGTAGCCGCCTTCGAAAGTTGGCGTAAACGCCTCGGAAAGAGTGATCGTAGCCGTTTCACCCGGATCGAGGTTCACGGGATAGGTTCCGCTGTGGTAGTAGACCTCGATCCCCATCCCGGTTTGGATCAGGCAACTTACGTTCAGGCCGCCGTCATAGCTCTCCGAACCGGCATTCTCCACTATGCACGCGGGCTGAAGCGGATGCTGCAGGTACTCATACTCATGGGGCGCCAAGATCTGCGTAATACCCAGATCCAGCATCGGCGGAGGCGCGACCACCAGCTGCACCGTATCCGTGGCGGTCAGGCCGGAATTGCCGTCGGTGAGCGTGAAGGTGAGGATTTCCGTGCCGCTGAAGGCCGGGGAACTGAAAGTGACCATCCGGCCGCTGATCTGCACGCTGACGTTGACGTTGCCGCTGACGCTGAGAGTGGCGGTGTTGATGTCCGTGCAGGTGATGTAGGGCGTAAAATCCACCGTGAGGCTGGCGCCCTGGAAGAGAGCGAAACTATCCGGCAGATCGAGCACCGGCTGCACCAGCACGGGCTGGCCTACCTTGATGTCATCGACCAGAATGCCATAGGTTTCGCAGTTCCAGAGCCAGCCGAGGTAGATGTTCTGGCCGGCGTAGGCAGTCAAACTGCAGGAAGCGCGGTAATAGGTGGTTCCGAGGTTCTGCAGGTTCAGGAGCTGGGTGCTGAAGTTGTTTATCGCTGTCCCGCTGGTGGACACATACACTTTCAGCTCTTCGGTGCCGAACCAGGCCCGGGTGAAAAAGATGAGCGAATCACCCGCGGTGATGCTTAACTGCGGCGTGATCAGCCAGTCCGCGTTCTGGTTGGGAAAATAGTTATCGCAAAAAGCGGCGCGGGCACCCGAATGCGCGTGGGAAGCGTTATTCAGATTGCGCCAGATGCTGCCGTCGCCATCGTCGTGGGTGATCCAGCCCGTGGGTAAAGTGGTCAGGTTGTCGAAATTTTCGTCGATGTGCCAGATTGCCTGGCTGAGCGTGGCCAGGCAGAGCAGAATGAGGACTATCAGAAGTTGCTTGTTCATGGCGAACCTCCCATATCGCATGGATGAATCTTTACTGTCAAACTGTCAAGGGAATTTTTCGGCTTTCTTTGATATTTTCGGGTGAGAGACACTTGAGTTCATTCCATCCGGATCAGGCTCCGGAGCAGGTTTGGTGCAGGTTTGAAGTTCAAATACTTAGGTGAGTGGGTGACTGGCGCAGAACGCATGAACTCCAAATCCCGGCTTGGACTGGCTCCGGG
>DAHVPC010000148.1 GCA_027318475.1 Candidatus Cloacimonadota bacterium | reverse complement strand
TTGAAGACGTAATAGTCGCTATCGGTGACATTGTGGCTGACGCTGAGGACTCCGCCATGGCCACGGATCACTAAGTTGGGCAGTTTGACGGGTTTGGGCTTGGGAACCTGGGCCACTGTGTAAAAAGCCCGGAAATAGATGCTGCGCTCATAGCAGAGGATCTCGATGGCCTTGGTGCCTTTGGGGATGGGGATCTTCACCGGTTGGTAGAGGTAGAATCCGTCCAGGCGCTCTTGCAGGGCGAGGTCGTAGGTGGTCCTTTCCTTGCCGATGATTGCGATGACTTGGGGTTTGCGCAGGTTTTCGATGGCAAAGGAGCGCAGTTCAAGGGAGGAGATTCCTTCGACGTTCAGGGTCATGGATTTTTCCGGCAGGGAACGGTAATAATAGAAGTTTCCCGCCTCTGTTTTCAGCAGGCGGCGATTGCCGGGATCAGCGAAGTTGAGGGCTTTGGTTTTGGCGCAGACCGCTGCTAGAGCGAGCGTCAGCGTCAGGATCAGAACTAGGCGTTTGAACATTTATGCTCCCAAGGTTTACAATTCTTCGTCGGGATCCACGATATTGGCCATGAAATGGCGGTCGTGGCGGTCCAGGATGATCACCGCGATGATGGCTCCAATGAGCAGCGCGAGGCAGATCGCGGCGATGGTGACATTGTGCTTTTTCACGCTGAAGGCCTGGCCTTGTCCTGGCAGGGGAAGTTTATCCGTGGGGCCTTCCAGTTTATAGCGCCGGATCCAGCGTTGGACCCTCTGGACGCTGAAGACCGGAACGTTTTCCCGGGCCATCAACATCATGATGCCCTCGGGAACGAACTGTTCCTCGGCCAGTTTGGGATTCATTCCTTCCAGGAGCTGGTTGGCGTTGGGTTCGCTGCCCACGTTGGCCAAACCGCGTCCGATGTTCACGAACAGCTTGTAGCGCTTACTTTCCGGCAGTAGCTGAGCATAGGCGGTCTGGCGGGCCTGGATGTTTTCGTCCAGGGTTGAACCGATGAGGGGATCGACGCCGTTGCGGGCCATGGCGTCCAAGAGCGCGGCGATGCCTGTATCCGGAAGCCCCACCCCAAGATCGTCCTTGCCTCCCAATGAGGCATAGGAACTGCCAAAATTGAGCAAGCCCTTGCGCTGCAAGATGGATTCCATATCCAGCCAGGTATACTCTTCCAGATTGGCGCCGAAGGATGCCGAAGAGACCGAAGTAATGATAGCGGGCCGTAATTCCAGAACCTTGATCGCGGCAAAGAGGGCAAGGTTGACGGCGGGATTGGAGCCTGTGAGGCCGACGGCGATGTTGTCGCCGGCTTTGAGTCCCGCCTTGGAGAATTCCTGCACGAAGACCGCCGCCAGATTGGGATTCAGAGCCGCCTGCTTGTCCGAAAGCAAGCCTCTGTCCGTAGTGATGGTGCTGCGTACGGAGCCGATCAAGCCAGTCTGGAAGGGGTCGTTGATGGGGTCGAAAGGTATTCCCAGGCGCTGCTGTTCCGCTTTCAGGCTGTCCATACAGGCGGCCATCAGCTTGGCGGCTTCGACCTTCTGTTCGTAGTAGTCGGCTTTGATGGTCACATAACTGCTGCGGGCTATCACAAAAAGAATGATGCTGAACGCGAAGAGCAAGATCAGCGACCAGCCGGATTTTAAAGAGGGCCGATACATACTAAACCTCCCCGCCGAAAACGACCATCAGGGCAAGGCGCACCAATATCGCCGCCACGCCCATGGTCGATATGGTTTTCCAGAAGCCCTGGCGCTCGAACCAGTTGGCGATCAGGCCGGGCACGATGTAGCCGATCGACTGCATCTGAAAGGTGTAAACCGTAACGTTTTCAAAGACCAGCAAACGCGTGGCCCAGCCCAGAATGAAACCGATCAGGATGCTGAGCACCATGCGCCGCTTGCCGAACATCAAAGTGAACTGACTGATCACCCTGATGATGCCCCAGGTGAGCAAACTCACTGCCAGCGTTCCGATAATCTGCATCGGCTTATCCAGATACATGGCGATGTATCCCGGGACGACGATTCCGCCCGCGGAAGCACCCAAAAGTTCACTAAAGATCAGGCTGATGATCACGCCCAAGCCGACAGCTGCCTGTATTACTGTTTCAACCACTTTCCTTCCTCATTTGCTTTCATGCTTGCCTTCATTTTGTGCTTGAAATGCGCCACGATTTGCGCCCCGTACCACACTTTGCCCGCCATGTTGCCGATGCCGAGGACATGCGATTCAGTTTTGGTAAGTTCCAAAACCTTCTTATAAACCAGCTCCGGCAGGATCTCACCCAAGGGGATCACTTTCGCTGCGGGAATGCCAACGTGGTGCGCGTAGGCCTCCACCTTGTCCGGAATTTCGCCTGTGAGCAGCAGATAAGTGTAATCCAGGTCCTTTACCGTATCAACGAGCTGATGCGCGCGGTAAAGCCGGTCCGAGCGGCTGTTCAGCATGATGATCTTTTCCACGCCCTGCAGATGCCCCGTCACCATGTTGATGATGCGTTCGGTGGATTTGGGATCGTTGGCGGCGAAGACGTTGTAGAAATGGATCTTCTTGGCTCCGTCCTGGATCACGTATTTCTTCAAGGCGCCGGGATCCGGATGGGCGTGGATCATGCCCTCCAGCGCCACATCCCTGGGAACGCCCGCTTCGGCGCACACAGCGAGGGCCAGTTGGACGTTTTCCGCGTGCTCGATGTAGTGGAATTTGTCCAGTTCCGCCTGGGTAACATCGGTTGGCCTGATCTTATGGATCCTGCAATGGCGGTGCTTGGCGACCTTTTCCAACAGCTGAAAATGCTCGTTTTCCGCCGTGTAACATACTCCGCCTTGGGGTATGGTATTGCTTAGGGACATGGCCACGCTCTGCTCCGTGGAACCCATCAGATCCAAGTGGTCCGGCCGGCAATTGGTGATCACGCTGATTGTGGAGCGCACGAACTTGCGTTCCGTGATCCACTGGAACACCGGATTCACGGCCATGCACTCGATCACGATGGCGTCGGGATTCTCGCTCACAGCGTGGCGGAAGATGTACTTCTGCTCGATGATGTTGGCCCCCATCAAACGGATGATCGCGGCTTCACGGCCATCCGGCAAAACAACGCGGGGCAGGGTTCCGGTGATCTTGGCCAGGGTCTTTTTTCCGCCGGCGCGCAAACCTGCGGCGATCAAGCGCGTAACGCTGGACTTGCCGCGGGTTCCGTTCACATGGATGCGAATGGGGATGGCCGACACGTTGCGCTGGTGCCGCCAGTATTCCATCGCCCAATAAGCGATGAGCAGCGCCGTCGCCAGGATCAAAACAGTCATCTATTTCCTCGATACTAAATCTATGCGTAGCCGGCCAAGCAGGACTCAGCCGTAAATATTCTTTATCCTTTTATG
>DAHVPC010000147.1 GCA_027318475.1 Candidatus Cloacimonadota bacterium | reverse complement strand
GACACGAGCTGACGACAGCCATGCAGCACCTGTGTTGAGGCTCCCTTGCGGGCACCCTTCCATCTCTGGAAGGTTCCTCACATGTCAAGGGCAGGTAAGGTTCTTCGCGTTGCTTCGAATTAAACCACATGCTCCACCGCTTGTGCGGGCCCCCGTCAATTCCTTTGAGTTTCAACCTTGCGATCGTACTCCCCAGGCGAATCACTTATCGCGTTAGCTACGGCACCGAATCCTCTTCGAACCCGACACCTAGTGATTATCGTTTACTGTGTGGACTACCAGGGTATCTAATCCTGTTTGATACCCACACCTTCGCAGTTTAGCGTCAATTACGGCTTGGAAGACTGCCTTCGCCTTCGGTATTCCTCCTGATCTCTGCGCATTCCACCGCTACACCAGGAATTCTGTCTTCCCCAACCGCATTCCAGATCAACAGTATCTAATGCCCTACAACGGGTGAGCCGTTGCCTTAAACATTAAACTTATCGATCCGCCTACCTGCCCTTTACGCCTAGTAATTCCGGACAACGCTCGCAACCCCCGTGTTACCGCGGCTGCTGGCACGGAGTTAGCCGTTGCTTATTCATATGCTAATATCTCTGTCCCCATGCTGTTCACATAGAAACCACTGCTCACATATAAAAGAACTTTACACCCCGAAGGGCTTCTTCGTTCACGCGGCGTCGCACTATCAGTCTTTCGACCATTGTAGACTATTCTCGACTGCTGCCTCCCGTAGGAGTCTGGGCCGTATCTCAATCCCAGTGTGGGCGACCACCCGTTAAGGCCGCCTATCTATCATCGCCTTGGTAGGCCGTTACCCCACCAACTAACTAATAGAGCGCAGGCTCATCCCCAAACGACAGCCCGAAAGCCATCTTTTAAATGTCCCAAAGGACACTCGCATCCGGTATTAGCCCAAGTTTCCCTGGGTTGTCCCCGTCTTGAGGGTAGATCACCTACGTGTTACTCACCCGTTCGCCACTCTCAGAACCCCGAAAGGTTCCTACCGTTCGACTTGCATGCCTAATCCACGCCGCCAGCGTTCGTCCTGAGCCAGGATCAAACTCTCCATCATTTATAATGATATTGACTTATTGGCTCGCACAAACCTCTATAGCACTCTATATACTGCAAAAGAACTATCGCCTGCCAACGTTAAGCGGACAGGTTATGTCACAAAAAATAGCACCGGTTTTTAGTCAACACAAATCTTTGAGATTTTACATCCTGGGTGGCGTTGACCAGGTTTATCTGGCTTGTTGGAAAGACCTTAGGAAAGTGGAAAAATTCTTGCGATGGGTGGTTTGACACTGCTTTGTTCATCCCCTGGCAAGCTTAATCTCCAGCGGATCAACATCTGTTATTGGGGAAGTCCTGACTTCATCCCACTGGAAAACTGACTGTTCCCCACAGGCGACAATTACGCCATCATTGCGCCGTTACTACGGGCTTCACCCGCAATGAGCGCGCAATTACGGCGCAGTGATTACGGGAACCGGGTCCGCAGGATGGAAAAAATACCAAACTACTTGATCCAAATTCAAAGACACTTGGAAGCATACCAGAAAACTCTTTCCACGCCGCAGGCATCAATTCTGTTCAGGCCTGCGCGGTGATCCGAGGAATGTATCTTGAGGCGAAATTAAAACTTGACACAAAAACGATTCCCGGCTAAACTGTCTTAGGGAAAGTTTGATTCCACCTGAGAGACTGCTTTCCCAGCAAGGAGCTAAGAAATGAGATATTCCACACGTATTGCCTTGTTGCTCGTATTGGGGCTTTTGCTGCTGGCGCTGCTGTCCTGTTCCAAGGATGAAACGCCCACCACCCCCAATTTCGAGATCGGCGGAGTCCCCTCCTATGTTTGGGACTACAACCACATCCTGTGGTTCGAGCTGATGTACCAGGATGCCACCAAAGGTGTGGCCACGGTCAACCTGATGATGAGCGCCAAGGGCGACAATCCCGACGCGGCCTTGATGATCGGCACTCAGACCATCAACTTCCCCGAGGTCGTGTCCTACACCAAGGGCAAGATCTATTTCGGGGGCCAATACACTTTGAATACGGATCAGCCGGTGTCCTACAAGATCACCGGCAACAGCAGCACCTACGAGGGCAACATCTCCGCATTGCCCAAAAAGGTTGAAGTCACCACCTGGCCCACCTTCGCGGAAAACATCAACTACTCCGCTTCCTGGACCAGCGCCACCGATCCCAAATTCCACGTGATCGATGCCTATGCCAGAGGCGAAGCCACAGACATCAACTGGATCCGCCAGATCGCCGGAACCGACAAAGCCTACACCCTGCTGCAATCCATGTGGTCTTCTTTGATCCCGATCCAGGAATTCTACTTCGGGATCAATGCCGTCGGCTATGAAATGAAGAACAGCAACAAGGTCCTGATCGTCGGCGAAACCGGAAACTACTATGAATGGCCCAATGACGTGAAGGGCGCTTCCAGCCGTCCGGAACGCAAGCCCTTCCAGTATCTGGACCGGATTCAGGCGGATATCAATAACTAGGCTGCTATTGCCCGCCCTGCCTTTCCACCAGGTTCGCGCGCTACCGCGGGCCTGGTTTTTGTTTGGCAGCGCTTTGTTAATTCTGCGTAGATCTGGAAATTGCCGTGGCAGATAGGAAACATCGCGCCCTGGCCCTGTTTTCCGGAGGCTTGGACAGCCTCCTCAGCGTGGTCTGGATGCGGAAGCGCGGTTATGAAGTGCTCCCGGTGACCTTCACCGCCGCCTACATCCCTCCCGATAAAGCCGAAAAATACGCCCGGGAAAACGGTTTGGAACTGATCGTGAAGGATATCTCGGTAGAGCATCTGGCTATGTTGCAAAACCCCGTCCACGGTTATGGCAAGAACTTCAACCCCTGCATCGATTGCCACGCCCTGATGTTCGAACAGGCGGGAAAACAGCTCTGCGAACTGGACGCGGATTATCTGATCTCGGGCGAGGTTTTGGGCCAGAGGCCGATGTCGCAGCGCCGGAACTCGCTGCAGGCGGTGGAAAAACTCAGCGGCTGCGGTGACCTGATTGTCCGCCCGCTATCGCAGAAACTGCTTCCCGACACTCTGCCCATCAGGGAAAACTGGGTGGATAAAAACGACCTTCTGGCGATCCATGGACGCGGCAGAACGCAGCAGATGGAGCTGGCGGCGCAATTTGGCCTCAGTTATCCAGCTCCGGGTGGCGGCTGCCTGCTCACCGACCGCAATTTCTCCCTGCGGCTGAAAGACCTCTTCGCCCATGGCCAGGCCAGCGCCGCCAACATCCGCTTGCTGCGCTGGGGCCGGCATTTCCGCCTGAATGAGAGCATCAAACTCATCGTGGGACGCACTCAGGCAGACAACGCCGGCCTGGAAGCCGAAGATTTTCCCGGCGTGTATTTCAAGCTCCGCGACGTGGAAGGCCCGCTGGGGTT
>DAHVPC010000146.1 GCA_027318475.1 Candidatus Cloacimonadota bacterium | reverse complement strand
GGTATTGTCATGAAAAGAGCACTACTAGTGATCCTGGCCAGCTTGGGCGGTTGCCTTGCATTCGCAGCTGGGAGCGATTACGCGCCCACTTATTACATACGGGCTTTTGCCATAGCATCCCAAGCCCCGGATCACATGGACGTCACGTTCACTCTGCCGGATTTCGAGATTGAGGAAGTGGCAGAAGGCGGCAACGTTTTCCACCGGGTGGTGTTGCCGGATGCCGGAACGACCCTGGAAAGCGGCTTGCCGGAATTGCCGACGCTCAGCGTCAGCCTGGCGATTCCGCGTCAAGGCAGCGCCCACGTCGAAGCGCTGAACACGCAGCAGAACCTGCTCACGCAGTTTCTGGCGTATCCGGTCCAGCAAGGCCAGGAGCTGGAAAGCCCCAAATCGTTCGTGATGAACGCCGGTTTCTACGCCTCCGGTTCCAGTTACCCAGCCGCGGCGATCCAATACAGCGATCCCGTGATCCTGCGCGATTTCCGCATCATTACCGTGCAGGTCAATCCCTTCAGTTACGATCCGGTCGCGCAGGAACTGACAGTCCGCCAAAGCATCGACTTCCGGGTGAATTTCACACCGGAACCCGGCATCAATGAGCTGGAGGGCGAACTGCTCTCTGTTTCCCCCGCCTTTGCCAACATCTACGAATCCATGATCCTGAACTTCGACGACTACCGGTATCAGATGTACTCAAACACACCGCCCCGCTATCTGATCATCTACGGTAACAACACCGATCCCAATTTTACCACCGCCCTGAACGACTTCGTCCTCTGGAAACGCCAGAAAGGCGCGACCGTAGATGTGGCCAACACCTCATCCGCCCAAGCTGGCAGCAGCACGACCACGATCAAGAACTATATCCTGGCGGCCTACAACAACGTGGCGACCCGCCCGGACTACGTGATCCTGATCGGCGACACCGGCGGCTCCTACACGATACCCACTTACCAGGTTTCCGGTGGAGACGGCGACTATCCCTATACGCATCTGGCCGGCAACGACGGCCTGGGAGATGTTTTCATCGGCCGCATATCCGCCGAGAACCTTTCCCAACTGCAACTGCTCTTTGCCAAGATCTACCTCTATGAGCGTGACATCAACCTCAATACAGCGCAGTGGCTGAACCGCATGCTGCTGGTGGGAGACTGGTCTCCCTCGGGCATTTCGACCATGTATACCAGCAAATACATCAAGGAACGCGCGCTGTATATCAATCCCAGCTACACTTTCACCGAGCTCTACAGCGACAACCCGTCATCTTCCCTGGCGAATACCGCAATCAACCAGGGTGTGGGCTTCCACAGTTACCGGGGATACATCGGCATGAGCGGTTGGTCGCCCTCCGAATCCAGTTTGAACAACGCCTACCGGTTGCTGCACGCGATCATTCTCACCTGCGGAACGGGCAATTTCGGTTCCACAGCCACCACGGAATCCTATATCCGCCTGGGCACCGCGGCTTCACCCAAGGGCGCCGTCACGGCCATGGGCATGGCCACTTCCAGCACGCACACGGTGTTCAACAACGCCTTGCACGGCGGCGTTTGGGGCGGCTTGCTCCAGTATAATATGCGCACCCCAGGCGAAGCGATGCTGCACGGCAAACTGCACATCTATCAGATCTTCGGCGTTTCCTCACCTTCGAATGCCACCAGTTTCGCCCACTGGCTGAACCTGATGGGCGACCCCACCATGGAGATGTTCACCGGCATCCCCAACCACTTCAATGTAACCGTCCAAAGCACCATCCCGCTGGGACTGAGTTTGCTGGACGTCGCGGTGCGCGACAGTTTGAACCTGGTGGTGGCCAATGCCAGCGTAACCCTCACTCAGAGCGGTACGGTCATCAGCCGCGGCTATACCGATGCCGAGGGCAACGTAATCCTGGTGCTGCCTTCCGGAATGGCGGAAACCGCCTGCACGCTCACCATCTCCAAACATGAATTCAAACCCCTGCAGCAGGCCATCAACGTCGTCAACACCGGCACCCTGGTCCCTGGATCGGTCGTCATCGATGACGACGCCACCGCTCCATCCAACGGCAACGGAGACGGTTTGATCAATGGCGGCGAAACGGTCGAAGTCCTCTTCGGGCTCATCAATACGGGAGCCGCGTCCATCTCCGGAATCACCGGGCACGTGGCCACGAACAGCCCCTACGTGACCTTCGTGGATTCCTTGGTCACCTATGCCACCATAGCCGGCACCGAACTCGGATTCAGCACCGCGCCCGTTGTGATGCAGATCGCTCCAGACGCTCCGCATCAGGCCATGATGCGCATCCATCTGATCCTGACCGACGGACAGGCCGTCAGCTACGACATCTCGGAATTCGTGCCCATCAACAATTCCAAAATGATGTACAACTCCAGCACCGTTACCAACGGCGGCAACCAGGTCCTCGACCCGAACGAAACGGCTGGCTTCACCGTCACGGTCAGCAATATCACGACAATCGGGGTCAGCAACGTTTATGGCCGCCTTTACAGCCTCAACGACCTGGTCTCGATCACCGACAATATCGCCTATTACGGTGACCTGCTGCAAAACGTGCAGGTGACTCCGTCCGCTGACGCCTTTGAGCTTTACGGCAGGCCGATGCTGCTGCCCGGAATGCTGATCCCCATGCAGCTCAAGCTTTACAACGACGCCGGATTCGTCCAGTGGCTGGATTTCACGCTCACGGTCGGAGTCGTGACAGTCCACGATCCCTTGGGTCCAGACGCCTATGGATACGTGATCTACGACGATCAGGACACCGCTTATGCCGAATGCCCGGTTTACGACTGGGTGGGCATCGCGCCGGCTGAAGGCGGTGTGGGCACTCCTTTGGCGATCAGCGACGCCTATTCCAGCGGCGACGAAGGCGACCAGGTTGGCGCCGACGCCCTGGAAACGATCGATCTGCCCTTCCCCTTCCAGTTCTACGGCATCATGTACAACCAGATCACCGTGTGCTCCAACGGCTTCATCGCCTTTGGCGCCACCTCCAACGCCGAATTCCGCAACTACCGCATTCCCGGCCCCATGGGTCCCAATCCCATGATCGCCGCTTTCTGGGATGATTTGGGAACGACCACCGGCAGCGGCATCTATTCCTGGTTTGACCGCAACAACCACGCTTTCGTGATCGAATGGTACAACCTCAAAAACGGCTACAACGGCACCAGCCCGGAAACCTTCCAGATCATCCTCTACGACCAGTCCGTGCATTCCACATCCTTGGGCGACGGGCCGATCAAGATCCAATACCACACCTTCAACAACGTTTCCGCTTCAGCCAGCACTGGCAACCACGGCTGTTTCTCGACGATCGGGATCGAGGACCACAGCGGATTGGTGGGCCTGGAATACACCTTCAACAACCAGTACCCGACGGCTGCCGCGCAATTGGGCAACGGCCGCGCCATCTACATCACCAACGTGCCCATCTATCACGAGGAAGCCCACGTGATCCTG
>DAHVPC010000145.1 GCA_027318475.1 Candidatus Cloacimonadota bacterium | reverse complement strand
GCGCCTTTGAAACCACAGTGCGCAAGGCCGGTGTCCAGGTATAAAGGACGCGGGCGCCCGTTTTTTCCTGCGCAACCAAAAGCCCCTCCTCTGTGCACTGGTCTAGTCGCAATTTCATGATGTCACCACGGCGCATGGATGTCAGATAAGCCAAATCGATGATGCACTTCCATTGTTCATCAGCGCATTGACGTAACTTTTCTATCTCGGCATCGGTAATATACCTCTTGCGAGGCTTTTCCTTGTTGCGGCGCACACCCAGGCAGGGGTTTTCCTCAGCCCATCCCCAGCGGATGCTATATGCGAAGACGCTGGATAATACGGCGATTTCCCTATTTGCCGCCACCTTGGCGCTACGCCTATCGAGATAGCCGGCGACGTCAGGGCGACGCAGGGATTCAATGCGCATGTGCCCGAACACATCTCTGAGTGTCTTGAGGATGCGGTGATAGTCCTCCTGGGTCCGTGGGCGGAGTGCAGGGAGGATTTCCCCCTCATACCGGGCAATCGCGGCTCCTATGGTTCCGGTCTTTTCACCAGGGACCGTGGATTGGCCCTCTATGGCAGCCCACAAGGTCAGCGCCTCGGCCTTGTTCGCGGATAGTCGTGTCCACTTCAGCTTGCGGTCTATCCAGCAGGCGTGATAGTAGACTTCACCGCGTTTGTACATCCGCGGTGGCAGCCCCTTATCCTTTGTGCGCTTGCGTCCCATGCCCATATGTTAGGCGATTCTGTCCCAATGTGGACAGTCCTCCATTGGTTTGGTGGCTTGTCTGTTGCCCAGAAGGTGGCGCTCCATTTCGGCACGAAGCACAATCGGACGGCCGGAGCGCGTTAGGGTGAAGCTGAAGCTATGCCGTTCCAGCCACCGGGTCTGTGCCGGGCGCCTGACGTATCCGGTTAGCTCTTCGATTTCTTCAGGCGTGATGAACGTGGTTTGACCTTGCATGGCAAAGTTCTTCCCTGGTGATTTGCAACGCGCCATGATGCTGCTGGCGGACGACCAAAGAGTATTTTTGGAAGCGGTCCGCCTGTCCCAGTAGCACATCCGCCGATCCTTTCTGGCCCATCTTGAGGGCATGCAAAGCGCGATTGCGGTATCCCTGGGCCTCGCTCTCCAGCCAGTCCGCGCACTCTTCCAAAATCCCGACGGGTGATTCACGCATGGGAGGGGGCCTCATCGTGGTTATTGATGCCCGCCAGGATCTCCGCTGCATCAATGACCTCCCGCTCGCTATGGAGGATATCGCCCTTGCGGCGCTCCCTATCCACGAGGGTCATGATCCGGTTCACCGCCGCTGGCGTGACGCCCATCCGCTCGGCAACGACCTTGATGTCCTCGCGAATATCCTCCTTCTGCAGGGCGATCTTTGCCTTGCGGTTCAGTACGTCTTCAATGATGCTTTTGATTTTTTTGTCCAGATGCATGGGAATCTCCTTGCAGCTTTCCTGTAGTTCTAAGGGAAAAGCGTGCCATCACGTCAAAACAGGTCCCTCGTTGTGCGGGGCATTTTTTCCTGGCAACGTTCCCCCAGTTGATGGAACAGGGTGAGCCATTGCACAGCGCTGTCACGGTGGCGATCGCTGCCAGTCATGGCCACGCTCTTGATCCGATTCAGTTCCTTGTAGAAGCGTGAAATGGATGTCCAGGCCGGCCTGCGGAGATCGATCTTCACGGATTCCGCATGATCCGGGGCATCCTGTAATTCCTCGTAGAGCTCCCGGGTCATGCGCATCAAGGCGGGTAGATGCTGATCGACGACTTCCCCCAAAGCCTTCTGGAATTCCGCCAGGTTTTCCAAAAAGTACCGGCTCCTCTCGCCGACCTTGGTCCAGTATGTGTCTTCGTAATCCAGCGCGGCCGTATCGATCACGGTGGCTTCGGCCATTGCGACGCTCGCGTAGCCGGACGGCCCTCCGGTCATGCCGGAACCAGGATGCCTTCCGTTGCTCATGGAAGATGTAGAGCCCCGGCCATCACGGCGGTTTCCGGTGATGATCTCCACGTCATGCACCGTCTGCGTTTCGTCCATCGGGATCACGTCCGGCAAGACATGCCAGGTGGCCGCCACCCAGTTGGCGGGGGAGACCGATGGCAGGCTGTCCGGCGAAAGCGCGACGGCCTTGGCCCAGCGCTGGACGGCCAGACTCACCCAGCGATCCATTTCCTGGAATTTCCCCTGGGCCTTGAGGTAGCGCAGGATGGCGAAGACCGTAGCGAGCTCGACATTGGCCTCCGGGTCGGCGTTGGCATTGAAGAAGTGCAGCCGGATCGTTTCCTCCGGCATGTGCAGATGCCGGGTGAGGGCGGTGACGATGGAGTTCATCAGGTTGACGGCGTCGGAGTAGTTGCGGACGGTCTTTTCGCTGACGCCATAAATGGCTGCCAGCCGTTCGCAGGTTTTTCCGGTGCCAGGCTGGCTGCCAGGATCAAGTGGTAAATTTACCACTTGATCCTGTTTCCCACTTTTTCGATCCCCGCCATGCATCCGGTTAGCCTGCAAATAATGGTTCCCGATCACCCAGACTTTTTCGTAATCAGTGAGTTGCCGATGGGAGAAGTTGAATTCGGCGGTTTTCAGCGTGGCGTCATAGAGGCTTTCCACGGGGATGATGACATAGGGTACCTCCAACCCGATCTGTTCGGCGGCGACGACCCGCAGATATCCGTCCAGCACACCGAGACGCCCGTCCTCCAACGGGGTGACCTTGATGGGGTCCGTGATGCCATAGGTCTTGATGGATTCAAAGAGGCGCAGGTATTCAGGCCGATCCGCAAGGCGCAGCGGCATGAGATCCCGGCACTCCGGGATGGGAGCGAAGTGGTCCCACGGCGCCACCTGGATGGTGGCTACGCCTTTGTTGGGCACCATGGCGATGGGGTGGTCCTGGACCGTGTGCGCTTCCGTTCCCGGTATCGTCCCGGCGCGGCTTTCCTGAGTGGTTGTTGTCATTGCAGGGCTCCTTTCTTTGCCGGTTTGGCCTCTAGCGGTGCTGGCCGAATGATCCACACGTTGTTTTCATCCCGGGCGAGTTCCAGACACAGCTCGTGAGCGGCGGCTTCTGAGCGGATCGCGGAAAGCACCGCCTGCATGTCCGCTACCCTGATGTCCTTGTTGAGATCAATACGAGCCATGGTGGCCATCCTCCTGGAATAGGGGCATATCCAATTCGGGCGGTATTTCATAAATACCGCGCTGCGCGCCCCGGTTGATATCGCGCAGCTTGGCGTAGACGGTGCCCTCCCGGATGCCGAGTTCGCGGGCGATGACGCTGGTCTTGCAACCGGCCTGGGCCATTTTCAAAAGCTGGATCTGGCGACTGGTAAGCTGACGTAGCTTAGTGGAGGGCATGGGGTGCCCCCATCTGCTGTTCTTTCTCGAAGACGGGCGGCTGGAGGTCGTCAGGGCGGATATACTCGCCGCAGATGATTCCCAGGCTGATGCGCCGCAAGGTGCGGCACTGGTAGGCCATCTGCAGAGCGATG
>DAHVPC010000144.1 GCA_027318475.1 Candidatus Cloacimonadota bacterium | reverse complement strand
TAGGCCACAACACGAGGTTCCTCCAGACCGGTCTTGGGATTAATTTCATTTTTGATGATGGGTGAGAAGATCCGCGCGGCGGCGTGTTCGCCACGGCGGACGCTCCAGCCCTGTTCCTTCGCCTGGTTGAATCCCATCCAGCGGGGATCTTCATAGCCGTGCTCCAGTGCCGCCGTGGACAGGATTAGTCCATTCAGAGGACTGTAGAGTCTTTCCGTAGTGGGGTTATGTGGCGCGGACAGGTCGCCGAACTGCGGTTCCCAGGGCTTTTGCCAAGGAAGGCGCTTGCCGTTCGCCAGGGCATCGTCCATGCGCTGCAACAGCGCGTCGAGCATTTCATTCTTTGTGGTCGCCATGTCGGCCTCCATAGAAAAGGGATTCCTATAGGTGTGTCGGACGCATCGGGACCTGATCGTCGTTTTTGGGGGGCATGGTGGTTTGGGGTGATGGGAAAGAAGAGGGCGATGCTGATGGTGGATTCCGGGAACGGATTGACGGGTGGTTATTGGTGGTTATAATGGGGCCATGGATAGTCGAGCCATCATCAAGAGACTGGAATCCGATGGCTGGACGCTGGTGCGCGTTCGCGGATCGCATCATCAATTCAAGCATCCGAACAGACCTGGGCTGGTGACGGTCAAGCATCCCGACAAGGACATTCCCATGGGCACTCTACGCAATATCGAAAAGCAAGCTGGCTGGAGGTCATCATGAAATTCGCCGTTGTGCTCCATACCGATGACGGTGTGCGCTATGGCGTCACTGTGCCCGGATTGCCGGGCTGCTTTTCCGCAGGCGATACGCTGGACGAGGCGCTGGACAGCGTCCGCGAAGCCATAGATCTGCACCTGGAAGGAATGGCCGAGGAGGGCGAGCCTCTCCCGGAGCCGCGTTTGCTGGCTGAATATCAATCAGATCCGGATTATGCGGGCGGCGTCTGGGCGCTGGTGGAAGTGGATGCGTCCCGCGTGGAAGGCAAGACGGAGAAGGTCAACATCACCCTGCCGCGCAACCTGATTCGCCGTATCGACGAGGCGGCCAAAACCCGTGGGGCCAGCCGGTCCGGATTTTTGGCAGAAGCCGCACGGCAGGCGCTTCGGAAGGTTTAATCCAGGCGTTCGCCTGAGACGGGAGGCCAGACAAGGGGTTGCACCCGGCGAAGGGTCACACTCGGCAGGGTGCTGCACCCTGCAAGGGCGGCGGGGCCTTTCTTTCCCATTCCCGCGTCACACCGTCGTCGTCGCTGGTCCCGTGCCGGGTGCGAACCCCGATACGGAAGCCATTCATCAAAACGCTCGATGCGTGGCCAGCGGGTCTTATGGGATAGCGTAATCTCCATAACGCATCGGCTGGTTCTCTCCAGCAGCCAATCACAACCTCCGGCGTCCGGGCGAGCGGAATCGCCAATGCCGGTACCTTGAGGGAAGATCACCACGTCGCGCCCTGATTGCAGGTTCCGCAGCAGGTCCCGCATGGCGAACGGGCGAGTGGCATCAAGCGGCAGCATCGTGTGCCCACCCGTCAGCCAACCATAGACATTCAGCAGGCGGGACCAGGCAGGGTGCCGGGCGTAATCCGGGTCCACGGCGAAGACGGCCTGAACAATTCCCGCTTTCGGCAAAAACCGCGCGACGGCTGGCCCATCCAGCAATGAAACATGCGGGCGAACGAGAATGAGCATATCAGCAGGCTCCTTTTTGGGATGGTGGGCACCCCGCCGATCCGGCGGGCAGCACGGAACACAGCGGATATTGGGCGATAGTTCCGGCGCAACCGGATAACACAGTTGCACCCAGCAGGGCAGACAGAAGGAAGAGGAGGGTGGTCTTTTTCATGGCGCACCGACCATTTCGCTGGAAAATGCCTCAAACAGACCGCCTTGCCGCTCTTGGCCAGCCGTAGCGGCCACATCCGGGGACAGCCAGAGACACTCGATCCGTTTTCGCTGTTCGTTGCCGACGGGACCCATAGCATCAAATGTTCTCACTCGCGCGGCGGCGGAGAGATCCACGGCGAACTCCCGGCGCTCCCATCCCGCGTCTTCCAGAGGCCGGTAGAGGGTGGTGCGGTAACCCGAGAGAATGGCGCCACCCTGGAGACGGAGCAGGGCGTCCACCAGCGTCTGCTGCCCATCATCGTCGATCTCGCAGTGATAAGCCGCGCGCCCGGATTTGTTGGTCCGCGTGGCGTCGGCGTAAGGGTGATCAATGTAAAACAGCGTATCAGGCGCGTCCCATCGCCGGATTACTTCAATGCCGTCGCTATGCTCAATTTGCACCTCCAACAGCCGCTCGGCGATGGCGGGCAGTTTCTCGACATGCCCGCGAAAAGACTGAGCCTGATCAGCGGTCCGAGAATAGCCCCAGTTAGAAGCGCCGCGGTTTCCAAAGGATCCGCCACCGGATATACCCTGGCACTGAGCCGTGAAGAACGCCCAGGCTTTCATCACCGGATCGGGATCGTCCAGGTGCTCCAGCGCGTGGGCATATTCCATTCTGGCGTATGGGGTCCATTGCAGCCGGTCCAGTAGTGCGGTTCGCTGGATTGGGTCTTGTAGTACCCTAAAAAAATTCACTAGTAAGCCGCTGGCGTCGTTATATACCTCGACCTGGGATGACTTCTTGCCTAACAGCAAGTTCGCCGCACCGCCGAAGGGTTCCACATAGGTAGTGTGTGGCGGCAGGAGCGGGAGGATGGTCTGGACCATCCGGCTCTTGCCGCCCAGCCACGGGAAAGGAGTGGCGTTCGAAAACTCGAAAGAGAGCGCGGTGCTGGCACGCTCAACCTCCCATCCCGAGACCAGCCTCGCGGGCGCAGTCCTGGTTCCGCACGGGCGCCTTTGGTTTAACCATGTCATTCCAATCTTTCAGTCCCTTAGGTGGAAATTCCATGCGGGTAGCGAAGTGCGGCATGCTGAATTTCAAGTTCTCACTCGCCAGATAACGCTCCATGTGAATAGCGAATCCGCGCCCGGCGTCGTCATTGTCGAAGGCCAGCACCACCTCCTGCGGTTCATTCTTGCGGATCAGCGCGGACAAGGATTTTTCGGCGGCGGCGGAAGGGGTGCCGCCGATGGAGACATAGATATCTCCGGGATGGCGCCCGTCCATCTGCGCCTTCGAGAGCGCATCAATGGACGATTCACAGAGGATCATCTTCTGGCAAAATCCAATATCGTCCGGGCCGCGTTCATCGGCATTGTCAAAGTCCTTATGCTTGAAAACGGCGATTCCGCGATGGCCATGGAAGCCGTTAAAGGTTTTCTCCTTACCAGGACCTTTCTTCTCCCAGCCCGCGATGACCGGTTGGTTGTCCTTGTCGATGGCCACGTGGGCGAAGGCGACATTGTGCAATTCGCCGCCCTGCCGGGTGCCACCACTTTCGATCTGGTGAATGTCGGTGCGGATGCTTTTGCCGTAAACCGCCAGGGTCTCCGGCTCCAGCCCGCGCTGTGCGGTCAGGTAGTGGATGGACTTGGGAGAGAGCGGGGATAACT
>DAHVPC010000143.1 GCA_027318475.1 Candidatus Cloacimonadota bacterium | reverse complement strand
GACGAAGATCTGGGCCGCACGGAGTTCCCCCGAGCCGGGATCCGTGACCGGCACGGTCATCCCCGCATAGTCGATGAAACATTGCTCTCCCGGCCGGTGGTGTTGCCGCATGACGAGATCCTGGCGACCCAGCCAGGCGCGGTAGCAGTCACAGAACCACGAATACTGGAACCCGTCGGGTTCCCGCTCCTTGTATTCCTGCCAGAGGAGCAACAGGGTGACCCCCTTGCGCCGCAGCTCGCGTTGGACAACCGTCCAGTCTGGTTCTGGTCGCGCCGTGCCAGCCGGTGGTGGCGGAGGAAACAATCGGCTCTCCAAAGCAGCATCATCCAGCTCCGTGGGCCAGGAAAGACCGCTCGCCGCAAAACGCTGAAGGTATTCCTGCACCGTTGTCCTGCCGGCGTTGACGCTGCGGGCGATCACCCTGGCGGATAGTCTCGCCTCGTACTTCAATCGCAATACTTCTCGAATCTTGCGCATGGATAGTCGCTCCACAAAAACCTCCTTGCTCCGCAAAAGAGGTCATGATGAACAAAACTACCCAACGTCGCCCCTGCCCCCAGGGGTGGCCGCATGGCCGTGGAATCAGTGGCCGGATGCCCGTGGAACGGGTGGCCGAATGTTCATGGAATCGGTGGCCGGATGCCGCCGGAATACGCACGTACCGGACTGTACCGCCGCCAATTGCACTCACGGCAACTCGTAAATTCTGAAAATCCCAGCAATCGTGAAACGCCATGATACGTTGTTTTCGAGGTCATGACGGAGGCGCCATGGCCCAAAGACACGATGTTTGAATCACTGCGAGGTATTTATGAACCATGTGAGACATAAATCCTGTCCGGGCTGGATCCTGGCGACAACCTTCTCCTGGATATGCACCAGCCTGCTGGTTGCCATTACGGTCATCAGGAGCTTTCCCCAAATGGGCTGGCTTGTCCCAGCGATGGGTGCGGGGATATGGGTCACGCTGATCCTCTTCTTCGCTGGGTGGAAGCTGCAGAAAGACGCTCCGGAGGATGAATTCCATCCGATCCTGTACTTTATCGCCACAATGTTCACCGTGGTGGCGGGTGGCATCGTCTTCTTTGCCGCCATCCATCAGGCGCTGGCCCATTGATGGGATCCGGCCTTGGCATAAATAGTCATTCTGAATTCCCAGAATACAATCGCCCTCAAATTATCCTGTCTATGGAGTAATCATCTATGATTTATAGCATGAAAAGCCCACTCGCCTTATACCGCGCCTTCAGGGCGGCCAACGTTCCTGACGACATCGCCAGGGATGCCGCCTATTCTGTGAGCGCCGATCTGAAAGCCATGATCGATCAGTTTGTAACCGAACTTGAAAGCCGCTCTCCACAGACGCACAAGTTCAGCAATCTTTATTCCCCTGAACCTGGAGAATGAGTACCGCACCACGCAAGGGCAACACATAGGGTGCGGGCTCCCGGAGTTCCACACCGTGATCACTACTCACTAACCGATGCTGTGTTCCTGCCTGATATCGTGTACATAGGTTACATTGAAGGCCTTACAGGGTCGATGCTGTTGCAGCCGGTTGGCGAAGCTGAAGGCATCATTGAGCTCAAAGCGCTGAAACACGTCCAGTCCACGGCTGAGGACGATTTTCCAGCCGAGGTCGGTGCTGATGTCACGGTCGTGTAGGGTGTTCGTGGTGTCGTAGACCCAGGTGAACTGAATGCCCACCTCGGCGCACGCGTCGGCGATTTTTTGCAGGCTTTCTGTCTGACGATCACCGTCAAACTCGTCTTCAACCGTTACCACGTGAACAGCCACCTCGTCATCGGGGCTTTTCTGTTTGCTGATGGTCTCCATGAGTTCCATCAGATTGCGTAACTGATGGAACTCATGGAGATAGGGATCGGTGACGACAATGCGCTTACTGGTCGCCAGATAGGGACCAAAGAGCGTGTCGAAGCTCACTCCCCGCTGGTTTTCGTGGAAGACGAGGTGCTGCTCTTTCAAAACCGAATCACTGTCGGCCGCTGCGCTCACGGGTAATGCAGGCATCTCCGTGGCCAGAGCAGGATGTGCAGCAGGTGTAACGCCCATTACGTCAAAGGGCAACTCCTGCAAGGAAATATCCGCCGCTAACTGACGATGGTACTGACTGGGGTACTCATCTTCTTCCAGAGTGTGTACCAATACTTCCTGGCCATCGCTGCTCTGGTAGGCAAAACGAACCTCGGGATAGGTGTGGTCCATACGCAGCAACTGATCTTTGACCCGCTTGCGGCCTTCAATCGCGTAGCGTAATACTTCCTCAATCTCCGCATCGCTGGCGTCGTCGTTGGGAAAAATGATCTTCATGAGGCCGGAGAAGGTCTTGTTGATGCCATCGCGATCGCGACTGGAAATCTCGTTGGATAGGCTGAACCGCTTCTTATAGCGGTCGGAAAAGTCATCGCCGCGCAGAGCACGCAGAATTTCACCCAGGTAATCGACTACAAAGCCGTAGCCGTCGGAATACATTTCGCCCCGGATCACATCCACTTCCCAGCCGGGGATATAATAGTGCATGCGGTCCAGGAATGCGGAGTCATGAAACTTTTCCGGCAGTGGGTCGAAGAGATCGGAATGCTTCAGCATGTAAGGTACGGTGTGGTCGGTATTGCCGACGAAAACCATACTGGCCTCTGCGCCCAGCGTTTCTACGCCGCGCGAGAAGGACTTGTTGGCCATGTAGTTCTTCATGATATCCACCAGCGCCTTGTCTACCCGCTTCTGTTTGCCAGCGAACTCATCAAAGGCTACTACATCCCAGTAACCCACCAGGCCGAGTTTGCCCGTGCCATTATGGACGAAGAGCTTGGGCACGGTTACTTCACCGCCGGAAATCAGGATGCCGTGCGGCGAAAACTCCGAATAGACATGCGATTTACCCGTCCCTTTCGGCCCCAGTTCGATCAGGTTGTAATTGCGCTCGCAGAAAGGAATCAGGCGGATGAGCTGTAGCAGTTTATTGCGCTTTCCGAACATTTGCGGGTTGAAGCCGAGGCTTTGGATCAGCAGGTCGATCCATTCGTCCGTACTAAACTGCTTGCGCGCTGCCAGGTAGCCATCCAAGTCGAAACGGGAGATCTGTATAGGCTTGAGGGAGGCTAACACCCACGGCGAGCCCGATTTTTCCTCGGAATACTCATATTCCAGGTCGGCGATACACCAGACGCTACTCACCAACAGCTTCTGATGTGCCTTGACGGTACCGGCGTTGATGAGCACTTTTTTGATGCCCAGATTGGCAAACTCCGCTTCGTAAACATCGTCCTTGTCATTGAGCGACACGCTGACACGGTCGATCACCTTGTGTCGGCCTTTCTCCTTGATGGTCGAGCGTACCAGTCCCGCCTCGTTGCGATGCACATAGTGCTTGCGGAGGATTTCCTTCACGGTCTCGATACCGGTCTGGATAGTGGCCTCGTCATTGGTGGCGCAATACTGGCCGAGCAGGTATTCCAGCACATAGGAGGGTACCGTGGCATTGCCTTTCAC
>DAHVPC010000142.1 GCA_027318475.1 Candidatus Cloacimonadota bacterium | reverse complement strand
GGGATCTTTGTATTTCTCCGCCACAGGTCCATAACCCGGGGTTCCGCTTCCACCCCACCGGCCAACAAGTTGTCCGTCGGGGACCCCGGTCGCTACACCCCGGGCTATCATATGTCGCACCCTCCGGGGCTTATCCACTCGATTTGAAAGAGAGCCTTTCTTTTTCCCGTCAGTCTGCAGGCCGGCTCCAGATTTTCCTTGCCAAAGAAGCCCCGGTTACGAAACTTATCTTTAGGGGCATTTGCGGTTCCGCCCTTGTTCATGATCATAAGGAGAACGCTATGAAATACATTATTCTGGCCATGGCTTTTGCGCTGACCCTGTCTCTGGGCGCGCTGACCATCAACCACTGGCAAAATATCCGGTTCAGCGGCAGGAACGCGGCCTCGCAGATGCTGCTGCGCACCGAGATCAATCAGAGCGGCCTGTTGGCGAACAAGGTCGTGTACAATCCCGGCAGCGGAATCGCGGAATACAACCTGAGCCTGTACGACGCGGCGGCCCACACCTATCAGGCTGCCATTCCTGTGGGTTCCACCCGGCGCTACGTGGGTTTGAAGAAGAAGAGCGCCGCCGGCAATACCGAGCTGGTTCCCGTATTCCATGAGGGCACGGGGTTGCCGACCCCGGCGCAGCTGACCAAAGCCACCGATGACGCCCTGAACGACAACGGCACAAACTACTACAACATCGCGGCGGATTACGTGGCCTTCACCAACACCAGGATCATCACCGCAGTTCAGAACCGCGGTGGCGGCTTTCCCACCAGCGCTAAAATAGGCACGGTTTATCCTTCCTACATGAGCGTGATCGCCGATCCCAATTCCGACCCCAACGATCCGGACGTAATCGTTTGGGCCCTGGCTTACATGAATGTTCCTCTGGGCGGGATCAGACCCGGCCTGTTCAAGATCACGGGCACCGGCTCCGACGACCTTGTGCGCATCGGCAACATCGAAACGCAGATCGTGGCCTCCAGCAACATGCTGATCATGAGCTGCAACATCGCGGATCTGATGGCGGATGCGGACTTCGCCGCCTGGTACAACGTCGCCAGTCCAAAGTTTGGCATGCAGACCATTGTCAACAAGTCCACCGTGGTCCCCTTCGCCACCACTGTCCAGGATAAAAGCCCTGGAGCGATCGTGTATCCGCGCAAGATTTATGCCGATCCCAAAGCTTCCACGGCGCCGAAACCTCTTGACTAATGCCGCCCTGCCATAAACCTCGCCCACATGGAAAAGAACCGCAATAAAAGCGCGCTCTGGCTGGCGCTTAAATCTTTGCGCGGACAAAGCGCGGGCCCGCTCAACCGCTCGCACATCCTGACCCTGGCCGGAATTACGCTCGGGGTGATGGCGCTGATCTGCGTCAGCAGCGTGATGAACGGTTTTCGGGCGGATATCCGCGGCAGGATCACCGGCACCTTCAGCGAAATCCGGATCAGCAAATCTGACAACCAGCCTCTGGACGCTCCGGATGGACTGCTCCAAACCCTGCGTCAGCAAGGCTTCAAGGCGGCTCCCGTGGTGCGCAACGAACTGGTCATCAAACGCGGCCCGGCCCTCTTTTCCACCCTCTGCCTGGGCATCGATCCCACGCTGCACACCCAGATCAGCGGCGCGCTCGTTCCTCCTGGCAACTCCGCCGCGGAATCCACCCAAGGCTTGCTGCGCGGGAGTATTCTGGGTCCGGAATTTGGCGGCGGCATCGCTTTGGGTTCCGGCCTGGCGGCCAAACTGAACGTTACGCCAGGCGATGAAATCCAGTTGCTGGCGCCGCTGTTCAACGTTCCCACGGCCTTTGGATTGTTGCCCCGGGTGCGCACTTTGCGCGTGGCGGCCATTTTTTATGCCGGGATGCCAGAATACGACGACGCTTTCAGCTACATCAGCCTAGACAACGCGCGCTTTTTCCGCGGCTATTCCAGCGAAGTGGACTACATCGAGGTGAAAACCCCGGATTTCGGGAAGTCCGCTCGCTACGCCCGGCAACTGCGTTCCCGCCTGAAAGGATATGAGGTGGAAGACTGGAGCGCTTACGAATCCAGCCTCTACAGCGCCATCCGCTTCGAGAAGTACATGATGTTTGTGATCATGCTCTTCATGTATATCATCGCTTCCTTCAACCTCACGGGCAACATGCTCAAGGCCATCGCCCAGAAGAAGCGCGAACTGGGGCTGCTCAAAGCCCTCGGCTACCGCGATCCCGAAGTGCGCGGCCTGTTTTTGTACCAGTCCCTGTTGCTTTCCACGCTTGGGATCATCCTGGGCATAGCGCTGTCCACCGCGCTGCTGCTGCTGCAGCAGCGGTTAGGCATCCTGCGCCTTGATATGGGCGACGCGCTGCCGCAGCCTCTGCCCGTGAAATTCGCCGCTTTGGATTACGTGGCGGTGATCGTGGCCGCATATCTGGTAACCCTGGCCAGCGTGATCTTTCCTCTGCGCCGCCTCAAGCGCATCAACGCGATCGAATTGATCCGCCAGAACACTTGAAAACGAAAACAAAGGTATCGATATGAACAAATTGGAACTCTACCACGCCGCCCTAAGCGCCGAACTGCGCTCGCAAAAGCTCTACGCGACCCTCGCCCGGAGTTTTCACCATCCCGAAACCAGCGCCTTCTTCAACGAACTGGTCCGCCTGGAAAAGAACCATGAACAGAAGCTGCGCGAGGCCTTCGCCGCCGAGTTTCCCGATCCTGCACCCAGCGGCGATATCAAGCTGGGGCGAGAACTGCAGGAACTGGATTTCTCGGATCCCCAAGTGCTGCTGGAATACGCCATCAGCCGCGAGGACTACGCCCGTGAGCAGTATCTGGCTTTGGCCGCGGAAATCGAAGACGCTGATCTGAAAGCCCTCGCGCTGCGCCTCGCAGCTGAGGAAGAAGGCCACAAAAGCCTGCTGCTGGCCGAAATGAGCCGCATCCAGGGAGCCCTGCGCTGGTTCGATCCCAGCGAACTGGCCGGATTGATGGAGGATTGATCCGGCGCCAGCCTCTTCAGGACCTTACATGAGCAAGGATCAGACCAACTTTCTCGACGAAGCAGAGGCCGCGTCACAAAGCGCGCCCCTGGCGGAAAAACTGCGTCCCCAAACCCTGGAGGAACTGCGCGGCCAGAGCAAACTGGTAGCCCCGAACTCGCTTCTGAACAAGATGATCGCCAGCGGCGACTACCATTCCTTCATCCTGTGGGGGCCTCCCGGCACCGGAAAAACCACCATCGCGCGCATCATCGAGCATTCGTCCGGGCACCGTTTCGTGCAATTCAGCGCTGTCCTTTCCGGCATCAACGACGTCAAGGCCGTGATGAAGGACGCCCACTACGCCCACAAGCACCACAACCAGCGCACCATCCTCTTCATCGACGAGATCCACCGCTTCAACAAAGCGCAGCAGGACGCCTTTCTGCCCTACGTGGAATCCGGAGCCGTGATCCTGATCGGCGCCACCACGGAGAATCCTTCCTTCGAGGTCATTCCGGCGTTGCTTTCGCGCTGCCACGTCTTCGTGCTGGAAATGCTGGCGGAGGAAGATCTGCGGGCAATCCTCGCCAAAGGCTGCGCGGAACTAACACTAGAAGGGGATCCCGACGTCATTGGCTGGCTGGCTCAACAAAGCGGAGGCGACGCGCGCCGCGCCTTGAACGAACTGGAACTGCTGGAGCCATACCTG
>DAHVPC010000141.1 GCA_027318475.1 Candidatus Cloacimonadota bacterium | reverse complement strand
CGCGAGTTCTGGAAGCTGGAAGCCAACTTCTGGAGGGGGAAACTGCCGCCCTTCAAAGCCAGCTTGGAAAAATGGGACGGCAAGAAACTGGAGATCCCGGACGAAGCCAAAGCCCTGGAGATCACAGGCGAGATCGCCTCTGCCTCTGCCATCCTGGACTCCGTGAAACGTGGCACCCGCATTGTGGAGCCGCCGCCGCCCTTCATCACCAGCACCCTGCAGCAGGAAGCCTCCAAGATCCTGGGATTCCAGTCCCAACGCACCATGAGCATCGCCCAGGAACTCTATGAAGGCATCGATCTGAAAGGCGAAACCACCGGCCTGATCACCTACATGCGCACCGACAGCACACGCATCGCAGATGAGGCCATCGAAAACTGCCGCGGCTTGATCGAAGACCGCTTCGGCAAAGGCGAAACGCACTCGACCATCCGCAGATACAAGAGCAAATCTTCCGCGCAGGACGCCCATGAAGCGATCCGCCCCACCGACTCCTTCCACACTCCGGAAAGCGTCGCCGCCAGCCTCAGCAAGGAACAGCTCAAGCTTTACACCCTCATCTGGCAACGCTTTGTGGCCACCCAGATGAAGCCGCTCAAGCTGCAAACGACCACCGCGCAGGTCGCTCTGGGCAAGGCGCTGTTCACAGCCAGCGGCAGCGAAGTCGTGGAGGAAGGATTCCGCAAGGCCTATCCTCACGTGATGTTCATCCCCGGCGAGCAGATCCATCCCGACTACGCCAACCATGACGCCCTGGAACACGACGAACTGGTGCGTTCGCAACACTTCACCACACCACCTCCGCGCTTCACCGAAGCCTCGCTGATCAAAGAATTGGAGGCCCAGGGTATAGGCCGCCCCTCCACCTACGCCTCCATTATCAGCACCATCCGCGGACGCAAATACGTGCTCCTGGAAAAGAAATCCTTCCTGCCCACTGCTTTGGGCATGGACGTCAACCGCTTCCTTGTGGATAAATTCGACGCCATCTTCAACGTCTCTTTCACCGCCAAAATGGAGGATAAACTGGACGAAGTGGAGCTGGGCAAGGTCGTCTGGCACAAACTGGTAAAGAAGTACTACGAGGAACTGACCAAGTTGATCAAGGCCGTGGACGTGAAATCGGAGAAGAAGGCCTTCGTGCAGGAAACGGACATCGTCTGCGACCTCTGCAAAGAGGGCAGGATGCAGATCAAGCGTTCCAAAAGCGGCGAATTCCTCTCCTGCAACCGCTTCCCCGCCTGCAAGAACAGCAAGAGTTTCACCCGGGACAAAGATGGCAACATCGTGATCTCCGTGCCCAAAACCCTCACCGAACTCTGCCCCCAATGCGGATCCCCCCTGGTGGAAAAGACCGGCCGCTTCGGTGAATTCATCGCCTGCAGCAACTATCCCAAATGCAAGTTCGCCAAGCCCAAAACCACCGGGCTCAAGTGTCCCGAATGCGGAACCGGCGAGATCGTCCAACGCCGCAACAAGCAAGGCCGCATCTTCTACTCCTGCACCCGCTATCCCGACTGCAAATGGATCACCAACGACAAACCCGTCCCCATCCCGTGCCCGGAATGCGGCAACCCCTTCGTCCAGGAAAAATACACCAAAGACAAAGGCAACTTCAAGCAGTGCCCGAAATGCAAGAGCACCATGGAATAGCCCGGATCCATGCCCGGGACGCCCTGCAGAGCGCGTTTCAAAGCATCTTGAACCACAAACTGCGCTCCCTGCTGACGCTCACTGGCATCGTGATCGGCGTGCTCGCCGTGGTCTCCATGGTCTCCAGCGTTTACGCGCTGAAAGAACTCATCAACAGCAATATGGAAGGCATGGGCTGGAACTATTCCGTGGTCATTTCCGCCGGGGAACAAGGCAGCGTGACCGGGCCCCGCAGCTTGCGCCGGGCTTTGCGCCGCGCCAACCAAAGCGTGCAGACCATCAACTACGACGACTATCTGGCGCTACTGGAAGGCGTGCCCCACAAAAGCGCTTATGCTACCATCGAAAACACCGCCCTGATGCGCCTGGACAACAAGGAAAAGCAGGTGCGGCTGCGTGCCACGGACCCCGAATTCTTCGCCAACAAGACTTATCCCGTCTTAAACGGCAGGTTGTTCAACGCCTACGAAAACGACCAGCTGTTGCCCGTGGCGGTTCTGGGCTACCATTTCGCCCAGGAGCAATACGGCAAATCCGATCCGGTGGGCAAAATGCTGCAATTGGGAAGGCACCGTCTGCGCATCGTCGGCGTCCTGGATAAAGACCAGCTTTCTTCCGGCAACGGCATGAACTTCAACACCTGGGAACGCAAGGAAGACCTCAGCGCGGTGTATGTGCCCCTCAAGTATGGGGCACAATATTTCGGCACGCAGAAAGGCGTCCACATGATCTACCTCCAGGCCGCATCCGAAGAGGAATTCCGCCTGATGAAATCCCAAGCCCGTCAACTGCTGCTGGCCCGCCATAGCATGTTTCCCAACTTCAGCTTCATGAACGTGGGCGAGATGCTGCTCACCATCACCAAAGAGATCGAGGGCTACATGAAGAGATGGAACGTGACCCTGATCGCCATAGCCTCGATCTCCCTGATCGTTGGCGGGATCGGGCTGTTCAGCACCCTCTTGATCTCCATCCAGGAACGCATGACCGAGATCGGCGTCCGTAAAAGCGTGGGAGCCACCGAAGGCGACATATTCTACTACTTCATCTTCGAAGCTGTGTCCTTGGCTATGTTGGGGGCAGCGCTGGGCATTATCCTGGCCTGGCTCATCCTCACCGGCATCAGCAAAGCGATCGATTTCCCCCTCTACTTGCCCATCCAGGGCGTGATCGTAGGCTTTTTCTTCTCATTCCTCACCGGTTTTCTCTCCGGACTCTACCCAGCTATCAAAGCCGCCAGCATCGACCCCATCCAGGCCATCTATTATTTCGAGTAAGCAAGCACACTAGCCCGGCTGCCTGCATCCCTGACCTATGCCCGCTCAAAGAAATAGTCTCTCTTTCAGACCGATTGGGTAAGCCCCGGAGGGCGCGTCAGATCATAGCGGTGGGTGCGAGCGAACCGGGGTCCCCGCAAAGGAGCGCAGCGAGTTTGTGGGGTGGTTAGCGATGCCCCCCCGAATCGGTAACACGAGTATCAATGAAGCCCCGGAGGGTGCGACACACTCGGATATCAGGCAAGCATTAGAATGATGATCATTACTGTCTGAGCTAGTTCTATCTATATCTGCCATATCCTGCCATAGAAGAGGCCCGCCAAATGTCTGCCGCACCCTCCGGGGCTCCTTTAAAACGTCGGTGGTACGTGGACGGGGGGCTGACGCACCCACCGCTATGATCTGTCGCACCCTCCGGGGCTTACCCACTCGATTACCCACTCGAAAGAGAGCCTCTTTTTATGCCTGGCCCTGGAGGATTAGTCTTAATCAAGCCTTAATTAAGCCTTAATCAAGCGTCTATTATTAACGCTTGATTAAGGCTTGATTAAGAAGTGATAGAAGCCGTGACGCAGGAGCCTGATTTTGCTTGACAGTAAAATCTGTGTGGATAACTTGGCTGGGTATCTTGCAGTAGAATACGTGAAGGTTACGGAGTATCCGATGGACTTACGCAGAGGATTGCTGGCATTCACCGGCGTGGCGATGGCTGCAGCGCTGGTTTTCTTCCTGGCCTGGGTGCCGGGTTCAGCCGGAAAAGCGGGAATTTTAGAGAGCTTTAATCCGCTTGCGCAAGCAAAACAGGCGGGACCCCGTAAGCCAAAGTTGTTCAGAAATCTGGAAACCGTGCTGTCCGATACGCTCAACGCCAGGCGCCTGGATGAACTGGTGACCGGAGT
>DAHVPC010000140.1 GCA_027318475.1 Candidatus Cloacimonadota bacterium | reverse complement strand
CCAGTTCAGGCGCATTGAGGGTCAGGCTGAAAGTGTGGTTCCAGGTCTCGCTGCCGCTAATCATGGTTATCGTAAAGGCCGCTGAAGTGCCGTCGGCGACGTTGTCCCCGATCGCGAAAGCATAAGCGCCATTGTTGGTGGTGGAAGCGCCGGCTGCCAATCCGGAGAAGCTTTCGGTGCTATCGGTGAGCGTGATGCCGGGCGTCACGCAACTGAGGGTCGCCACCACACTGCCTGAGCTGACAGAACCGGTGTTCTGGAAAGTGACATCGAGGTTTCCGAACTCGTTGTAATCCGGGACATCATTGTTCGCGTCGGAGTAGGTGGCGGCAGTCACAGAGAGATATGGTCCGCTGCCCGGAACTTGCTGCAAAGCGCCGACATAGCTCACCCGGTTGAATGCCGTAGCCGTCAGCGTATAGGTGACGGAACCAGCGGGCGGATTGACCAGCGTCAGCACGGCGTTACCAGCGCTGTCGGTGTAGCCGCGTGCATGGATGGCGTTGTTGTAGGTGAGGGCGACCAAGGTGTTGGGGACACTGGTCGAAACGTTGATCGAAGTAGCGCCGATCACGATCTGGGCGGGATGGGTGACGGTCATGGCAAGGGGAGTCTTGGAACGGACTAGCAGACTGGCATCGCCGAAGATGTGCCAGGTCTTGAACATATTCACGCCGTCGGAACCAGCGGTGTTGCCGTAGATGTCCATCATCTTGCAGGAGGCGTTGTAGTAGAGTCCTCCAGCAGTGGTTTTGGAGCCGGCGACCAGCAGATCCGTGGCCTCATCCTGAGCGCGCATCGGCGAATTCCAGGACTGGTTGATCGAGCTGGCATACATGGCCACCGCGCCGCCATTGGCATTGCGCAGCCAAGCTTCCGCAAAGCAGGTGATGCTTACGAAGTTGCCGTTTACGCAGGCCACATCCATGATGAAGGGCGTCATGTTGCCGTTGGTAAGCGCGCTGGCATTGGTATTGCTGAATCCGCTGGTAACCCAGCTAGTGTCGGAGCCATGGCCGACGTAGTTGATGAATCCCCGGCCGGCATTGACATTGGCGGTCACTGTGGAAGCCAGGGCGCCTGGATCGTAGATCTGATCGACTGTCGAGTAGCCATAATTCAGCAGATCGGTGCGGATCAGGTTCATGTGCGCGATGTCGGATTCGCCGTTGTCTCCGAGGCCAGAACCACCTTCCGCAGAAGCCAGGCCAGTTGCGCGTGCAAGCCAGGTGGCGCTGGTGTTCAGATCGCGCTCATAAACGATGGCCTTGTTGATCTGAGGTGTAAGTTCGGCGACGGTCTGGGCGGAAAAACGGCCAATGAAGATATCCGGGTAGTTGTCGGAACCTGCCACCAAAGAAAAACTCGGATCGGAGCCGCCGCCTCCTGAAGTCAGGGACGGAATCTGCGGCGCGTCGCCCACGATTTGCACGTAGGCCAGAGTGTTGTCCGCATTGTAACGGTTCTGGATGTAAGTTTGCAATTGCGCGGCCGTCGTTCCGATGGTGGACCACTCAACCAGCTCGGTCTCGATGCCCTTTTGCTTTTTCCAGTTCACCCAAGGCAGGATGGCGCTCATATAGTTGGTGTGGCAGATCACGAGCAACTTGCCAAAGGCATCGCTGACAGGAGTATAGCGGTAGCTGTACCAATTGGCGAAGTGGTTTTCGTAGAGCGGGGAGAAATCCCGGGAGATGGCACTCCGGGGAAAGTTTATGGCATTGCGGGAATCCAGGCCGGCGCTGTAGATCCTGACCTTGTAGGAGGTATAAACGCGCAAGGTCTTGTTGGCCGGATTGTAGGCCAGAGGCGAGGTTTGGAGCGTGATGCCGCGGAAATCCCTCAGGATGTAGGGTTCGGAAAGGTCGGCAATATTGGCGGGAATAAAACTGTCACTTGTATAGGCCGCGCCGAAGGTATAGGGTATCGAAGCGGGATCCTGGTCGCGAGTGATGATCCCGCGTGATGGCGCTACGGGCAGTTCCAGATCGTGGAACTGGACGTCCAGGACTTCGATCCGCATCAGGCTTTGATCCGGTATGATCACGCTGCGGTTGCACACCGGCAGTTCCGGCGCGCCCAGTTCCTGCGAGATCCCTTCGGAAGGCAGGGTGACGTGATACCAGGTGTTTCCGGCGATCTGGACGGCAGTCTTCTCGAAATGAGAGACGTTGAACTGCAGGATGGTCTCGGTGGGTGTGGAACTGAGTACCGATACGGTATTATCGCCATCGGAAAGACGGACCGGTTCCGCGGCCAAAACCGCGGCCAGTAAAAACAAAGCAAGGGACAACAACAAGGGCAGGCGTTTCATATTACATCCTCTGTGGCTGATCATTGGGTATTGCCCATCATTTTTTCGAGGTCTTTCATTCCCTGGGGCGAGGAGAACTTCTTCATCATTTTCTTCATGTCCTCAAACTGGCGCAGCAGGCGGTTCACTTCGGTCACGGTCCTGCCGCAGCCTTTGGCGATGCGCAAGCGGCGGCTGCCATTGAGGATTTCCGGTTTATCGCGCTCTTTATCGGTCATGGATTGGATAATGGCTTCCACGTGTTTGAGGGCGTTATCGTCGATCTTGAGGTCGGCGGGGAGTTTGTGTCCCAAGCCCGGGATCATGCGGATGACGGATTCCAGGGAACCCATTTTCTTGATGCTCTGCAACTGCTTGAGGAAGTCGTTCAGAGTGAACTGGTTCTTGAGCATCTTCTTGGCGAGTTTCTCGTTTTCCTTCGCGTCTATGGCTTCCTCGGCCTTTTCGATCAGGGTGAGGACGTCGCCCATGCCCAAAATGCGGGACGCCATGCGCTCGGGATAGAAGACCTCAAGGTCGCTCAGTTTCTCGCCAATGCCCACGTAGGCAACGGGACGCTCGGTGACGGCCTTGATGGAAAGAGCGGCGCCGCCACGGGCATCGCCGTCCAATTTGGTCAGGATCACGGCGTCGAACGCCAGTTTGTCGTAGAATTCCCGGGCAACCGTAACCGCTTCCTGCCCTGTGGTCGCATCCGCCACGAAGAAGATATAGTCGGGCTTGATGTGGCTCTTCATCCGCACTACCTCGTCCATCATCGCTTCGTCGATGTGCAGACGCCCAGCCGTGTCGAAGATGAGCAGATTGGTGAGTTCTTTCTGAGCCCGGCGTAACGCGGATTCAGCGATCTCGATCACGTCTTTGGTGTCTTCCGAGACGACCGGGATATCGATCTGCCTGCCCAGGACGCGGAGCTGTTCGATGGCGGCGGGACGATATACATCACAGGCCACCAGCAGGGATTTCAGGCCCTTTTTACGATAATGGAGGGCAAGTTTGGCTGTCGCGGTGGTTTTGCCGGAGCCTTGCAGGCCGACGAGCATCACCTTGGTGAGTTTGTTGTTGTAGGCCTTGAGTTCGAAGCCTTCCGTATCCATCAGCGCGATGAGCTGCTCATGCACGATCTTCACCACTTGCTGGCCCGGGGTCAGCGATTTCATGACCTCAGCACCAAGAGCCCGTTTTTCCACCTCTAGGATGAAGTTCTTGACAATGCGGAAATTGACATCGGCTTCCAGGAGGGCGAGGCGGATTTCCCGCAAGGCGTCTTTGATGTTCTGTTCGGTCAGAAAGCCTTTGCCGCGGATGTTGCGGAAGACTTTGTCCAATTTTTCCGAGAGGCTGCTAAACATTTATTCCGTTTCCCCTTATCAAGTTAAGTAGATTGATGCAAGAACAGCGCCCAAAGCCGGACAATTCTCGCGCAGCCAGCCAGGCCAGACCAGCAGCCGGAGGCAAATCCCAATCCGGCGCGCAGATAATCGACTTTTCGCATCGCCCTCAAGGCTGGCACGTCGAGCTGTCAATAAGCTCCCCAAGACTTCCCGAAAAATCTTGGGGAGGTCATAAGGAGGCAATTAGGAGGCAATCGGGCCAGCCCCCACCAAGCAACGCCAGCGCTCTGGGCA
>DAHVPC010000013.1 GCA_027318475.1 Candidatus Cloacimonadota bacterium | reverse complement strand
CAAAGCCGTTGTATTTATCCAGGCCCAGGCCGTCATAGCTGGTATCGGTGCGCAGGTAGGAAACCGAGGTGCCGCCATTGGACAGGTTCGGCGCGCCCCATCCCCCGGCCTCCAGGCTATGGGAATAGGGGCTTGGGTCCCAAGGCAGGTAGCTTTGTTTGCTGGCAATACCGCGCAAAATGATGCCGGAACACTCAGACGCCAACCTGCCACTGCCGCAATCACGGGCCGTGGACGCCGGCCTCTTGCCGCCCGTGCGGGGCTATGAAGACCTGGACGCCTCGCTCTAAAAAGAGAACGCGGATGAGGGGAAAAGAAGATCAAAAGGGGAACAGATGAACAGGGGAAAGGTGGTAAGGGGAAAAGGTGGAAAGGTGGAAAAGTGGAAAAGTGGAAAGGGGCGCAGCCGTAATACTGAATTTACGCGGTTTTTTCACCACAGAGAGACCGTAACATAGTTTGGCAAACTGTTGTGACCGGAGAACCCCGGCCTTAGGCAGTGTTAAGGATAGGGGGCATATCTTTTCCGCGCCTAGCCGCAGTTTCCGTGTTTTTCCGCGTGCTATCCTCAATGCCGCTTGGGAAAGCGGCGCTATGGGCGACGCTGCAAAAAGCCCGGATGTTACTCCGGGCTCCTTGAATGTCTTGTTTAAGGGCTTATTTGAGCAGGACCGCCTTGCGCTGGAAGGTCTGGGAGCCTGCCTGCATCACGATGTAATACACGCCGCTGGAGCATTCCTTGCCGTCGCCGTCCTTGCCGTCCCAGGCGATCTGGTAGTTCCCCGGGGCGCGTTCCGCCAGGCCAAAGTGGCGCAGCAACTGGCCGCGGGCGGTGAAGATCTTGATCTCCACGTTGGCGGTTTTGGCGATGCTGTAGGGGATGATCGCGGTCGGGTTGAAGGGGTTGGGGTAGATGGACTGCAACGCAGTAACCACCGGGAGTTCGGGCGTGACCTCCCCGGCCGTTTCGGAGATGTTCACGCTCACGGGCCCGTGGGTTTCCACACCACCGCCGAAATCGGTGTTTTGCAGCCAGTAGTAATAGATCCCGGGCTCGCAGGCTTCGCTGTCCGTGAAGGAATAGTGGTGCTGTTCGGAGCTGTTCGTGCCTGCGATCAGCGGGCTCACCTGAATCGCGCTGGCGGCGTCTTCGGTGGTGTTGCGCAACACGTAATAGCCGCTCACATTGGTTTCGGATTGGGTGGTCCAGTTCAGGCAGACTTCGTTTTCCGAAGTGAGCAGCGCGGTGAAGGAACTCAGTTCCACGGGAACTGTTCCATCGTCGTTCCAGAGTTCGAAGGCTACGTCGCCACCCATTTCGTTTTTCGGCGAGCCGGAAGCGGAGACCGAGGCCAGCAGCGGATTTCCTTTGCCGCCGCCCGGGTGCTGGTGGAATGATCCGTCACCCACGTTGGAATCCACCCACAGGAACCACTGTCCGGATCCGAGGGTGCAATTGATCTGCGCGGAGAACCAGCCTGTGGCCATATCGACCGGAATCGGCAGGTCCACTTCGAACTTGTAGAGTCCCCAACCTGTCCAGGTATCTTGATAAGTGGCAGTCGCGTTCAGAATCCAGGAATGGACCGGGGACGCCCACACCGGCTCTAACGCCACGTAAGCGGTCACCGACCCGAGACCGGAGGGTTTTATGGCCCCGTCCCCGTCCTGGGCGATCTCAACCAGGCCGGGATCGAATATCTCATACCAGTTCTCCTCGGGATAGTCGCCCCGGCTATAAACCGTGCAGATCTCGTCGCCCGCGTTGGCAGCGAAGTTGAAGACCGCAGGGCCGAAGCCGCTGTCCACTGTGATGTTGTTCAGGACCAGGACGTTGTTGACATACACATCCAGATATCCGTTATTCCAGCCGTCGCCAAAGCTATCGTAGAGGTTCACGGTGTAGGTTCCAGTGCCGGGGGCGGTGACCGCGGGCAGGGGAATGTATCCCAAACCGTAGGGCCATATGGCTTGAGTGGCATCCCCGTCCTGCGCGATTACATTCAGGGCGGGATCGAGGATCTGATACCAGTTCTCATAGCCCCAATAAGGACTAGGGTAGCAAACGGTGACGATATTATCGCCGGCCGAGGCGGGGAAAGTGAAATCCTCCGGCCCACTTCCGCTGGCCAGGGTGACATCATCCAAAACAAGGATGCCATCGACGTAAACATCCAGTTTGCCGGCGTCCCAGCCATCGCCATAGGAGTCAAACAGCCTGACCGTGTAGGTCCCGGTGGCAGGGGCGATCACACCGTGGTCAAACGTGACCAGTTCTTCCTCGTAAGCGTAGAATTTGATGAAGAAGGGCTCGACCGGGTTGGGAGGGGCAGCCGTCCAACCATCGTCGTAAATCCCGGTGACGCCGTAGAACACGCAGTTGGTGATCGGTTCGTTCACTCCGGAGAAGTTGTCCGCGACCTCATAATTGGCGGGAGTGTTTGCCCCATAGAAGCTGCCGTAGGCGTTGCCCGTGGTTTGGTAAGGTTGGTTGAAGAGCTGGGCTTGGGCGGCCAGCGACGTGAGCGCGGCGAGCGCCAGGGCCAGACAAAAGACAAAAAACTTGTTCATGATCGAAACTCCCTTTTGGGGTTCACTGCTCTGCCGGGTGAAAATGAACCCGATACTCGCACCCGACACGGGACCGCTACATCCGTAGCGCGGTCCTGAGGGCCATAGACGATCTATATTCAAATTCCGTTCTCGGAATCATTTTCATCGGAGGCACAACGCAGTATTTGGAGAAAGTAGTCAAGCTATTTTTTGGGGCGCAAGGACTAAGCAGGATAGAGCGCCGTCCTTGGGGCCTATTTGTCCCGCGGATGCAATCCTATGCTACATTTGCGGTAGGATCGGAATCCTACCCAACGCGCTGGCGCTACTTCCGCAGATACTGGCTGAAAGTGAGTTTGTAGCCCGCCTGGGCGGTAGTGGTCTCGAAAAAGACCAGTTCCCAATGTTCCAGATCGAGGAAGGGGAAATAGGCGTCGCCCGTGAATTCGGCGTCGATGCGGGTGAGGCAGAGTTTGCCGGCCAGGGGCAAAAAACTTTGGAAGACCTGGGCGCCGCCGATCACGAAACACTCCCCGGAGCCGCATTGCTCCAGGCACTCAGCCACGCTGTGGCAGACGATCGCGCCGGGCACGCTGAATTGGGTATCGCGGGTGAGGATTACATTCGTGCGTTGGTCTAAAACCCCGCCCAGCGAGAGCCAGGTGTTTTTCCCCATGATCACGGTGTGGCCCAAGGTTTGGCTGCGAAACCACGCCAGATCCTCGGGGATGTTCCAGGGCAGGCGGTTGCGGCTGCCGATGAGGCCATAGCGGTCCATCGCGACGATCAGCGCGAGCCTGGGGGAGGCCGGTTCCACGTTGGGGGGCAGTTCGGAGGCGGCCAAGCGATCTCCCGGCTCAGGCGTTGAAGACGATGTCTCCGGTGAGCAGCCTGCTTTTCAGGTGGATCGGGCGCTCGGTGGACAGGCTCACCTTGCCCTCGCAGATCACATCCTCGCCGAAACTGATGTCGCCGGTGATCTTGAGCGAAGAACAGCCGGTGAGCGAGGGAACCCCGTCGCGAAAGCGTTCCAGCAGTTGTTCGATTTTGCCGTAATACCGGTCGTCGAGTTCGATGGAGGGGGCTTTTTCGATGCCCCGGCGCAGCACCACCTGATACTGGTCGTTGAGTTCATAGACGTCGGACCAGATCGCCACAAGGTCGTTGTTCTTTTTCACCGGCGCGAAGCGGGAACGCGGCACCACCAAAGCCCGGGAGCCGTGGAAGACGCCGATCGCCGCGCCCATGGCGGTTTCCAGTTGATAGACCGGAGTGCCGTCCACCGCCTTGGGATTGATGATGAGGGGCAGCAGCATCACGCCGTCGCCCGCGATGAGGTTCCATTGCAGGGCCTTGAGGTCGATCCAGAGGTTGTTCGTGTTGAAATATTGATAGTAATTGATGTCCTGGAATTCCGCCAGTTCGTCGGGCGGGCATTGCGCCACTTCGCGCAGGAGGAGTTGGCCGTGTTTGTCTTCGCTGAGGTGTCCGCCTTTCTTGTCGAGTTCCGTGCGGTGGCAGACTTCCATCAGGAAATGGACGTCGTTTTCCTCCATGTAGGCGGGGATGCAGGTGTCGATCGTGGCGCCGAGGTTGTCCGCGTTGGAAACGAAGGCGTAGCGGTAGCCATGGTCGATGAGGCGGTCGAGCAGGCCGGAAGCGCTGAGGGCGGCATAGATGTCGCCGTGTCCAGGGGGATTCCACATCTTGAGGGGATCCTCGTTTTCGTAGGGCTTGAGGTTGTCCTGGCGGATGCGGGGAAATTTGTTTTGCAGAAAGGAAATGGGAAGCGTCTGCTTGCTGAGGTCGGGATATTTGGTGAGGTAGTGCAGGGTGTCGGCTTCCGTGTTGTAGCTGTTCATGAACATCAGCAGCACTTCGTAGCCCGTTCCGGCTCGCTGCGCCAGCACCTGGCGGGTGATGATGTCCAGGAAGTTCATGTTGCCTTTCACGGGCAGCAGGCTCTTGGCCGCGCTGAGCCCCATGGAAGTTCCCAAGCCGCCGTTGAGTTTGATCACGGCGATGCTTTTGAGGATGCTCTGCTTGCGGTGTTTGACGATGGCGGGGTAATCCACGAGGTTGGCGGCCGAGGGAGGTTTGATCTCCGAGCGGGGGACCAGGCCTTTGGCGCCTTTGGCCAGTTGGCGGTAATAGGCGGCGAAAGTGTCGATGACGCTTTCCGGAATCCCTTCCGCCCGCATTTGCTTGACGAATAAACTTAACATCCGCAGTTCCTTAATTCTGAGGTGGATATCCGGAGGCGACCAAAGCCTCCACCAGCGCGTCGTCCACGGCGCTGGGCACAGTGATGTGTCCGCGCTCCGCGTTCGCCTCATTCCAGTTTCGCACGGTCTGGACGGCGTTGGGGTTGCGCGCCCAATTGCGCCTGCCCACTCCGCCCATCACATCCCAGGAAAGGCCTGATCTTACGACTTCATCGACGCGGCCGCTGCCGTCGAGGACGATGCCGTTGCCGCCGTTGACCGACCTGCCGATACCCACTCCGCCGCCGTTGGAAAGCACCACGAGGGTCATGCCGCGGGCGATGTTTCCGCCGAAGCAATGCGTGGCCATCTCCGCCATGACGTTGCTGCCATCGCGGATGTTGGCGGTTTCGCGGAAGGGTGAATCGGTGCCGGAGACGTCGTGGTGGTCGCGACCCAGCATGACGGGGCCGATCTCGCCAGCGCGCACCATCTGGTTGAATTTGAGGGCGAGGTTCACGCGTCCCGTTTCATCGGCGTAAAGGATGCGCGCCTGGGTGCCCACGACGAGTTTGTTGGCTTCCGCCTGGGTGATCCAGTGATGGTTGTCGCGGTCCATGGCGTTGCGCCGGGGGTCGATGAGTTCCGCGGCGGCGCGGTCGGTCTTTTGAAGGTCTGAGGTCTTGCCGCTGAGGCAGACCCAACGGAAGGGTCCGTAGCCAAAGTCGAAGCAGAGCGGGCCCATGATATCCTCCACGTAGGAGGGGAAAATGAAGCCGTCCGTGGTGTCCGCGCCGTTGCGGGCGACCGTTTTCTCCCCGGCGTCGAACACCGAGGCGAGGAAACTGTTGCCGTAGTCCCAGAACCGGGAGCCTTTGGCGCTGAGGCGCTTCAGGACATGGAAATGCCTCTGGAGCGAGGCATCCACTTGGTGCTTGAACGCCGCGGGATCGGATGCCAGCAAGGCTCGCCCTGACTCGAAACTGAGCCCGGCGGGCGTGTAACCGCCTTCGTAAACGGCGTGGCAGGAAGTTTGGTCGGAAAGCAATTCCGCCTTGATGGAATGGGCGTCCACGTATTCCAAAAGATCCACCACATTGCCGTGATAGGCGATGGACAGGGCTTTGCCGCTGGCGCGGAATTCCTCCACCCAGCGGAAAATCTCGGCGAGGTCGGAGGAAACCCTGCCCACCCAACCCTGGCTGTGGCGGGTTTGAATGCGGCTGAAATCCACTTCGGCGATGACGCCGATCCCGCCGGCGATTTCCACCGCTTTGGATTGGGCGCCGCTCATGCCGCCGAGCCCGGAAGAGATATAGAGGACGCCGCTGAGATCCTTGCCGGAAGGGATGCCCAGGTATTTGCGCCCGGCGTTGAGCAGGGTGATATAGGTGCCATGGACGATGCCTTGCGGGCCGATATACATCCAGCCGCCGGCCGTCATTTGGCCGTAGTTCGCCACGCCAAGCGCGGTGAGGCGTTTGAAGTCTTCAGGGTTGTCCCATTTTCCGATGACGAGGCCGTTGGTGGAGATCACGCGCGGAGCTTCCGGACGCGAAGGAAAGAGTCCCAAAGGATGGCCGGACTGGACTACGAGGGTTTGGTCCTCGGCCATCACCTCCAGATATTTCTTGATGAGGCGGTATTGCATCCAGTTCTGGCAGACCTGGCCGGTTTCGCCGTAGGTGACCAGTTCGTAGGGGTAGAGGGCGATGTCGAAATCCAGGTTGTTGTCGATCATCACCTGCAGGGCGCGGGCTTGGGTGATGCCTTTATAGTCATCGATCGGCCGCCCCCAGATCTTGCCGGAAGGACGCCAGCGGTAGCCGTAGATGCGGCCGTGGGCGCGCAGTTCCGCCAGAAACTCCGGGGCGACTCGCTCGTGCAATTCCACGGGAACGTAGCGGAGGGCGTTTTTGACCGCCAGGGCGGTCTCGGAAGGGCTCAGCGCCAGCCCGCGGTCCGGAGCCCGCCGGTAGGCGGGATCGAAAACGGGATCGGGCGGCAGCACAGGGTCGAGTGTGATGGCGAACTTATTCGCGGCAGGCATGCGTAACCTCTTTATTCTTGCCAGGCGATGGGGAAAACGCGGCCGGGATCGAAACTCCGGCTCCGCCACACCATGCGGCTGGTTAAAACATTCGTTTTATAATTAAGGTTCGCGGACAGCCATTTCTGTCAAGATAAAACTGGGGGAGAGTTTTGCGATATCCTGCGTAAGCCATTGGGAGGGATGGGATTGCAGGCGGATGTCGAGAGTGAGGGTGGTCCGACCGGATGAAATCCCGTGTACCAATCGCGTGTAACACCCTCTATGTGCTTTTCGCGAGCAAGACCTCCGCCTCCCTGACTTGCGTCGGAAACTTGTGGCAGCCTGCCTTTCTCAGTTTGGGAATGACCTCTTCCAAAAGGTCAACGCGGGCGTTGCCAGCAGGTTTCTGGCAGAAGGGGCAGGCATGGATGAATCCTTGGGAATCCACATAGAGATAGCGGTCTCCGGCTCCGAAACAGCCGAATCTCCGTTGATGATAACCCGCGTATTCCAGGATCGGCCAGTTTCGGCCGGCTTTCGCCGCGTTTCCGTCCAGGTAGAATTGGTCCAGAATTCCAATCTGTTCTTCCTCCAGCTCGATCTCCAATCCCTGGTAATGGCCAGCCTGGCGGGGCTCCAGGATCCTCACTAATCCCACGCCCCATTCGCTGGCAAGGTGAACGTATTCCTCCAGGTTTGACCGGGAGACGAATTCCTTGCGCGCGCACAACGACAGGGCGACAACCAACTCCGCCTGGAGCGAGTTTCGGATCGCTTCCCGAGCCCATTGGAACGCTGCGCCATGATTGCGATAACGATTGTGTTCCTCTTCCTTCCAGTGGTCCAAACTGACCGCGACGCCTGTCAGGCCAGCGTCTTTTAGTCTTCTTGCCCGATCGGCAGTCAATTCGAATCCCGAGCTGAGTATCCAAAAATCAGTTCCAGTTTGCGCGGTTTGCAGCAGCCGGACAAGGTCGTCAAAGCGGCTCAGAGGCTCGCCTCCGCTGAATTCGACCGTGGCCACGCCATAAGCCTGAAAGTGCTTGAGCATCTGCTCCAGATCGTCATAACTGAGGGAATCGACGCTGGCGAGATTGTTCCATTCGTAGCAATGGTCGCAACGCAAGGGACAGCGGCTGGTGATGGAAAAGATCATGGTATGCAGGCGGTTTCCTGCATCGCCGCCAAGCCGCACCTTGTCCAGCTCGTTGCGCACGAAGTCGTCAAAGGCGGGGGAGGGCCAGCCGGGTGACGCAAGAGTCCAGAAATACCGGTTGCCAGCCTGGATGTATCTGGTGGCGGGGGGAGTTCCCAGTAAAGTTTTTCGCTTGTTGATCAAACTTCGCAGCGCTTGGTAGGCGGACCAGGGATTCGGACTGCTGGACAAAGCGAGCCGCAATATCCGCAACCTGATCCTGAAACGGATGTAAACAACCATCCAGCCAGGCACGAAAACCCGCACCGGAACCCGTCCCGGCAAAACCTGATCCGGCATGGCGTTATTCGGCCTTGGCAAATTGCTTGTGCAGATCCTCGAACAATTCGCGGGAGTACTCTGCCAATCTTCCCGGCTGGCGGAACTTGCTGAGGAACGCCACATCCGGTTTTCCTGTAGGAGTCCTCAAAACCTCGTAATAACCGCTGCTATGCAGGAAAACGGAGCGCTGATAGTCCGCTCGCTTGGGCGGAGCCGGGAATTTGAGGATCGCCTGGTTTCCGATCTCGGGCATCGAATAGTATTCGGAATCGGCAGTGGCCATGAGGCTTGCGACATCCCTGCCAGACTGGTCCAGGGCCCCGGAGATGGGCACCCGCTGTGGATACACTTGCTCTGCCGGCGAAAAGTCCATTCCCACGCGGTCGATTTCCCAGAAGTGGAAACCGCATTCCAGTTTCAATTCCACGGTAGGCGAATCCACTTTGCTCAGGTCCAGAGGCAGGATCATGTCCTCTTCCGCCATCGGCCCTGTAACGTCGAAGTAGTCCACGAATTGCCACTTCCCATCCTGCTTGAGATACACGGAGAGGGGGATATTTTGTTCCATTGGCCAGGTGCCGTGCGACCCGCCAGACGCCTCTTTCTGCCGGGCAAACCACTGTTGGTATCTTTCGCCAAAGTGCTCGAAGAATTTGTTCAGGGTGTGATCCAGCCAGAAAGATGTCTTCGCCCGCACCACAAGTTTCCCTGCCCGGGCAGCGGACGGCCGGTCGAAACTCAGGTACACAGTGTCTTTGGTCTGTTTTGCCGATTCAGAATACTCACCCAGGAATTTCAGGCTGTCCTGCCTGGCCAGCAGCGGCAGGATATCGGCCTGATCAGCAGATTTGGCGGAGCGCGGCTGGCGCAGGTTCCGATAGGTATGCAGCGCGCCGTATCTATCCACCAGCAGTTGCGTTCCGGCCGGATGATCGGCCACCAGCAATTCCGCGAGGTTGGTGTGCTGGATTTCCCTGACCTGGTTGGCCATCTTGATCTGATAGGCGCTATCAATGGGCTGGAATCCTGGCAGGGGCAGGAAGTCGTCCCTTTCCAACCCTGGGTTTATCGCCCCGCTGTAAATTTCTCCGGTGAAATTGTAATCCTCGCCGTCGTAGGTGTAGATGAACGGGCAGGAACCTTTATTCGCCAAGGCAATTGCTGTGATGATCAGTACGATGGTGCCCGCTATCAGAGCTGTTGTAAGCACTGTTATGGCTACTCCCATTACCACCCTGCTGACGTCGTAATCGTAGACTTCAATGTAGCTGATGTCCTTGAGGGGAATCGAAAGAGTGGAGGGAAGGTCAGGGGGTTGGGGGACCTTTGAGGAGACGTGGATATCGATCCGTTGGCCTTTATTTTTGTAAGGCTTGTTCCCGGGATAGGAATTCACAACTCCGCTCAAAACACTGTCGGTGACCGACGCCTCGGTCATGTAGATGTTTTTTTGGTCCGGACCGTAGAATGCCGTGCCGTGCTGCCAGATCAGGTTCAAATAGCGGCCTTCCACCTCTGGCGGCGGTGATTTGGGAACTTGCTTTGGCCGATAGGCGGAACAGGCGAAAAGCAGAAAACCTATCATCAGGAGGGATATGAAAGCAAGAGCGGTCCTAGAGAACCACATAACAACTCCTTCGGAAGATCCGCATGGGAGTACAGATCATCCTTTGTTCTGTATATTTTTGCATAACACGGAATCCGGAGCTCAGCCCTGAGAACTAAAATCCTGTGGTTTCGACACCGCCACGGGCAAGTTTACTCCACAAACATCGCCGCCAGATTCACTGCGTTCAGCCAAACAACTATGCAGGGCGAAGTTACATATATGATTATCTAGCAATGCTTTATTATGCAGTTCTCTTTACAAATAATGTAATCAGAACATTCTCACTGGCAAATCCAACTTATTAGGTATATCACGATGCATAACTAAATGCTGCCTTCGAGGCTGACATGCCCATCTCTTCCGAACCGCCCCCCGATCTCCCGCATAAGAAGCGGGAGGCGCGGCAGTGGTCTGCCAGAGAAACCCGGCTCACTGCCCAGCCGCAAACATTGGCATTGACAAAAAGGCGGCCAATCTGGAGAGGTTTCAGTCTGAGGAGATAGACTTCGAGAAGATATGACTGCGCTGCACCGGTTCATACACGGCCTGTTCAAACTGCTGTTTGGCGATTTCAACGGAATACAGGTGTTTTTGTATCCCATGACCCTGTTCTGGTGGATCGACAGCGACAGTTTCATCTCGGCCATCACCGGATTGCTGACCATCCAGCGGCATCTGTTTCCCCTGTGCCTGTTCTTTCTGCTGCTGATCTACCTGGCCTTTCTGATCGTCAAGAACAGCAGCGCGATCTTCCCTGAAGGCCGCCCCGTAACGGGTTCCGACAGGGATTCCTTCCTGAGAATGGTGATCGAGGTGCACAAGATCCTCCTGATCACGATTGTCAGTTCGGCGCTGATCTACGTGGTGGCGGCATTCCTGAAGTACTATTACGGGATCCTGGTTCCCCTGAAACTGATCTATCCAGTGGTTTTCCGCGGTTTCAGCATATTGCTCATCCTGTATTACACCTTGAAAAACGCCTGGACCGAAACTTTACGGGAAGAGGGCAAGAGCATGGAAACGGCGTTCCGGGCAGTCCGCGAAGACTGGGACAAGCGGCCCCTGGCCTATGCCGGGCACGCTCTGGCGCTGGTTCTGATGATCATAATCGGCAGTTTTTTGTACAACCTGATCATCCTCAACCTGCTCTTTCCCCTGGTCGGCGTGCACGGCCCGGGATTGAAGGTGCTGCTCATCCCGCCCGAAAACATCGGCGCCTTGCTCTACGACGTGTTCATCTTCGGGGTTTCGCTGATGCTCTCGAACCTGCTGTTTTCCCCGCTGGCAAAAGTGATCATGCATTATTCAGACAGGTTCAACCCCCAAACCACACCGGTCACGAAAGAGGCGGAGCATGCCCCGGAAAACTAATCGGCGCAAGAGCAAGAAGAGAAAATCCCGCAAAAAACCCTTTCCGCTGGGTCTCTATCTGGTGATCGGATTCCTCTGCGCAGGGATCATCTGGCTGATCAGCATCCGGCCCGGAGAGGAAACTCCAGACGTGCAGGAAGTGGCTGTAGAAGAAGTGTCCGATCCCGGACAGGCGATCGACGCGGCGGCGAGAAAACTGGGCATTCCCCAACTGCAGAAAGCGGAAAGCCAAGAGCAGAAATCGAAGCTCAAGTATGACCTGCCCATCGACAGGGGCAAGATGGACCTCACCTTCGCCAACGCCATCGTGAAAACCGAACTGGAAAAACGCGGGGCGAAACTCACCTCCGGCAAGGCCGCCAACAGCAAGCAGGTTCTCACTTTCAAGAGCGGCAAGAAAGAGATGGAGGTGAACCTCTATTATGACAAGACGCCGGCCAAAGCCGCCAGGAGCAACAAATTCGTAGCCATCGTGGTTGACGATTTCGGCTCCATCAAAGGGGACTTACTGCAGGAATTCTTAGACCTGCCGCGGGAAATTACCTTCGCCATCTTTCCCGGCATGGACAACAGCGTTTCCACCATGGAACGCGCCCGCAGCCAGGGTCGCGAGACTTTAATCCATATTCCCATGGAGCCGCTGGATTATCCGGCGGTGAATCCCGGCAAGGATCCAATATTGGTGCAGATGGGCCAGGCGGAAGTGGAGCGCACGCTGAACCGCGCGCTGAACGAACTTCCGCATAGCCTGGGCATCAACAACCACATGGGCAGCCTGGCGACCACCGACGCGGTTGTAATGGGCCATGTGATGGAAGTTTTGAAGAAGAAGGGCAAGGTGTTTTTGGACAGCCGGACCTCCAACGTCTCGGTGGCCTATCAGACAGCCCAGAAGATGCACGTGCCGGCTTACCGCAACGATATTTTCCTGGATTCGCCCGACATCTCTGACGCCACCCTCAACCGCAAGTTGGAACAGATCAGAACGATGAGCGCCGCGCGCAACAACATCATCGCCATCACCCACTGCCACTCAGGCGAGAAACTGGCCTATTTGCGGACCTTCATCCAGAAACTGAAAGCCGAAGGCTACACCCTGATCCCCCTTTCCCAAGTGGGGAAATACGACGTCCCGCTGATAATGTGAGCGAAAAATGAGTTTCCTCAGTTCCATCCTATTGGGCATAATGCAGGGCTTGACCGAGTTTCTGCCCATCAGCAGCTCCGGACACCTTGTTTTGGCGCAGCATTTCTGGGGCCTGGAAGATACCGGCGATACGCTGTTTGAGATCTTCCTGCATCTGGGCACGCTGCTGGCGGTGCTGGTCTTCTTCCGCCGGAAGATCTGGGCGCTCATCGTGTCCCTCGCCAAGTGGCGCAATACCGTGCAGAACCAGGAACACAGGCACAACCGCAATCTGTTGCTCTATCTGGCGGTGGCTTCCGTGGTCACGGGCGCGGTGTACCTGGCAGCGGGCGACTGGCTGGAATCGTTGTTTTCCCGGCCCCTGATCGTGGCGTGCATGCTGCTGGCCACGGGAGCCGTCGTTTACGCTTCAGACCTCGTAAAATCAAGCAAAACTCCGTCAGCGGAAATGGGCTTGATCCGCAGTTCGGTGATCGGATTGATCCAGGGAATCGCCATCATCCCCGGCATCTCCAGATCCGGGTCGACGATCGCCGGTGCCCTGTTCACCGGGGTGAAACGGAGCGACGCGGCGGAGTTTTCCTTCCTGCTGAGCATCCCGGCGATTTTGGGCGCGAATCTGGTGAGCCTGGAAAAATTCCGGGAACTGGACAAGGGGCAGACCGGAATCTACCTGGCTGGATTTGCGGCCGCTTTCATAGCCGGATATCTGGTGATCTCCTTCCTGATCAGGTTGATCCAGCAGGCGAAACTCAAGTACTTCGCCTACTATTGCTGGCTGGCGGGCACGGCGGGCGTGATCCTGCTTCTGGCGGGCAAATGACGCCGGTAAGCGCGCTGGAATGGACTCCGCAAGGGGTGGAATTGGGGCAGAACTTCCTGCTCTTGGGCGAAGACGCCTGGCTGGTGGACCGTATATCCGATCAGATCCGCCTCAAATTCAAGCAAATCGCTGCAGCGGAACTGGTCATCATCTACGGGGACGAGGTCAAGATAGCCGAACTCAACGACCTGCTTGACAGCTATTCCATTTTCTCCAGCGCGAAACTGATCCTGTTCCGCAATGCCGATATGCTGAAAAAACCTGAATTGGACTGCCTCGCGGAGTATCTGCAAGACCCTTCCGACGTGCAGAGCGTGATCGTGATGGCGGATAGGATCGACGCCCGCGTCGCTGGCTGGAAAAAGATCAAGGACAGTTGCCAGATCGTTACCTGCGATCCGCCCAAGTGGGGCTCGCAGCTTGGTCCGTGGCTGAACCAGGAATTGGAAACGCTGGGCAAAAGCATGAGCAGCAAAGCCCGGGAACTCTTCATGAGCCGGGTGGAACTGGATTTCGCCAATGCCAGCAACGAACTGCACAAACTGGCCCTGCTGGCTGGCGACAGAAAACAGATCACCGAGCAGGATGTGCTGCGCGCGGTGGGCGTTTCCCGGGTGGGCACGCAGATCGATTTCTACCGTTCCTTGGGCAACCGCCAAACCCGGCAATGCATGGAACTCCTGGAGAAGATGCTGGCTTCGGAATGGGCTTCACTGCAGGTGCTGTCGTTGATCATCCGCTTCTACCTTACCATCTACAACATCCTGCTGCTCAGAAAAAACCACATCAGCCCCAGCGAGATCAGCCGCAGCCACCTGATGGAGGTTTTCCAATCACAGCGCCAGGAATTCCTGCGCTTCGCCGAAAATTACAGCCTCAGCCAGATGCCGGGGATCTTTGCCACGCTGCTGGAAACCGACTCCCAGATCAAGCTCAGCGCCGCCTCCGACTCCGTCCTGCTCACGGCCTGCATCGTCAAACTGCTGGAAACCGCGTGAAAAAATCCGGCCTGCTGCTGCACATCAGTTCCCTGCCCTCCGATTTCGGGATTGGCGATCTGGGTCCGGCGGCTTTCCAGTTCGTGGACTATCTGGTGGAGAATGGTTACCAATACTGGCAGATCCTGCCTCTCTACCAGACAGGATACGGCAATTCCCCCTACAATCCGCTTTCCGCTTTCGCCCTGAATCCATATCTGATCAGTCCCGACCTTCTGTTTGAGGATGGCTTGATCGACCGGCAGGACCTGGCGGTTGCCCAAATTCCCGCCAGTAACCAGGTCCCCTTTGATTCGGTGTATAGGTTGAAGGACAAACTGCTGCTCAAGGCATCGGATAATTTCCTGTCAGATATAGAAATATATGATTTCATAGAAAGTAACGCTTTATATATGAAGCCTTATCTGGCTTATATAACTTTGAGTAAACTGTATGGAGATAGCGATTGGCAGCTCTTCCGGAATGAACACCGCTCCTACTCTGAAGCGCTGTACGACAGCCTCTTTCGCAAGTATGGCAGGGCGATGCTGCAGGCTGCCGGAGCGCAGGCCATCGCCAAGGACCAGATCCACCGTTTGCACGACTATGCCAGTTCCCAGGGCTTGCAATTGATCGGCGACATGCCGCTTTATCTTTCCTACAACAGCTCGGAAGTGTGGGCGAACCAGCAGCTCTTCGATCTGGACGGACGGGGGAGCAGGCTTCACGCGGCCGGAGTTCCGGCAGACGCCTTCAGCCAGGAGGGGCAAATGTGGGGAAACCCGGTTTACAACTGGGAACGCATGCGGGAAGACGGTTTCCAGCTCTTCATTCACCGCCTCAAACACGCCTTGGGTTACCTGGATAAGCTCCGCCTGGATCATTTCATCGGCTATGTCAACTATTGGTCGGTGCCCTGCCTGGCCGATCCGGCCACCGGTTCCACGCAAGTTCCGGACAACGCGCTGGGTGGAACCTGGGTGCCAGCCCTGCCTGCGGACTTTTTTCCGCTTCTGGCGGAGCAGTTTCCCCCGGATGTTTTCATTGCCGAAGACCTGGGCATCCTGAACGCCGAAGTCTGCCACTATCGGGACTTCTACAATTTGCCCGGCATGATCATCCTGCAGTTCTGCTTTGAAGAGGGCGTGCCGGATGTGGCCAAGTATCCGGCGAACCGGTTCATCTATACGGGAACCCACGACAACCCCACATTGCAAGAATGGTTTTCCAACCTCGAGGAAAACTCTCCCAGCCGCTTGAACCTGCTCAGTTTCGTGAAGGAAAATCCCTTGCTCTTCGCGGGATTGGGGCTGGAAGGACCCGCCGATATCGCCAGATCCATCCATAAGGTGATGTGCGTCATCGCGCGGATGTCCGGGTGCGAGAATGTGATCATCCCGGTGCAGGATCTGTTGGGTTTGGCTTCCGAAGCCCGGATGAATGTGCCCGGCACGGCTTTGGGCAACTGGCAATGGCGCCTGTCCGGCTTCGACGAGCTGTTCAAGATCCACACCTTGTGCGATGCCGGCAGATAAAAGATTTGACAAAATTCGGGCTCTTGGGAACCTGTCGCCAAAACGAAGCTGCTTGCTTCTGCCTTACTGCTTGTGTGCAGGTAAGGCTTTGTAATTACGTAATATAACTTGTAGAGATTACTACGAAGCAGGCGGAGATTCTCCGCCTTTTTTGTTTCCGGTAAGAAGGAGGTTCTTATAATCCGGTTCAAACGTGGAAAGGCACGCACGAAAGAAGTGGTGCCGAAGGAAAGAGTTAACTCGCAGATCACAGCCCCCAAAGTCCGCCTCATCGGCGCGGATGGAAAACAGATCGGCGTCATTTCGATCAAGGACGCCTTGCGCAAAGCCGAAGAAGCCGATCTCGACCTGGTGGAGATATCGCCCAATATCGATCCTCCGGTGTGCAGGATCATGGACTTCAGCAAATACTATTTCCAGAAGGAAAAGAAAGCCAAGGAAGCCAAGAAACGGCAGCACGAAGTGGAGATCAAAGAGGTCAAGTTCGGCCCCAATACCGAAGAGCACGATTTCAACTTCAAGAAAAACAACGCCATCAAGTTTTTCCGGCAACACAACAAAGTGAAGTTCACGGTCCGGTTCCGGGGACGCCAGATGGCGCACAAGGAATTGGGATTCAACGTTCTGGATAGGCTCAAGGCCGATCTGGGGCACCTGGCTGACGTCGATTCGGAGCCGGTGTCCGAGCGCAATCTGCTTTCGATCATCATGACTCCCAAGAAGGATATCGACCGGATCCTGGGCAAGCCCGAAAAAGAAACGCCCCCGGTGAAGGAAACCGAGCCGGCTGCCAGCGCGGATACTGCCGTCGAAACTCCCGCGGCGCCCAAACCCAAACGCCAAACCAAAGCCCCGAAAGATACCGAAAGCTTGGAATAAAGAGAACTCTGCCGCCCCCCTAGTTTTTAATCATCAAGGAGAGATAAAAATGCCTAAAATCAAGACAAACCGTTCCGCAGCCAAGCGGTTCAAGGTTACCGGATCAGGCAAAATTGTGCGTCATCACGCCAAAAGCGCCCACATCAAAACCAAGAAAACCCCCAAGTTGAAACGCAATCTGCGGGCCAGCGCCATCGTGCGCAAGTGCGACGAAAAGCGCGTCAACAGAATGCTGGGGAATTAAGGAAGTGAATCATGCCAAGATCAGCTAATAACGTAGCAGCGCACCGCAGAAGAAAGAAATACATGCTGGCAGCCAGGGGCTACTTTGGCCGCCGCAGCAAGACTTACCGGGTCGCCCGCCAGACCGTGGAACGCGGCATGGCTTTCGCCTTTGCCCACCGCAAACAAAAGAAACGCGAATTCCGCAGCCTCTGGATCACCCGCATCAACGCCGCCTGCAGGATCAACGACATGTCCTACAGCAAATTCATCAACGGCTTGCACAAAGCCAACATCGAGATCAACCGCAAATCCCTGGCGCATCTGGCCTGGCACGACAGCGCAGCTTTCGCCAAACTGGTGGAGATCGCCAAAGGTTGAGCAGCCGCGCAGAAGATCCTGATACAACGGGCTGAAGCCTCGTAACCACAGGGACGAGCAGATGAAGGAAAAACTGAGGGAAGTCGCGGACCAGGCGAGGGAGCTTATCGCTGCCTGCCAAACCGCCAACGATATCCTGAACGCCAAGGCGCAGTATCTGGGCAAGAAAAGCCTGATCAACCAGCTTTACACCCAGTTAAGAGACCTTCCCGAGCAGGATAAACCCGCGTTCGGCCAGCTCATCAACGAGCTGCGCGCCGAAGTGGAACAATTGCTCGAGCGGCGCGATCAGGAATTGAAGCAAGCCACCCGGGAACTGCATGACCAGACCCGGGAGCAGGATCTGAGCCTTCCCGGCTGTTTCCAGCCCCGCGGTTCCCTGCATCCGATCACCATCATCAGGCGCCGCATCGAGGACGTGTTTATCGGCTTGGGTTTCGAGATCGCTGAAGGTCCGGACATCGATGACGAGTTTCACAACTTCGATGCCCTGAACACGCCTCCTGACCATCCTTCGCGCAATCTGGCGGACACCTTCTATCTGGACAACGGATATCTCCTGCGGACGCAGACTTCCACAGTCCAGGTCCGCACTATGGAGAAATACCCGCCGCCGATCCATATCATTTCCCCGGGCAGATGCTATCGCAACGACAAGCCCGATCCATCGCACTCGCCCGTCTTCCATCAGGTGGAAGCGCTGGTGGTGGACAAGGGCATTTCCCTGGCCGACCTCAAGGATACGCTGCAAAACTTCGCGCAAATCATGTTCGGTCCGCAAGTCCGTTCCCGCATCCGGCCCCACTTCTTTCCGTTCACGGAACCGAGCGCGGAAATGGACATCAGTTGCGTGAGCTGCAAAGGGACAGGCTGCCGGATCTGCAAAAACTCCGGCTGGTTGGAGTTAGGCGGCGCCGGCATGGTCGATCCCGCCGTATTCAAGATGCTGGGCATCGATCCGGAACTGTACTCCGGATACGCTTTGGGCGTGGGCATCGAGCGCATTGCCATGCTCAAATACAACATCCCGGACATGCGCATCCTCTATGAGAACGATGTCCGGATGTTGCGCCAATTCAGCGGAGAAACAGGATGAGGATATCACGCCGCTGGCTGGGCAACTATATCGACCTGCCGGACGATAATGAACTGCTGATCCGCACGCTCACCTTTTCCGGCATCGAAGTGGAGGCCGTGGAAGAACTTCCGGCCCTTCCGGAAACCGTGCTGACCGCCAGGATCCTCACCGCGGAAAAGATCCCCGGGACCGACCACCTGATGGCTTGCACCGTGGAGTATGGCGGATCCAACCCCGTGCAAGTGGTGTGCGGAGCCCCCAATTGCCGTCCGGGCATGCTTTCGGTACTGGCTCTGCCGGGCTCGGTTTTACCCCAGTTGACCATTAAAAGCGCCAAACTCAAAGGCGTGGAATCCCACGGCATGCTCTGTTCCGAGCGCGAACTCGGAATTTCTGACACGCACGCAGGGATCATCGAACTGGACGTAAATACTCCCCTGGGCCTGCCTGTTAATGATTTATACGAGTTGCCGGACACCCTCCTGGACCTGGAAATCACGCCCAACCGCTCCGATTTACTGGGATATCTGGGCATCGCCAGAGACCTTTCCGCTTCCTTGGGCACTCCTGTCAAATTCCCGGAATTGCTGCCAATCGCCGGCGCTGATTGCCCGGCTATCGATCTGAAACTAATCCTCGAGGATTCCGAAAACTGCCCCCGCTACACCGCGCGCCTGCTGACGGACATAAGGGTCCAGGACTCGCCCCAATGGCTGAAAACAGCCCTGATCAAAACCGGTTTGCGGCCGATCAACAACGTTGTGGATATCACCAATTTCGTGATGCTGGAAACCGGGCATCCGCTCCATGCTTTCGATTACGACCAGCTTGCGCCGGTCGAAGCGGGAGATCCACAACCGGCGATAGTTGTCCGCAAAGCAAGGCCAGGCGAGGAATTTGTGGCTTTGGACGGCAAATCCTATGTGCTGGATGACCAGGCGCTGGTGATCGCCGATGGGCAAAAAGCCTCGGCGCTGGCTGGCGTAATGGGCGGCAAGGACAGCGCGATCAGCGATTCCACGCGCACCCTTGTGCTGGAATCAGCTTCCTTCAATCCCTGCTCGATCCGCGCCACTTCCTACAAATACAAGATCAGCACCGATTCTTCCTATCGATTCGAGCGCCATCTGAGTCCCGCCCTGCCCGTTGACGCCAGCGTCCGCGCTACAGAATTGCTTGTGCGAGTTTCCGGAGGCAAGGTCTGCCACGCTCTCAAGGATGCCTATCCCGAGCCCGAGCGCGCTTTGTATCTGGCTTTGCGTCCCCGCCGCTTCACGGAACTGATCGGCTACCAACTGGAAGAAAGCGCCATCAAATCCTATCTGGAAGCCCTGGGCTGCCGGTTTGTCCAATACGGAGCCTGGCAGGAAGAGCCGCTCACCGATCCCGCTCTGATCCATTGCCATCATGCCGAAGAACAGAAGGCGGGGAAGACCGAATTCACCGAGATCGACTGCGATCACGCGCTTTATTTCCAGATTCCGCCCCACCGCGTGGATCTGACCCGGGAAGCCGACCTGCTGGAAGAACTGGCCAGGCTTGCCGGCTACGACCGCGTTCCGCAGAAAACTGCCATTTCACTCATCATGGATCGCCACGCGCACCGCGTCCAGCGCGCCATTGTGGACCATTTCGCGCTGGCCGGTTTCTATGAAATGACGAACTACAGCTTCTGTGATCCGGCCCAACTCGCTGATTTGGCTTTTCCGTCCGAGGAACTGGACAGGATACTCCTGCGGGTTATCAACCCCCAGAGCAGCAACCAATCGGCCATGCGGATCAGTCTGTTGCCCTCGCTGCTGGCCAATCTGAGCTACAACCTCAACCACGGCGAACGCAACTTGAAACTGATGGAACTGGCCAGGGTTTACCACCGCGACGGCGATTCCTATACCGAGCCGTTGTTCCTGACCGCCCTCTGCACTGGCCAGGCGGCTCCGGAACACTGGCAGCAGAAAGCCCGGGAGATCGACGTTTACTACTTGAAAGGGATCATCGAAAGCCTGCTGGGAAGCCTGAATTTACCTGTCACCGCAACCGGTAGTATGCCCCGACCTTGGTTGGTGGATGCCGAAAACCTGGCTTTTTACAGCGGTGACGCCCTCTGCGCCTCACTCGGCAGGATGAGATCCGAAACTTTGGAGAGATTCGGGATCGATATCCACAAGCTCAAACAGGATATCTGGGTCGTGGAAATACCGGTGCAGAACATCGTGGAAGCCACGCGCGGCATCAGCACGGAGTTTCAACCGCTGCCCCGCCATCCCTCGGTGGTCCGGGACATCTCATTCGTCATCGGGCTGAACATTCCCTACGGCGATATCCAAGCCGCGATCAAGGCGGTCGACCCCTCTCTGATCCAAGCTGTGAGCATCTTCGACGAATATCACGGCAAGCAGGTGCCGGCTGGATCGCGCAGCCTGTCGCTGCACTTATTTTTGCAGGACAGCGAAAAAACATTGACAGATGAACGAGTGGACCAGACCGTTGCATCCGTGTTGAAAATGCTCTCTGCCGCCTGGCAGATCAAAATGAGGTAATTAATGGACACACACGCCGTCAGCTTACAAGACAAGATCCAGAAACTGATCGACCAATATACGGAAGATAAAAAGAAACTTGACCTTCTGGAAGGGCAGAATGCAGATCTGAAGGAAGAAAACAGCCAACTCATGGCTCAGATCGAGCACTTCAATAACTCCAAAAACACTTCCTCCACCCGGATCCAGGAATTGGAAAAGCAGATCAAAACACTGGAAGCCCAATACCTGGAATTGCAGCAGACCATCGCCGGCTTCGAATCCATCGCCAGCGACGCCATCACCAAGATCGACAGCTTGTTACCGGATTGGGATTCCAACACCCAGCCATGAAATCGGTGGAAGTCGAGATCTTTGGGCGCAGATTCCGGTTGCGCAGTGACGATCCCAAGGCGACCCTGGCCATTGCCGAAGCGATCAACACCGAGCTGAACCAACTGCGTGAACTCTACGAAAACCTCGATTTCACCAAATTACTTTTGCTCCTTGCCCTGAAAAAGCAAGACGAGATCAACTCCCTGAGCCACCATATGCGCAACCAGGAACTGGAATTGAACCGGTTGAATCAGATGGTGGGGAAGATCGTCGGGGAGAACTGAAGATTGGCCTGCGGAACTCGTGATATGGATTGCAGAAAAGCTACTGAAATTACGGGAACCGAGCCATGGGCGGCATGCACGCCGGCTAGTTCCGGATCCATAAAACCCACAAGGTAGGCGCCCACCTGATGCTTGGCTTTATCAGACAAGCATACACGGTTCACGCGGGCTTTTACAATAACGGTGGATTGCTCCACCTTGATAGATTGCAAGGAAGAATGAATGCCATTAGATAAACTGATATACCTGGGCGGGGGTCTGCTTGCCGGGCTGTTGCTCGCTCTGATCTTCTATCTCTTACGCCGCAAAACCACCTTCCACTTCATCTCCCAGGCCAAACAGATCGCCGAAGAGATCAAAATCTCCGCCAAAAACGAGATCGAAACTGCCCGGAAAGCTGCTGTCCTCGAAGCCAAGGACGACTGGTTCAAACAGAAACGCGTCATGGAAGACGAGATCAAGGACAGGCAAAAGGAACTGCGGGTTCAGGAGAAGAAATACAGCGACCGCCTCGCCAGCCTGGACAAGCGCCTGGACGCCCTGGACAAAAAAGAAACGAACCTGGGCGAACAGGAGCGCAAACTTAAGAACAAGGAAGAAGATCTCAGCCGTAAAAGCCTGGAAACCGAGCGCCTGATCAACGAACAACGCGCCAAGCTCTCGGAAATCGCCGGACTCAGCCGTGAGCAGGCTGTCCAGCTCATGCGCGAGGAGTTGATCACGCAAGCCAGGCAAGTAGCTGCCAACGACGCCCGCATCACCATCGAACAGATCAAGCTGGATATGAACAACAAGGCGGCGGAAATCCTTTCCACGGCGATCCAACGCCTGGCCGTGGACCATGTGTCGGAATCCACCGTCTCCGTCGTGTCGCTGCCATCGGACGAAATGAAAGGCCGCATCATCGGGCGCGAAGGGCGCAACATCCGCACTTTCGAAAAAGCATCGGGCGTGGACCTGATCATCGACGACACTCCGGAAGCGGTCGTGCTATCCTGTTTCGATCCCGTCCGCCGTGAGATAGCGCGCCTGTCGCTTGAAAAACTCATTTCCGACGGCCGTATCCATCCCGGCCGCATCGAAGAGGTCATCGCCAAAACGGGCCGGGAAATGGAGGAAACGCTGGTCAGGATCGGCGAAAAAGCCGTGCTGGAAACCAATATCCACAACATTTCGCCCAACCTGATCAAGATCATGGGCCGGCTCCAATACCGCACTTCTTACGGCCAGAACGTTTTGAAACACTCCATGGAAGCGGCTTGGATTTGTGGCATCCTGGCCGCCGAACTCAACCTCGATCAGGAGATCGCACGCCGCGCTGGCTTGCTGCACGATATCGGCAAAGCCGTCGATCAGGAGTTTGAGGGCACCCACGCCCTCATCGGCGCCAATCTGGCCCGTAAGAACGGAGAGAGCAAACTGATCGTCAACGCCATTGAAGCGCATCACGAAGAGACTGAGGCGACCTCTGTTTATGCCGCCCTGGTTCAGGCTTCCGACGCTATTTCCGGCGCCCGCCCCGGCGCCCGCAGGGAAATGCTGGAGACCTATATGCAGCGCCTGGCCAAGCTCGAGGAGATCGCCAACTCCGTGGAAGGCGTGAACAAATCCTACGCCATCCAGGCGGGCCGTGAACTGCGCATCATCGTGGAACCGGCCATGGTGGAGGATTCCCAGACACCGCTGCTGGCAACCGAAATCGCCGCCCAGATCGAGAAACAGGTGCAATACCCCGGCCAGATCAAGGTTACCGTGATTCGCGAAACCCGCCAGATCGCCATGGCAAAATGATCAAGCTGCTTTTTCTGGGAGACGTTTTCAGCAAGGCGGGGCGTTTGGTTCTGTTCAACAGCCTGCCCAGCCTGAAACAGGAATTCGCGCCTGATTTTATCGTCATCAACGGCGAGAATCTGGCCGACGGCAAAGGGCTGACCGAGAAAACCACCCGGCCGCTCTTCCAGGCCGGAGTCGATGCCATCACAGGCGGAAACCACCTCTGGGACAGGGCTGAATCCTGGGAATACATCAAGGGCAATCCCCAGATCGTCAAACCCATGAATTATCCCGAAAGCACTCCCGGAAACATCTGTTCCCGCCTGGTCAAGAACGGCAAACGCCTTTCCGTTATCACCCTGTGCGGCCAGGTCTATATGCCGCCCTGCGATTCGCCGTTCGTTGCCTTTGAACGCTGGATCCAGGCCAATCCTGAGCGCGACGCCTGCCTGCTTGTGGATTTCCACGCCGAATCCACCTCCGAAAAGCGCGCCCTCGGCTGGTTCGTAGACGGCCAGGCTTCGGCGTTGGTGGGTACCCACACCCATATCCAGACCGCCGATGAGGAGATCCTGCCCGACGGAACCGCTTACATCACCGATGTTGGCATGACCGGCGCGCACGACAGCGTCATCGGCGTGAAAAAGAACATTATAGTCGATAAATTCCGCCATGCCCTGCCTGCCCGCTATGAATCGTCGGACCGCGGATTGATGATCAACGCCGTGTACCTGGAGCTGGACGAAGCCAGCGGCAAAGCCCTGTCGATCCAGCGTATCCGGCGTAAGGTCGATGCCAGCGCGGAATCGCTTTCCGGACTGAATAACCAACTGGAGGACTGAGGTGGCGAAGCTTCTTACGGGAAAACCTGTGGCAGCCGCTGTCAAAGCGGCGTTGAAAGACCTGATCGCCGCTAATTCTCTGCAGCCCAGGATGCTCCTGATCCAGGCGGGCGCCGATCCGGCGTCCGAATTCTACGTGCAAAACATCGTCTCGAACGGCGCAAAACTGGGTTGCGAAGTGATCCTGCGCAGCTTGCCCGCGGACGTTTCGCAAGCCCAGCTGCTGGACTGTGTGGAAGGCGCGAATCTCGATCCCTCCGTGCATGGCATTATGATCCAAAAACCCCTTCCCGCCGGAATCGACGACAATCTCATCGGCAGCGCGATCGATCCTCGCAAGGACCTCGATTGCCTCAATCCCCAAAATCTGGGCAAGATCATCTTGGAAGCACCGGGTCCTTTGCCCTGCACTCCCCTGGCGGCGCTCTGCACTCTGAAATACTACCAGATCCCCATTCAGGGCAGGCACGTGGTCATCATCGGCCGCAGTTCCATCGTGGGCAAGCCTCTGGCCAACATGTTGCTCTGGAAGAAGCCCTTCGCCAACGCCAGCGTCACGGTCTGCCACAGCCGCAGCCAAAATCTGGCGGAGCTTACCCAAACCGCGGACATCCTGATCGCCGCCATCGGCAAGCCGGAGTTCGTGAAACAGGATCTGATCAAAGAAAATTGCGTGCTCCTCGATGTGGGGATAAACGCCGTCGTGGACGCCCAGGGCAAGCAATCCTATGTGGGCGACATAGACTTCAATTCCTGCCAGGACAAGGCTTTGGCGATCACGCCAGTTCCCGGGGGGATCGGTTCCGTTACCACTTCCCTGCTCTTCCTCAATCTGGTTCAGGCCTGTCTGGCGGCGCAGGGCGTAAATAAAAATATTGACGATTTTCTTGGCTTGATTTTTGATGCCGAGAAGAAAGAAATTACTCCATGACGATATATGGGAGGAACGATGCCAAATAAGAGTACCAGACTCTTAATCCTAGTAGCAGTAACGGCCTTGGCCATGCTGATGTTCTCCGGCTGCGGGAAATCCGGAAGCAAATTTGCCAACCAGGCTCCCACGATCAGAATCACTTCCTATGAAGGTTATGATGACAGCGAACTCCTGGCGCCCTACGAAAACGTCAACTTCCTGTTTCAGCAAAAGATCTTCTGGAACGCCACCGATCCGGATGGCGTCATCACTGGCTTTGCCTACAGGGTCAAAGACCAGGATGGCAATCCGATCGCCACTCCGGGGAACCACTTTATCGACACGGACGGCTCCGTTACTCCCGACAACGTGATCGCCCGCTTTGGAACCGGCTGGGTGCTCCACTACAAATCCAACGCCGATCAGGACATCCCCCTGGACGATCCCGCCGCCAACCGCACCATCTGGACTTCCGCGAAGTACGCCACGATCAATTTCCCCGCCTCTGATGCCAACGGCAATCCCCTCACCATGAACAGCACCTTTGAAGTGATCGCGATAGACAACCGGGGCGACATCACTGCCCTCGACCCCAACTATCCCGCCACCAGCATTGCCTGGCGCAAATTCAACGCCACATCCGCCCGGCCGACCTGCATCATCAGCACCACCAAGGGCAATCCCAATGGCGGTGAAGTGGGTTCCGGCATCCGTCTGGACTTCACGATGCACGATTCCGATCCCTTCATCCCGGAAACCCCCTTCAAATTCGAATTCCGGATGATGAAGGTCGATCCCGTGACCGAAGCGGTCATCGCGGGCACGGAATCGCAGTGGTACAATTCGGTCACCACCGCGGACCCTGAACTGAACAGATACCTGCTGACCCGATACACTTCCCCCAGCATTCTGGGCACCACCAACGCCTACGATATCGAGGGCAGCGTAACCAATACCAAGACCAAGATCCAGGCCCGCGCCTACGACCTGGCCGGGGTGGTATCCGCAGTCAACGATTCCTCGTCCCTGTATTTCGCGGTGAAAGCCGGTTTCCGGCCCGAAACCCTGGTCTATCCCCAGCGCGTCTATGCTCTGGGCGACAACCATTATATCGACTACACCGACGAATCGACCCCCGAGATCCTGCCCTTCACTTTCATCAACGGCGTCCAGCGCTTTGCCACGCCTTTCTTTAAGAATATGGAAGGCGTCAACACCGCCATCAACAGCACCAACACCAAGGTTTGGCTGCGCTGGGGCTGGAAAGGCGAGTACGGAGTGGTGCCTGCCACCGGGCCGATCATCTATACGAACAATCCTTACGACAAAAAGATCGACACCGTGCTTGACCGGGCCACCAACATGAACTACTTCAGCGAGATCACCCATTTCCATCTCCGCCTGGATGGCCAGCCTTACAATTACCAGCCCTATGCCAATTCCATCGTGACCGATACGGAAGGCTTGCAGTGGTTGAGGATTCCCCAGAATTCTCCGCTGGGCCAGACTGTGGTGCTCACTGCCATGACCAGCGGGACCCATACCCTGCAAGTCAGATGCGAAGACCTGCAGGGCGAAGTGGATCCCATTCCCGCCGAAATCACTTTCACGCTGGTGAGTGCCATCCCTGCTGCCAACCGTTCAGGGATCCTGGTAATCGACGACGACCGGCAGAACGCTTCAACTTCGCCCGAACCGACAGTGCTGGAGAAGTACCAGCAGATGCTGGCTGATTACACCGGAACGGTCCAATACATCAAACGCACCAACGCCCAGGAAACCGGCGATACCTTCGCCGACTTCAGGCTGCGCCACCTGGCCACCTCCGACCTGCAAAACTATAAACTGGTGATCTATCACAGCGATAATCCCAGCGAGAGCGGTTCGTTGAAAAACGAGAACGACGGTTTGACGCTGTACTTGAAATCCGGCGGCAACATCCTGATCTCCCACACCTCCAAACTCGCTTCCGTCCTGGACGCCTTCGTGCTGGCCAATCAGAAGACGTTCGTGAATTACTTGGGAATCCCGCCCTTTGTTTCACCGCCGGCCGCCATCCTCAGCGACGCGCTGCAAACCAGGCCCTTCTTCCAGAAAGCCGTGGGCGCCAATGGATTCCCGGATATCGACCTGCAGTATGGAACCACCGGCCAGCCCGGCGCCAGTTTCAATCCGCTGGTCAATAATTTCCAGGGTTTGGCGACAATCACCTATTTCCCCACCTACTCCGCTCAAGCCGCTCCGATCTATAGCATGGGGATCAAACCGGTGGGCTTTGTTCCAGCCGGACCCACGCAAGCGCAATACGACCTCTATAACGGAAAAACGATCGGTGTGCGCCATGTAACTAACATAACCAGGTGTTATCTGCTCGGTTTCCCGCTCTCCTATATGCAAGCCGATGACGCCAAAGGCATGATCAACCAGGTCCTGAGCGAGCTGGGAATGATTTGATCCTATCAAGCCAATAATAACCGATATGAACCGGCCGTCGCATGATGGCCGGTCTTTTTTTACTGCTGGTTTGATATCCGTGAATGTTTATTCCGGGAGGGAACACCACCATCACCATACGGCCCTGCGTCCGGGCTGCCTTCCGGAACACCTTTCGCCCAATACATTCCGAAGTCTATTGGGAGTGTATTGGGCGAGTATAAACCGGAGTTAGCCGGCTGGCCTGAGGGGGGCGTGTTTGGGGCCGGGGATCTACGCCGGTTTGCGGGCTACGATGATGATACCCGTGCCAGTGATGTTGTGTCTGCGCAGATCCATCCACATCAGGATCTGGGCCAGGGGCAGGGCGAAAAGGTAATACAGCGGCAACAAAAGAACCGCCAGTATGGTCTTTTGCATGAGGGCCATGGGGTGTTTGAGCAGCAAGCGCCAGGCCAGGCTACCCATCTTGCCATAGCTGTAAATGCTCTCCATGATCTCGAAGCCGTGGATCCGCAGTTTGCTTTCCAGCGCCGCTTTATCATATCCAGGGCGGACGTGCTCGGAGGTGAATCTGGCTGCTTCATCGCTGTCGGAAGGGGTGGATATGATCAGTACCCCTCCAGGTTCCAGGCAGGCGAGGAAATTAGCCATAACCGCGTCGTCGTCGGGAATGTGCTCCAGGATATCGATCGCTGTGGCCACATGATATCTGCCTGGCGGCGTGTAGAGCTGCAGATCGGCTGACTGCCAGGTAAAACGGCCGGGAAACTTGGCTTTTGAATAGGCGAAAAAGTCTTCCAGATAACCGCCTTTGAGGTCAGTTGCCAGAACAGTGGAGCTGGGAAACCTGCGCAGAACGAACCAGGAATATTGGCAAAATCCCGCTCCGGCGTCGTAATAGTGCAAGCCTGGAAAATCCCTCCCATAACGGAGCAGGCAGCGTTTCACGTAGCGCTGGCGCAGCAACAGCAGGTCCAGCAGCCAGTAGAAAGCGGACCTGACAGCGGGATATCTCCTTACAAGGACGGCGACCCGGTCTTTGAGCGGTTCGTAGTACATCTGAAATTCCTGTGATATTATTCGCGCGCGGTCTTGAATCCAGCGGCAGCAAGGTCTAAAAAAATCATTGACGATTTTGCAGCAGCCAGATTTGCGTCAAGTGAATTAAATTATGATAGTAAAAGATATATCCCGAATCAAGCGCATAAATCTCCATCTGCATACCAACGTGTCAGATGGGGGTATCAGTCCTGCGCAGCTGGTGCAGCGTGCCCGGCAAATCGGACTGGATTTGATCTCCATCACCGATCACGATACCAGCGACGCCTATCGCCAGCTACCGGCTGACATCTTCCCGCTGCGGATCATCCCAGGTTTGGAGATCAGCTCGCAACACGAAGGAAACGACGTGCACATCCTGGCGCTGGGCTGCGAACTGGATGCGCCGGCTTTGGTGGAAATGACGGAAATGTACCTGATCGGACGGCGGGAACGGGCCATCAAGATGATCGGCCTGCTCAACGACTTGGGCATGGAAATCACGCTCGACGAAGTGGTCAGCGTGGCGGGCAGCCGGGAACTGATTGTGCGCCCGCACATCGCGCAGATCCTGGTCAAACGCGGCTACTGCTATTCCAAGAACGAGGCTTTCGACAAGTATATCGGCAATTTCAAGCCTGCCTACGTCCCCAAGCCCGAAGTTTCCGTGCCCGACGCCCTCAAGGTCATCCACGCCGCGGGTGGCAAGGCCATCATCGCGCATCCCGGCAAACTGGAAAAAGAATCCTTTCTGGAAGAGTTTATCGGTATGGGCATCGACGGCTTGGAAGTCTGGCATCCCGACCACACCCAGCAGGAAATCCTGAACTATACGAACCTCTGCCTCAAGAACGGCCTTTATATGACCGCGGGCAGCGACTTCCACGGCGAACAGGACCACCACAACATGTTCGACGCGGTGCCTGCCGGGGAGATCGTTTTGGATAGCGTCAACCGCCTGTGGAAGGAATATAAGTGCAGCGCCAATTAAACATCCGCTCAGTGCGGGGCCGGATGCCCGCGCGCTACGCCGTCAAACCGCTTCCGCGCATCCTGGCCATCCTCGCCCATGTATTGATAACCGGCTGGTGCCTGTATTTCCTGTTCACCGGCGTGAGCCAGAATTCGCCCTGGTGGGTCAAATTCCTGCCTCTGGTGGTGCTGTTCGTCTCGCTGGATACCCTGTTCCGCCATCTGACATCGCTGAACTCCGTGACCTTCACCGAGGAGGGGCTGGAATTGCGCTATCCCTTGCGTCCGGCCATATACATCGATTACGCCCAGATCTCCAGTATGGAACTGCGCAAGATCGTGACCTATTACATGTTTCTGGGCTACACGGATGGCTCCGGCAAGGCGCGGATCCTGAAAACCGCCGCCTCCTTTCCCCGCATGCTGGAAATCATGTACAATATCGCCGACCTCGTGCCCCAATGCGCCTTGAACGAGTATCTGGCCAAGATGGTGAAGGTGATGCGCGACCTCAACGGCCGCTTGGAACAGCCCTCCGATGAAGTTTGATTTCGACCGGGTGATCGACCGCCGGGGCAGCGGCTGCTTCAAATACGACGCCCTGCAGATGCTCTACGGGCGGGACGACCTGATCTCGCTCTGGGTGGCGGACATGGATTTCGCCATCGCTCCGGCGATCAGGGAGGCCTTGCAAAAACGCCTCGACCACGCAGTCTTCGGCTACAACCTGCGCTTGCCGGTCTTTTACGAAGTGGTGGGCAATTGGGTGCATCAGCGCTACGGTTTCCAAATCGAAGCAAGTTGGATTGTGCACAGCCCGGGGATCATGCCGGCGGTCAATCTCGCGGTCCTGCAATTCACCCAGCCCGGCGATGGCGTATTGATCCAGACTCCCGTTTACCGGCCCTTCCATGACGCCGTGAAAGCGCACGGACGCGTTCTGCTCACCAACCCCCTGCTCTGCCGGAACAGCTACTACAGCATCGATTTTGACGATCTGGAGCAAAAACTGCGGTTGGCCAAACTCTTCATTTTGTGCAATCCCCACAATCCGGTGGGACGCCTCTGGAGCAACGACGACTTGCTGCGCCTGGGTTCGCTGTGCAGGAAGTATAAGGTGCCGGTCGTCAGCGACGAGATCCACGCGGACATCGTTTACGATGGCCACAGGGCGACATCCATCGCCGCTTTGGAGGACTTTGCCGATAACGCCATAGTCTGCGTCTCGCCAGCCAAATCCTTCAACCTGGCTGGCCTTTCCAGCGCCGTGATCATCGTGAAGAACCCCGCCTTGCGCCAGCCCCTGGCCAAAATGATCGAGAGTTTGCACCTCTATCTGGGGAACAGCTTCGGGATCGAGGCGATCATCGCGGCTTATCGCGACGCGGACGATTGGCTGGCGGAGCTGCTGATCTATCTTCAGGACAACCGGGATTATCTGGTGGATTTCCTGAAACGCGAGCTGCCGCTGCTCAAACTGGCCACGCCCGAGAGCACCTATCTGGCTTGGATCGATTTCCGGGCTCTGGGCATGGGGGAAGACGCGCTGCTGGGCTGGCTGGTCGAAAAAGCCCGCCTGGCGCTGGATCCGGGCACCAAATTCGGGGTGGAGGGCTCCGGCCATATGCGTCTGAACTTCGGCTGCCCCCGGAAGCTGCTGACAGAGGCCCTGGAAAGCCTCAAAGAGGCAGTCCGCAAGGAGTTTTAATGGAACAAGTCATCACAGCCCTGTATCAAGCCAAACCTGACCATTACAATCAGACGGACAGGCTACTTTTCGCCGGTTTCATCCAGGCTCTGGAAGCCGGCCAGATTCGCGCCTGCGAGCCCGTGGGAACGGGTTGGAAGGTGAATCAATGGATCAAGATGGGCATCCTCATCGGCTTCCGGATGGGCGTGGTCGTCGATTTGCCCTGGAGCCAGCAGAAACACTTTTTTGACAAGGATACCCTCCCCGAGCGGATTTTCAGGCTGGAAGACGGGCTACGCATCGTGCCCGGAGGAACATCCGCCCGCGTCGGTTGCCATATCGCGCCCGGAGTGGCCATCATGCCGCCCTCGTTCATTAATGTGGGCGCTTGGGTGGATAGCGGCTCGTTGGTCGATTCCCACGCTTTGGTGGGATCTTGCGCGCAGATCGGAAAGAACGTCCATCTCTCCGCGGGAGCCATGATCGGCGGCGTTTTGGAGCCCATCGGCTCGCGTCCCGTGGTTATTGAGGACGACGTGTTTGTGGGCGGAAACACGGGAATCTATGAGGGAATCCTGGTCCAGGCAGGCGCTGTGATCGCCTCGGGAACGATCATCACGGCTTCCACGCCCATCTTCGATTCCGTCCGCGGCGAATTCCTGCAGCGCGATCCCGGTGGCTCCTTCACCATTCCGGCCCGCGCCGTGGTGGTGCCTGGCAGCCGTGAAATGTCCAAACACAGAGGGTTTCAGGTTTATTGTCCCATCATCATCAAGTACCGGGATGCCAAAACCGACAGCTCGGTGCAGTTGGAGCAGGACCTGCGTGCCGTCATTGACTGAGTCCCAGCGACTGAGAGGGATCGAACTTTCCCTGATCCGCCAGGTCATCCAGGCTGCTCCTCCCAATGCGCTCAACCTCGCTCTGGGCGAACTGGGCTTCCCCCTGCCGGAAATCCTGCGCCAACACGCGCTGGAACTACTCCAAACGGCCACTCCCGTGTATACGCCCAACGCCGGGATTCCAAAGCTGCGCGAGGCTATTGCCAGTTTGTATCCGGGTGCCAATCCTGAGCAGGTTTGCGTGACCAATGGGGCAGAGGAGGCGGTGTTTCTAAGCCTGTTGGCGCTGCTCGATCCAGGTGACACGCTGGCGGTTCCCGATCCCGATTATTCCGCCTATCCAGCCATTGGTAAGATGCTGGAATGCAATCTTATCCGCCTACCTTTTGAAAGTGATTTATCAAGCGTGGATTGGGAGCTCTGGGAGCAGCTTCTGGCCGATAAGGTCAAGGTGCTCGTCTTCAGCCATCCCAGTAATCCCGCTGGACACATCTTTTCCGAGTCGGAAATCACACGTTTGGCCTCGCTGTGCGCCCGTTACAGAGTAACGTTGGTGGTTGATGAGATCTACCGCGAATTGTATTTCTCAGCGCGTCCCGCTTCGCTCTATGGAGCGCTGGAAAATCTTCTGGTGGTGGGCGGACTCTCCAAATCGCATTGTATGAGCGGCTGGCGGCTCGGGTGGGTGCTGGCTCCTGCGGAATTAGCGCCATCTCTGA
>DAHVPC010000139.1 GCA_027318475.1 Candidatus Cloacimonadota bacterium | reverse complement strand
CTGGAAAATGAAGCCCAGATGCCGGCTGCGCAGTTCGCTGGAACCTTTCTGGCTGAGCTGGCTGACCTTCTGGCCCAACACCTCCACTTCCCCGGACGTTGGCGTATCCAAAGATCCGATCACATTGAGCAGGGTGGTTTTACCGCTGCCGGAAGGACCCACGATGCCGGCGAATTCGCCCTTGCCGAAGTGCAGGTTAATGTTCTTAAGCGCCAGGAATTCGCCTTCTCCGGTAGGAAAGGCCTTGCTCATTCCGGTGATAATTACGATGTTTTCTTCCATATATCCTTCACAGGTCATAGTTAATGGTCAGGCTGACCAGGCCGGTTTTTTGCCCGGGTCTCGGATAATCGGATTGGGTGAAGCCCAGGGAAAGGTCCCAACTGAGTTTATCAAAGGTCCGCCGCCAGGATAGCATTCCGCTGAGACGTTTTTCCTGTTCCTGGTACGTGCCCAGCCAATGCAGCGCGTCCAGCAAACCCAGCGGATAATTGAGCAGTACGGCGCTGCTCCAAAAGCCCTCGTTCTGGATTTCTGTAGCCCTGCCCCACTCGTAGTTAACCTCGCCCAGCAAATACAAACCGTTGCCGATCCCGAAAGTGTAATCTCCGCCTATGGTCGTGGAGCCGTAGTAACGCGGTTCCGGAACGAACTCAAGGCCCTCGTAAACGCCGATCTCGTCGGAAAGGTAATTGAAATCCGCTTCCAGCCAACAGCCCATGAACCCGTCCAAACGCTGATCGAGTCCGAATCGGTATTCCTGCACCTTTTTGTCGGGATCCTGATCGTTCTGCAAAATCCGGTGCTGGAAACTGATTCCCGTTTCGCCCAAAGCGTTGATCAAGCCAGCCCTGCCGCCCAATTCCCAAACCCCTTTCCGGGTGGCTATCCGCTCCCTTCCCTTGGTTTCGCCAGTTCCTGGCAGTGCCCAGATCCGCAACTCCGGATTGGGGAAAAAGTAGATCAAAGTGAAGGCCCGCACGCCCTGCGATTCTTGCAGGAAAGAGCCCGGAACCAGGTCGTCAAACCATTGCAGGGGCCGGTAAACCTGCGCCACACCCATTCGGATATGCTGCAGCCCGGCTTTGAGCTCCGTTTGCTTCCAGGACGCTGCGAGCCAGGCCCGATACAGGCTCAAGTCAATTTCCTGAGTCGAATCGCCGGCCTCGAACACCAAGTCCAGCCTGTTGTCCATGCTCACATCGGCGGAAAGCCGCCAATCAGCCAGCGGCTCATATTCGCCAAACAACTCAGGTTTCCAGGCCAGGCTGGCACTGCCGTCAGTCAGGCTTTCCCCGAAAAACAGCGTGCCCTGGGCCGTGAACCTGTTTTGGACGGATATCCGAGCGTCCAAAGCCGACAGGCAAACCTCTAGCTGTAGCACGAGCAGGACCAGGAGCAGGCGGCATAATCGGATCATCGTTCCTCTGTCAGTGTTTCCGCTTCATCAAGCGTGCCACCAGATCCTGGTACCTGGATACCATGTGCTCCATGAAACTTGGCTCGGAGCGCTTTTGCAGGCTCTCGTTCGCTGCCGCCAAGCCAAAATCGAAGAAGGCCTGCGCGTCGAAGATATCCAGGATCTTTTTACTGGAATCATGGGCGTCGATGAATAGGTCTGGTGGATTCTGCAGCAGCTCCTGGATCGCCACAAAACCCTGGTTTTGCAAGATGGATTGGATCACCACCTGGTGCGAAGGCAGGCTGGGGCTAGCTCCCTTGCTGTCCAGTTCGATCGTTTCCGCCTCCGTGGAAACCGGCGGCAGCACATTGACCGCGATGGTGTAAGCGCCGGGAACGCTGTCCCCAAAAGCCAGGGGCAAGGGATGTTCGACCCCGCCGTCCACAAACAGGTACTTACCCACCGCATAAGGCGCAAAGAGCAGGGGCAGCGAGGATGAAGCCCGCATCGCACTGGCCAGGGAACCCTTGTCTATCAGGATGGTCTTGCGCTGGTTGAGGTCATAGGCAACGCTTACGAATGGGAGGGGAAGTTCCTCGATTCTGGCACCGGCGGTCATGCTGCCGATCAGTTCCATGATCTTTTTCTTGTTATGCAAACCGCTAAGCAGGTCCAGAGGGAGTTTTTGGGGCTTGAGCGGAATCCAGCCTGGATTGAAGACAGCTGCCGACCCGCTTTCCAGCGCAATGTCTAGGATCTCCCGCGGCGTCTTGCCCAAAGCGTATAAACCGCCCACGATGGCACCCATGGAGGTGCCAACAATCCCCGTGATCCGGAATTCCGAGCTGAGGGCTTCCAGAACGCCGATATGCGCCAATCCGTAAGCCGCTCCTCCACCCAGAATCAGTTTCGCATCCTTCTGCATGAAAACAAGTCTGGGCCGGGGGCTTAATTGTCAACAAAAACCCGTCCCTCCGGAAATATAGAAGGCAGGCGCAGAGAGGCCGGATGCGGCGTTCCCTGCGCCAGTTTCAAGTTACTAGATGTTTGAGTAGGCAGTAACTCTGCCTTTTAGCAGTATTACGGCAGTATGCAACGATCTTCTACATTCTATTATGTGGAAGCGGTGGCCAAGGGCACATAGACCCTCTGCGCCAGCTCGTTATCCAGCATGTACAATCCTTGCGGGTTGTCCTTGATCATTTCCAGTTTGTGCACGATCTTGTCGGCGTTGGCTTCTTCCTCCACCTGTTCGTCCACATACCACTGCAGGAAGCTTTTGGCGGCGTGGTCGCTTTCCTTGATCGCCAGATCCATCAGTTGGTTGATGCTCTTGGTGATGAACTGCTCGTGTTCCAGCGCCATCTGGAAGGCTTTCAGCGGCTTGGTGAAGGTTTTCGGCGGTTTCTCGATGGCCAGCAGTTCCACGCTGCCGCCGCGTTCGATGACGTAGTTGAAGAACTTCATGGCGTGGTCGTGTTCTTCCTTGCCCTGCACCATCATCCAGTTGGCGAAGCCGTCCAGGTTCTGATTGGCGAACCAGGCTTGCATCGCCACGTAGAGGTACTCGGAATAGAGCTCTTTGTTGATCTGCAGGTTGATCGCTTTTTCCAGTGTTTTACTGATCATATCAGGTTTCTCCTTGATTTACTATTGTAGTTGTCGTTCAATGTTTTGCGTGATGCCAGCCAGCGTTTCCGCGTCCGGAATGTATTGGGTCTTGATCGGTTCCAGCATCTCAAAGCCGCATTCGGAAGGGTCGCCCAGCAGTTTTTGCAGGATCGGTACGCTCTGCCCGCCCCAACCATAAGATCCGAAAGCAAGGCCGATTCTGTTTTTTGGTGAAAGCCCCTTCAGATAATAGAGGAACGCCGCCACAGTGGGCAGGATCGAGCTATTCAGCGTGGGCGAACCTACCGCGATGTATTTGGCGTCCATCACATCGGTCATGATATCCGAGATGTGGTTGGTCTGCAGGTTCAGCATCTTCGCCCGGATTCCCTTGTTCTCAAAGCCCTGCGCTATCGCGAAGGCCATCTTCTGGGTGGATTTCCACATCGTGTCGTAGATCACGAGGGCTTGCTTGGGGTCTGCAGCGTTGTGTGACCACGCCTTGTAGGCCTCCATGATCCGGGGTATGTTTTCCTCTGTCCAGATCAAGCCATGGCTGGGTGCGATCATCTCGATTTCAAGTGGAGCCGCCGCTTCCAGCACTTTCCGCACCTGTGGGGAATAGGGCAAAACGATGTTGGCGTAGTATTTCTTGGCTTCCTCAAGCACCAGATTGAGCGGCAATTCGCTGGCCAGGCGTTCGCTGGAAGCGATGTGCTGGCCAAAACCGTCGTTGGAAAACAGGATCTTTTCAGAGGGGCAATAGGTGAACTGGTTATCCGGCCAGTGCACCATCGGAGTGGTGAGGAAAGCCAGGTCGCGCTTGCCGATGTTGATGCTGTCCCCGCTTTTGATCTCTTTAAAATTCCACTCCTGTTTGTAGTGCAGCTTCAGGCCTTTGATGCCGTTGGCGTTGGTATAGATCTGCGCGTTGGGCGCCACTTGCATCAGCATCGGAAAACTGCTGGAATGGTC
>DAHVPC010000138.1 GCA_027318475.1 Candidatus Cloacimonadota bacterium | reverse complement strand
CCGATCTGTCGAGCTGGAGCCGGGAGTGTTCTCATCCACGGCCACCAGCAGGTTCCGGTTGCCCGGGTAAAAAAAGGGCTCGTCCAGAGTGACGGTCAGCCAACCTTGGCCTGGCAAGGTTCCGGAGAAATCCTGCGCCAGCAAAACCCCGTTAAACACCAACGCCAGGCTGTCCACAGGAAACCAGTTTGCCAGATGGTCCTGGTCAGCGAGCCCCAGCCAGATCTTCCAGGCGGAGTTATTAGCCAGGAAGATGTTGCCGGCTACGCTGTATTGAAAGGCGAGGGAGTTGATGCTGCCGGTGAAGTTGATCTCAGAGGCCAGATACAGCTGCTGGGAATAGCTGTAAACCCGCGCCGCTTCGATCGGCAGACTCTGGTTCACCAGCGCACCGCTGCCAATTTGGACGGTTTCGGCGCCCAAGGTCAGGCAGAGCAGCAGGAGCAGCGGTATCAGGCGCACTCAGCCCCGTTTCTTCCAGACGCTCAGTTGGACGCGCTGCAGCAGATATTGGCGTTCACCGCGCCGCAGAGTCTGAGTTAGTACCTGCGGTTCGCCGATCAGATCGAAATGCGGCGCCAGGAGCTCGGACAGCCCCATGAAGCTGGTGCAGGGCTCGCCATCCTTGCGAAAACCGCCGATGCGGTTGGCTGGAAGGGTCACTTCGGGATCGTAGGCATAAGCGTCGGCGATAGCGAGGATGCCATCTGCAATCAGACGGGTATGGATCATCTGCAGCCAGTTGCGGGGATTGATCGCACCGCCGATGGCATTTTCCGCCAGGATGAAGCCGTATCCGCCGAACTTGGCCGGCAGGTTGGAAACGTCCGCCTGCCAGAATTCCACGCGCTGCGCGGTTTCCCGCAAACCAAACTCCGCCAGGCTTTTCTCCACATAGGACTGGATCTCGCCCTCATCGTGGCGCACATAGCGGATAAAGCCTTTTTCCTTCATCTGCGTGGCGAGCCTGACCAGGCGGGTGGTGAAATCCAGCCCCGTGACAGCTGGCAGGAAGCGCGCCAGTTCAAAGGTCGTCCGTCCGGTCTTGCAGCCCAGATGCAAGGTTTGGCGCGGCGCGGAAGCCTCCAGAAGAGGCTTTAGCGCCTCCACCAGCCTGGTAGAAAAGTTCTTTTCGCAGACGGGATCTTCGCCCCAGTTGGCATCGCAATAGGGCAGGATCGCCGGATCGGTTTCGTAGGGCTCGTCGTGGAATACCACCGGCGCGGCGCTCTCCACGTAGCGGAATCCGGCGTGCTGGTAGAAATGGCGGCGGAAGGCGTAGCGCGAGTTGCGCAGGGCTTCGTTGCCTGTGGAAATCCAGGATCCGCCCTTGATCAGGTTGTGCCGGCCGTCGAAAGTGGGCACGGAAAAGTCGTCGTATATGGGATGGATCTTGAAGCCGGGGAAGGCGTGGATGGGCGTTTCGGTCCATTGCCAGACGTTGCCGATGACGTCGCAGAAGCCCTCGAACTCGAAGCGGTCAACCGGACAGGGAGAACAGCAGTGCTCCAGGTTGATGTTGCCGGGAGCCTTGTCCCACCAGGGTTGGTCGGCTTGCACGCGGCTATCGCGCAGCAGCATCCATTCCTCTTCGCTGGGTAGGCGGATGGGCCGGCCGGTTTGCGCCGCTTTCCAGTTGCAAAAAGCCTTTCCCTCCAGGTAATTTACCTCCACGGGCCAATTGAGCGGCAGTTCGATCTCGCCGGCCATCAGTCGCAAACAGTAGGAGCCGCCGGGTTCAGCGCGCCAAAACCGCGGCAGTTCAGCATTTTGGAAGTTCTTCCAGGCCCAGCCCTCATCAGTCCAGTATTCCTGGAGCTGATAACCGCCGGCCTGCACGAACTCCAGAAACTCCGCGTTGGAGGTCAGATACCGTGCGGCCAGAAAAGGCTCCACGGCATATTCCGCGCGGCCATATTCGTTGTCCCAGCCATAAAGCGGATCGCTATCGTCCCGGCCCAGCATTACTTTTCCGCCTGGAACAGGCAGCAAGGCGTTATCCGGAGCAGTACCGCGTTCCGCGCACACAGCCCAGAAATCCAACTGCCGCACTTGGTCCAACGGCAATTGGCGGATCAGCACCGATGAGGTTTCCAGATGGATGCGCTGGTGCTCGATGCCCATCACGATTCCCCACCACGCGCTGTTCCAGGTGATTCCCTGTTCGTCCAGCGGTAGTTCAGAGATCAAGCGTTCGACCCTGGCACGCACAAGATCACGGTAAGCGCGGATCTCGGGAATGGCTGGCCAGTCGTAATGCGCCTCGTTGAGGTCGTCCCAACTCATTTCATCCACGCCGATGGCGAACATCGACTCAAAGGCTGGATTGACGCGCTCATTCAGCACCTTGCCGATGATGAGTTTGTTCACATAAAAGACGGCGGTGTGGCCCAGATAGAAGACGAGGGGATGGCGCAGGGGATCCGCCCGCAGGTAAAACGCCGCATCGGATGCCAATTGATCGTAAAGCCTTTCTTCGATGGCGAAAGTGGACTGCAGATAGCGGCGCATTTGCTCGCGCAGTTCGCGGGGTTCGCGGTCGCGCAAGACCACGGTGCGGATGCCCTTGAGGTCGTCCATGTCCATTCTCCTGGTGCTAGGTATTCAGTCTTCTAAGGCTGTCAATTACAGCATTTGAGGGATTTCCTTGCTTGTCAAGGGCAAAGTTGAGAGGGCAAATCTCATTCCCCGGAGTCTCCGGTTACAGCCTGGTGGCTGGCTTGCCCGCCTCTGCCGAAGCTCCCCCGCACTACCCTCGAAATCCGCGGGAGGCGCGGCAGTGGCCCGCTTGCAGCATGGGATCCAGCCCTGATATCGCTGGAGTTGAGCGACGCAGGAGCAGCGGCATCAACCAAGCCTGCCCTTTCCCCCTTTTTCCCTTTATCCCTTTATCCCTTTTACCATTATTTGCTTCAATAGTTGCGCCGGACAGGATTCCGGGGCTCAGAAAAAGCAGGAGGCGTGCGGACAGCCTTGACGCGGTAGAAACGGTGCGGACCCGCTGTGCCATCCGTGAAGGAGGTGGTGGCGGAAGTCCCTGCCAAAGTGCTGAAAGCGCCGTATGGGCTGGTGTCTGCATAGATGTTGAAGCCGCTGACGCTGATCGGATAGATCCAATTGAGCACCACGCCGTTCGTTCCGGGCAGAGAGGCGATCTGGGGCTCGGGAACGGGCAGCGGCAGCCAGTTGATGTTAAAGGGGCCATATACGTTGTTGGTTTCGGCGCTTTCAACCACGTCGCCGCCAGAATCGATCTGCAGGTAGGAGTTCCAGACGCCGGCCAAAGCCGCGCTGTAATTGGCCACCGCGAAAGTGAGTTCCACCGGGAGTCCTGCCGGCAGGAAGTTAATGGCGGCGTACTGGTTGCCGGGATCATGCAGCGCGGGAGAAGCGCTCCGGGTGTAATAAAGGTCCAGATAATGCGTTGTCGGGCAGTTGCTGGTGCTGTTGTTCAAAACCGTTAGCTTCAGGATTAGCGCGTCGCCCAAATATGGCGGCGGCGAAGCCGGACACCAGAACGCGCTGAGGATCTGGAGGTCAAACGCGGCGCTGGCTGTGTTCCAGTAAATCCTGCCGTATCCGTCGTTATCGAATGCTTCGCCCTGGAAAGTTCCGCTGGCGTTGGCGAAATTGACCGTTCCGGCGTCAACAGTTTTGCGCACATTGCTGGCTCCGCCCCAGGTGTTGGCAGGAAAAACGGCATTGGATACAAGGAGGCAAGCGGCATTATCCAGGGTCAGCAAAGTGCCTCCGGAAATACCGTTGCGGAAGACACAGGCGCCGAAAGAATGTTCCGGATCGATGTTTGCGCCGGCCATCACATTCACGCCCTGAGGGCCCATTCCTTCAAAGATTCCCCACTCCGCGGCGATGACCGCACCGGAAAGGACGTTCAGATTGTAGTAGCCAGAGGAGGCAGTTAATCTCGCCATTGCGTCGCCAAGACCACCCAGCACTTCCAGGCGGCCTCCGAAATTGACCTGGAGGTAGTCTTCCTGCGTCATGAACAAGG
>DAHVPC010000137.1 GCA_027318475.1 Candidatus Cloacimonadota bacterium | reverse complement strand
AGTACCTGCCCGTGGAACACACCCACATCACGGGCCGGGACATCTATTTCATCTACTGCATCTGGGTGCACGGCCACAAACAGGGTATCGGCAACCGCCAGAACAAAGGTATGGGCAAAGCCTTGCTGGCAGCTGCGGAAGAAGACGCCAACCTTGGCGCCAAAGGCGTCGCCGCCTGGGGGTTGCGCATCCCGGTGTGGATGAAGGCCGCCTGGTTCCGCAAGCAGGGCTACCAAGCGGTGCATTCGAGCGGAATCATGCAGCTGGTCTTCAAAGCCTGGGCTCCGGATGTGCCCATGCCCGCCTTCCCCAAGCCGAAAAAGAAGCCTGCCGCGGGCAAGGACAAGGTCATCCTTACCGATTTCATCGACGGCTGGTGCACCTATTCCAACGTGACCCATGCCAATGCCGCCAAACTCGCCGCAGAGTTTCCGGGTAAGGTGGAGTTGGTCACGCTGGACGCCACTGACAAAGAGGTTTTGGCGGAGTGGGGCATCGGCGAAGGGCTCTATATCGACGGCAAAGCGGTACGCACCGCGCCGCCCTTGCCCTACGCCGCCCTCAAAAGCAAGGTGGAAAAGCGGATCAAACGGCTCCGCCAGGACTGACCACCCCTGTGTGCCGATCAAGGCTGCGGCGCAGATTAGACTTGACAAGTTTGCCCCGACTGCCGAAACTGGAACTTAGCAAATGAATTCGAGGTGTTAAATGAAGATATTCAAATTCTTGTTCCTGCTGGCGCTGCTGGCGCTGGCCCTTTCCTGCAAGGAGCATACCACGGAATTGCTCACCATTCCGGATCCCGTGCTTTCGCCTCTGGACCCCGTGAACCACACCTACTTTTCCGGCCAGGCCGTGACCGTCACCTGCAACGAGATCGGCGCCAAGATTTATTACACGGTGGATGGCACCGACCCCACCGAAGAGGATTCCCTGCTCTTCACAGTGGCTTCGGGAGACAATTCCGGCGAACTGATCATCCCCGAATTCTTTCCCGCCGGAGCCGATTCCACGGTACTGAAAGTCAAGGCGTTCAAAACCGGCATGAACCCCAGCAACGTTATTTCCGGAACCTACGCCGTGGTCTATTTCCAGACCGTCGGAACCCCGATCTTCCTGCCCGCTTCCGGAAACATCACCACCGCCACTGAGATCAGCATTTTCTGCACCCCTGCCTCCGCTTCGATCTATTACACTCTGGACGGCAGCGAACCTACGCCCGCCTCCACACTGTACGCGGGACCATTCACCATTGCCCAGACCGGAGCCGTGACCGTCAAAGCCCGGGGCTACAACCCGATGTGGAACAAGAGCGAAATCGCCACGGCGAACTATACTGTAACGGCGAAGTGAGCGGGGGATTCTGAGTTAAGAGTTAAGAGATAAAAGTCTAGAGTCTGGCAGGTAGTGTCGCATTCCATTGCGACAAAGTTTCAGGATCGGAATCCAACACTACGGCTTGAGTCTGTTCAGCCTGGCTGCTTTGGCTGGGCGAATCAGAATTCGGCTAACGAATATAGGGCGTACCGGTGTTACACCCTTTCACCCTTTCACGAATCACCCGTAAACCCGCTCACCTGTTAACCCAGCTCAAGATTTCCTTGCCTAAAATCCCCCGCCGCCAAAACTGGCTTTCATGGAAAAAACGAACCCCCAAGCCCTGATCGAGTCACTGGACTGGCTGCGCGCGGACATCATCGGCCGCAACATCCCCATTCCCACGCCCTACGGTCCACGTCCCCTGGTTTACGCCGATTACACGGCCAGCGGTCGCGGACTCCGTTCCGTGGAAAGCCACATTCGCTCCATCCTCCAATACTACGCAAACACCCATACCGAGGACGATTTCACCGGCTGGACCATGACCGCATTGCTGCACGACGCGGAAAAGGCCATCAAGCGCGCTGTGAACGCCGGACCCAAGGGCAAGATCATCTTCACCGAATCCGGCACCACCGGAGGCATCGCCAAACTGCTGCAGATCCTTGGCGTGTACTGGCCTCCAGCCACGCGGGAACGCATCGGCGAGGTCCTTAAAAGTTGCCTGATCCGCAATCCCGGCGGCACCGACTGCAACCAGGCCCTGCACGACTATCTCCACGACCACAAGCCCATCGTCTTCGTGGGCCCCTACGAGCACCATTCCAACGAGATCATGTGGCGGCAGACGCTGTGCGAGATCGTGGAAGTGCCGCTCAATGCAGCGGAAACCCTCGATCTGGGCAAACTGGAGGAACTGGCCTCCGATTCGCGCTATGCAGGGCGCCTCAAGATCGGCTCCTTTTCCGCCGCTTCGAACGTCACCGGCCTGCTTACGCCGGTCTATGAGGTCGCCCGCATCCTGCACCGCCACGGCGCCCTCGCCTGCTTCGATTTCGCCGCTTGCGCCCCCTACGTCGCCATCGACATGAACCGCGATCCTGAGGCTTGTTTCGACGCCATTTTCCTCTCTCCGCACAAGTTCCTGGGCGGACCCGGCACTTCCGGAATCCTGGTTTTCAACAGCGACATCTATCCCTCGCACCTGCCTCCCACCGTTTCTGCCGGCGGAACCGTGGACTTCGTTTCCTCCACCCGGGAAGAATACGTGCGCGACATCGAAACGCGCGAAAAACCAGGCACTCCGGGCATTATCCAGGCCCTGCGCACAGCCCTCGTGTTCCAGCTCAAGGAGCAGGTCGGGCTGGCCAATATCGCCGCGCTGGAAGAGCACTTCTACAACCGCTTCATCGCAGCCTTCCGGGATGACCAGCGCATTGTCTTTTACGGGCCTCTGGAAGCGCAAGGCAAGGTCCCCATCGTGCCCTTCAACGTCAGGCACCGCGACCGCTTGCTGCACCCCAAATTCGTCACCCGCCTGCTCAACGACCTCTTCGGCATCCAAACCCGCGCCGGCTGTTCCTGCGCCGGACCCTACGGCCACCACCTGCTGCGGATCGGCTCCACCGAATCGGACTATTACCGCTGCCTGATCAGCAACGCCCGCTATTCCGGCATCAAAATGGGTTGGGTGCGCCTGAACCTGCATTATTCCATGACCGAGGACGAGGTGGACTATCTGATCGCCGGAGTCAAGTTCGTGCTGGAACACGGGCACAAGTTCCTGCCCTGTTATGAGTTCGATATCATCACCGGCATGTGGGTCCAGCCCGATTACCCCATGGACAAGCCCCTGAACCTGGATCTAGGGGCCAGCATCGGCAAACTCGAAGCAGCCCAGCAGCCCGAGCCGGAATGCCCGGAGGCCTATACAGCCGCTCTGGAAGAGGCCTCCAGGATCGCCGCCGAACTACCGGAAGCAGCGCGGTATCTTACTTTCGATCCGCAGCTGGAAGCGCTGATGTTCTTTTATGTGGCGCGGATCAAGGGGCTGGCAGGATAGGGGGTTAACGGGTTAACTGGTGAGCAGGTGAACGGGTGAACGGGTGAAAGGGTGTAGCACCTGAAGCGTTTGGTTTAGGTGGGCACGATTTAAACTCTAAACATTGGGTTTGGAAGTCTCATGGTTCCCCCTATCAATACGGGGTTATTACGCGCTCATTGCGCGCTTTGCCCGTAATGAGCGCGCAATGATGCCGCAATGATCACGGGAATGTACCGGCGGACGCCGATCCACCGCACTAAAGGAGTTGCAAAGGACTACGATCCACGCACCGAACGGCGCCGGCACAAGGCACCTTTCATCTCTGTCCCTCTGTTTTGAAACATCTTTTCCTCTGTGCCTCCGGGTGGGAAAATCCGTGTGAACGCAGTATTCCGGCATCCCAACCCGCAACTTTCAACCCTCAACTCTTAACTCCGCCTCTCAGCTTTTCCACTTTTCTCCGCTTACCTATCCCTCAGCGCACATTTCCCTTGACAGATTACCGAACACGCAGGCAGGCTAACTTTCAAACTTCTTGACTGCGAGGTGGATAATGAGAGCACTGCTTATGGCATTTCTGGTCTTTCTAATGGGTTGCGGCTTGTTCGCCGAAACGATGATTCCCGCCGGACCTGTTTCCGGCAATTGGACGGCCGCCAGA
>DAHVPC010000136.1 GCA_027318475.1 Candidatus Cloacimonadota bacterium | reverse complement strand
CCAAGATGAAAGCCCCGCACAGCAAAGTGGCAGGGCATGCCAATACCCTGATCTTCCCCGATCTGCAATCCGGCAATATCGGCTACAAACTCACCCAGCGCTTCGCCAAAGCTGAAGCGATCGGACCCATAATCCAGGGCCTGGCTGCTCCAGTGTGCGACCTTTCGCGGGGTTCTTCCCGGGACGACATCGTCCACACTTGCATTCTGGTGCTGCTGATGGCCGACCAAAGTCAGAATCAGGGGGTATAAGTTGGCAATCGAACTCTCCAACCGGATCAAACTGGTCAAACCCTCGCCCACGCTGACTCTTTCGGCGAAGGCCAAAGAGATGAAGGACTCCGGGATCGATGTGGTGAACTTCGGAGTCGGCGAACCCGATTTCAACACTCCGGACTATATCAAAACTGCAGCTCACTCCGCAATTGACGCCAATTTCACCCGCTACACAGCCAACGCCGGCATCATCGAACTCCGCCAGGCGGTTTGCGCCAAATTGAAACGGGACAACGGTCTGGACTACGAGCCCAAACAGGTGTTGGTCTCGCCAGGCGCCAAAGCCTCAATCCTGAACGTGTTGATTGCCGTTTGCGACCATCAGGACCAGGTTCTGATGCCTTCGCCCTATTGGGTCAGCTATCCCTACCAGGCAATGCTGGCAAATGCGGAGCCGGTGTACGTCCCCACCCATGAGTCCGATTCTTACAAGCTGACGCCTGAGGCGCTGGCAAAAGCCATTTCCGCAAGCCCCTGCGCCAAGGTTCTGATCCTCAATTCGCCCAACAACCCCACCGGCGCCGTCTATACGAGGCCAGAGTTGGAAGCCCTCGCTGAACTCTGCATCCAGCACAAGCTGTTGGTGATCTCGGACGAAATCTACGAACGCCTGGTCTACGACGGTGTCAAGCATGTCTCCATCGCTTCCCTCAGCAAGGAAATGCAGGAACGCACCGTGGTTGTCAACGGCGTCTCCAAAGCCTATGCCATGACGGGCTGGCGCCTTGGCTACGCTGCGGGTCCAGCGCATATCATCGCAGCGGCGGGCAGGGTTCAGGAACACGCCACCTCTTGCGTGAACTCCATCACCCAGAAAGCCTGCGTGACCGCCCTGGCCGAAGAGGACGACTCCATCGAGAAGATGCGGGCCCAGTTCGAAGCCCGGCGCGACTTCCTTTATACCGAACTCTGCAAACTGCCCCACATCAGCTGTTTCAAGCCCCAGGGCGCTTTCTACATCATGCCCAACATCAGTTGGTACCTTGCCAACAACAAGCAGGGGATCGACGACGCCGATAAATTCTGCACAGTGCTTTTGGAAAAGCACCACGTGGCCCTGGTTGCCGGCGGTTCCTTCGGAATTGAAACCAACGTCCGCTTCTCCTACGCCAACAGCATGGCCAACCTGGAGAAAGGCTTGAGCCGGTTCGCGGACTTCCTGCGGGAATTGCGGGGCTGAGGGATATCGATGAACGACCTGGACGAGAAATACCGCGAACGCTGGCGGGACCGCAGAAAACGGGCTTACAACTGGAAGAAACTGCTGATTATGGTGTTGGCCCTGGCGGCTCTGCTGATCCTGATGAACAGGCTGAACCGGGTTGCCAATTCCGTTCCGCAAGCGCCGACTGAATTCATCGATTCAACGGCCGTCTACGGCGATTCACTGCCCGCAGCGGTAACGCCATGAGTTTGGTGATCGTCGGTTCGATCGGCCTGGATACGATCGAGACGCCTCAGGGCAAGGTGGTTGACGCCTTGGGCGGTTCGGCCAATTACGCCGCCATTTGCGCATCCTATTTCGGCCCCACCTACATTGTGGGCGTGATCGGCGAGGACTATCCTGAAGCCGGGATCGAACTGCTCAAAACCCACAACGTCAATCTCGACGGCCTGGAAACCAAGCCGGGCCAGACCTTCCGCTGGAGCGGAAAGTATCGGAACTGGAACCAGGCCGATACCCTGAGTACGGAGCTCAACGTGTTCGCCGATTTTTCCCCCCAGTTACCGCCATCCTGCAAATGCTGCCGCAGCCTTCTTTTGGCCAACATCCATCCGCGTTTGCAACTGCAAGTGTTGGATCAGATCGAGTCGTACAAATGGGTGGCCTGCGACACCATGAATTACTGGATCAAACTTTGCCCGGAAGAACTTACAGAGGTCATCCGCCGCGTGGACATCCTCTTCATCAACGAGCAGGAGATCCGCCAATACACAGGCCTGGAAAGCATCTACGCCGCAGCGCGCAGCATCATAGAGCTGGGCGTGACCGCCGTGGTGGTCAAGCGCGGGGAATATGGCAGCGTCACAATCCTGAAGAACGACCTCTTTTACGCTCCGGCCTATCCTGTGGAACAAGTGAAAGACCCCACTGGAGCTGGAGACTGCTTTGCCGGCGCTTTCATGAGCTATTTGGCCACCCGGGAAGAGTTGAACAAGGACGCGCTGCGCAACGCCGTCCGTTTCGGCTCGGTCCTCGCGGCCCTGAACGTCGGTTCGTTCAGCGTGCAAGGCATCGTCAACCTCGATCCGCACGAGTTGCAGAAGAAAGTGCACCAATTGCGCAACTGGGCCTGATCTCCAATGCCTCCGGAAACCCTCGATTACCGTAGGTCCGGTGTGGACGTCCGCGCTGGAGAACAAGCGGTGGAATCGATCCGAGACACCGTCCGACGCAGTTACAATGCCAATGTCCTGAGCGATCTGGGCAGTTTTGGCGGCTTGTTCCGCTTTCACCAGCCCGACATGCTCGATCCGGTGTTGGTTGCCAGCACCGATGGTGTGGGCACCAAGCTGCGCGTGGCGATCATGGCCGGCAAGTACGACACTGTGGGCCAGGACCTGGTAAATCATTGCGTCAACGACATCCTGGTCCAGGGCGCCGAACCCCTGTTTTTTCTGGATTACATCGGCTTGGGCAAGTTGCAGCCCGAACATGTGGCCACCTTGGTGGAGGGCATGGCAACTGCCTGCCAGGCCAACTCCTGCGCCTTGATCGGCGGCGAAATGGCGGAAATGCCGGGATTTTACCAGGACGCCGATTTCGACCTTGCCGGCACCATCGTCGGCGTGGTGGACAGGCACAACATCCTGCCAGCAGAAAGGATCCAGGCGGGCGATCTGCTCGTCGGCCTGCCTAGTTCTGGATTGCATACAAACGGCTATTCCCTGGCCCGGCAAATCGTGTTTGAGATTCTTAACCTGGCTCCGGATTCATACGTGCCAGATTTGGGTACAACCCTGGCAGAGAGCCTGCTGGCTGTGCACCTCAGCTATCTGCCTACACTCAAACCCTGGTTGATCAATTCCGGGCTGCATGGCCTGGCCCACATCACTGGCGGCGGAATTCCGGGCAACCTGAAACGCATCATACCCTCCGGACTTGCCGCACGCGTAATCAGTCCCCTGCACAGCCTGCCCCCGCTGTTTGCCTGGCTGCGCGAAGCCGGGAACCTCAGCGACGACACCATGCTGGAGGCCTTCAACCTGGGCATCGGCATGATCGCCGTCCTCGCACCGGATACAGCCCCGGAGTTTCTAGACGCCAATTCCGCACGGCTTATCGGTGAAATCGCGATCGCAGGGCTGGACGAGCCCAAAGTCAGTTTCCGCGATTAGAGCCAAGCCCAGCTTCCTGCAGCCATCCCATACGATTTTTACCCCCGCCGGAATTCACTCCGCACCCGGTATCATTACGCCGTAATTGCGCGCTCATTACGGGCAAAGCGCGCAATGAGCGCGCAATGACGGCGCAGTGGTTGCGGGAGCCAGTCAGCTGACCTTCGGGGAGTCGATCTCTCCAAATCTGGGAGCTGAAAGTTGTATTTCCCACAGCGTAAAAAATATAAGCTGGGGATTGTGAAAAAATACTTGACGGTTTTCGGAGAGCCAGATATTCGCATCCTACGAAGAAATATTGAGAGTCCCTAAACCCTTGATCCTTGATATAAAGATTTAATCGATATTAATGCTTAATTAGAGAAGGGAGGTTACTCGATGCGAAGAATAGCATTGATCCTGCTCATGATGTTAATAGGCGGCATCGCCATCCTTAATGCCG
>DAHVPC010000135.1 GCA_027318475.1 Candidatus Cloacimonadota bacterium | reverse complement strand
TGGGCCAGAAGGTCAGCCAGCTCAGCCAGAAAGGTTCCAGCGAACTGCGCAGCCGGCATCTGGGCTTCATTTTCCAGACCTACAACCTGCTCCCGGTCTATAATGTGTATGAGAATGTGGAGTTTCCCCTGCTGCTGTTGAAAATGGACGCGGAACGTAGGAACAAGGCGGTTTTGGACGCCCTGGAATGGGTAGGCCTCACCGATAAGATCAAGAGCCGGCCGTCCCAACTTTCCGGAGGCCAGTGCCAAAGGGTGGCGATCGCCCGGGCCATGGTCAAAAAACCCACGCTGGTGCTGGCGGACGAACCCACTGCCAATCTGGACACGGAAAACTCCCTGCATATCCTGGATACGATGCGGAACATCAACTCCAGGCTGGGAACTTCCTTCATCTTCGCCACGCACGACCAGAAGGTGATCAATTACATGCGCCGGGTGATCAAACTGATCGATGGCGAGGTTAAAGGCGATGCTACTCAAACTGGCACTTAGGAACATCATCGGCAACGGCTGGCGCAGCCTGATCAACGTGTTCATCATCGCGCTGGTGCTGACCGGTTTGATCTGGATGGAAGCGATGTGGTTCAGCTGGCTCAGGCTGGCCAAAACGCAGCAGCAGGAATGGGAATTCGCGGGCGGAATCCTGCGCGCCAAGTCCTACGATCCCTACGACGTTTTTTCCTGGGAACGAGCCTACGCGCCCATTCCTCTGGCGGCGCAAGCATACATCGCTGATGGCGGCATCGTGCCCGTGCTGATCTCTCCCAGCGTGATCTATCCCAGCGGCAGAATGATGAACGCCATGGTGAAGGGGATTCCCCACAGCCAGGACCTTCTGAAGTTGCCTTCGGCGGATTTGCAATCCACAGCCGGAGATCCAATCCCCGCCATCATCGGCACCGCCATGGCAAAAAGCGCCAAACTGGAAGCAGGGGACATCTTCACGCTCCGGGTCAAGGACAGCGCCGGGGCTTTCAATGCCATCGACCTGCAGATCGCCAGGGTCATGGACTGTCCGGTGCCTTCCCTGGATATTGGAACGGTGTGGATCGACCTGGCGGCTTTGCAGGAACTGAAGCAAATACCCGGAACGGCCACCACGCTGGCACTGCGTAACGCTTCGCTGAGCGCGGTTTCCTCATCCGATTTCAAGGAGATCCCCGCCAAAGAGTTCTTCGCCGACCTGGACCAGATGGTGAAGACCAAAGCGAGCGGCCAGTCCTTGCTCTTCCTGATGCTGATCCTACTGGCCATGCTGGCAGTCTTTGACACCCAAGCGCTGGCGATCTTCAAGCGGCGCAAGGAGATCGGCATGCTGACTGCCTTGGGTATGACCAAGCGGCAGATCATCCGCCTGTTCACCATGGAAGGGGCTCTGTATATGGCCGGCGCGTCTATGCTGACCGCCATTCTGGGCTTCCCCCTGTTCTACTATTTCGGCGCCAAAGGTTTTTCCCTGCCTGCCGGAACTGAGGGTTTCGGCGTCGCGGGCTTCAATGAACCGATCAAATTCAGTTATCCGGCACCGCTGATCGTTTCAACTCTGATCATTTTGTTCCTGCTGACCGTTTTGGTGAGCTGGCTGCCGGCCCGCAAGATCGCGCGCATGAGCCCGACCGCAGCACTGAAGGGGAAATAGCATGCTGAAGTTCTTGATCAAGGGCGTGTTCCGCGACCGCCACCGCTACTTCTTTCCCTTGCTGATAGTGAGTTCTGGCGTTTTGATCATGGTCTTTATGCTGGCCTTGATCAATGGCTATATGGATAGTTTCATCAGGCAGAATTCAGGCTTTGAGACAGGGCATCTGAAGGTGGTCACCCGCGCCTATTCCGAGCTGATAAGCCAGAAACCCTACGATTTGGGGCTGCTGGACATCCAATCCGACCTGCAGCGCTGGAAGCAAGCCTATCCGCAGCTCGATTGGGTGGAGCGGATCCATTTCGGAGCGCTGCTGGACGTTCCCGACTCGCAAGGCCAGACCCGTGAACAAGGCGATGTGATCGGCTATGGCGTGGATCTGCTTTCCAGCGCGAAAGAGCGGCAACTGATGGGCCTGGACAAAGCTCTGGCAGTAGGAAAATTTCCAGCCCAGGCGTCCGAAATCCTGCTCAGCGACAAGGCGTTCCGGCGTTTGCGCCTCAATCTGGGCGATCCTGTCACCCTGATCGGCTCCGATGTTTACGGCTCGCTGGCCTTCATGCGTTTCACGGTGGTCGGCACGATCAAGTTTGGAGTGGAAGCTTTGGACCGCGGCGCGGTCATTGCCGATCTTGCAGATATACGCTCCATGCTGGACATGGAAGGCGGCGCTGGCGAAATCCTGGCTTTCTTCAAAACTGGGAAATACGATCCTACCGCGGTGAAACGGGTCCGCGACGGCTTCAACCGGCAGTTCAGCGATCCCGAGGAAGAGTTTTCGCCCCTGATGCTGGCCATGAGCGATCAAAACAACATGGGCTACCTGATGGGCATGATGCGCTACCTGCTGGGAATCTTCAGTCTGGTATTCATCTGCATCATGGGCATTGTGCTCTGGAACTCCGGGCTGATGAACGGAATCCGGCGCTACGGCGAGTTCGGGGTGCGCCTGGCAGTCGGAGAATCGAAACGGCACATCTTTTGGACGCTGGTTTTGGAGGCAATGGTCGTGGGCGTCGCCGGTTCCTGCATCGGCATCATCCTGGGGGTGCTGATCAGCTGGTACTTCAACATCAAGGGCTTGGATGTGAGCGTGTTTAACCGCAATTCCACACTGATGACCGAGGACGTCGTCTACACTTACGTCAGTCTGCGCACGACCTTGGCAGGATTCATTCCTGGGGTGCTGTCCACGGTTTTGGGCGCCATGCTTTCCGGCATCGCGGTCTTCAAACGCCAAACATCCCAACTTTTCAAGGAATTGGAAGCATGAACAAACTAGCCGCAATCGTTTTACTGGCCCTCTGTTTGGGTCTCGGAGCAGCATTGCCCGATGCCTCTGCGATCCTGCGCGCTGTGGACGCCAACCTCACTTCCAGCAGCGCCAAGAGTTCCACCCGCATGGTGATCCACGGTAAACGCAGCAGCCGCACTGTGGGATCGATCAACTGGTCCCAGGGCTCCCAGAAATTCTTCACCGAATATACGGCCCCGCCCCGCGAAAAAGGCACCAAAATGCTCAAGGTCGGTTCCAATCTCTGGATCTATAGCCCCGGCACCGACCGCACCATCCAGATCTCCGGCAACATGCTCAAGCAGTCGGTGATGGGCAGCGACCTTTCTTACGAGGACTTCATGGAGGAGACATCACTTGCGGAGGACTACTCTTCCACGGTGGAAGGCGAAACAGTCTACGACGGGCGCGCTTGCTGGATCCTGAACCTCACTGCCAAGAAGCCCGGTAAGGCCTATTACAAGTGCAAACTCTACGTGGATAAAACGCGCAGCGTGATCCTCTACGAATTGCTCTATGCCAAGAGCGGCAAGCTGCTCAAATCGGTCCAATATTCCGATGTGGCCAGGATTGGAACCCGCTGGTATCCGCGCTACATCCTGTTCAAGGACGAATTGAAAGACGGCAGGGGCACCGAATATTTCGTGGAAAGCATCGCTTTCGACATCAGCATCCCGCCCGGCACTTTTACCAAGGCCAGCCTGAAGAAGTGAGCAGCGACGCCCGTTCCGCCCGCTTGCTCATTCTGGGAGGAGGTCCGGCTGGCTTGGCGGCTGCGCTTGCAGCAGGTTCCCAGGCGTTGGTCCTGGAGCGTAACGTTGATGTAGGGCGGAAATTGCTGCTTTCCGGCAACGGCCAATGCAATTTCACCAATAGTTTGGCTTCCGAAGAATGGTTGGCGCGCTGCGGCAAATACGCGCATTTCCTCAAGCCGGCTTATTATGGATTGGACAACCAGGCTCTGATCCGCAGGCTGGAACAGGCGGGCTGTCCATCGCTCTGCAGGTCGGACGGCAAGGTTTTTCCCGCTTCGATGCGGGCTGGAGATGTACGGTCCGCCTTGCGGAAACTTGCTTTACAGGCTGGGGCGCGCATCATTTGTGGCGCCAGGATCGTAGGGATCAAGCGGGGTGGGCGGTTCAGCGTTGAAGACGAAAACGGTCGGGAATACACGTGTGAACGGCTTGTAGTGGCAGTAGGCGGTTGTTCCTATCCCCAGACCGGATCAGACGGCTCGCTTTACAATCTGCTGCAGGATTTGGGGCACAGCATCGTCGAACCCCGTCCAGCCCTGGCATCGGTGGAT
>DAHVPC010000134.1 GCA_027318475.1 Candidatus Cloacimonadota bacterium | reverse complement strand
AACCATTCATACCTCCCGGAACGCCGAGTACGAACTGGACGTGCAGGGGTGTGTGGGTGATGATACCCTTGTTTACCAGTTTGGCCACATAATCGATCATGCCGGATTCGTAAACCTCTACTTCCGGGACCACTTCATACTGCAGAAAAGCTTCTGCCAGCCTGACGATATCGGCAGGCCGGTTGATAAAGACTTCGTCCCCGAAATTGAGGGTGCCGGCATTGAGCGTGCCCATGTCCGGATGCAGGCCCAGAGGGGCCAGGCGCTTCTCAAACGCTTCGCCCACAGCGCCTCCAGTGCTGATCTGGATTATCACTTCGGGGGCCGCCGCCTTGATTGCCTCCAGGGCCGCGGCAAAGCGTTCCAAACTCTGGGTGGGTTGGCCGGCATCGTCCCGGACGTGCAAATGGATGACCCGGGCTCCAGCTTCGTAGCAGGCGAGGGCATCCGCAGCTTGCTCAGCTGGCGTGATGGGAAGATGGGGCTGGTCCTTCCTGGTGGTTTCCGCCCCAGTGATGGCAGCGGTTAAAATGAGTGGAGTCATGATATCTATCCTTGATGATATTTTTACTGTGCAAACCAGCTCTCGAAGAGCCGGACCCGTTGTAGTGAGGTCAATTCCTGCCCCAGGATCCGTCGCGCCAGTGCTGCGAACTTCTCTTCGTTGTCGCTGACGTAAAACCGGTCCGAACCCCTGGCGCCGTCGTATTCAGGGGGCAGCAGGCCGCGCAGATAACTGGTGATCGCTTCCGCGCTGTCCACCAGGATAACCGATTCGCCCATAACGGATTGGATCATTTCTTTCAGGAGCGGATAATGGGTGCAGCCCAATACCAGAGTATCGATATCGAGGTCCTGATAAAAACGCAGGTATTCGCAAACTATATCCCTGGCGGTGGATCCTGACAGCCAGCCTTCTTCAACCAGAGGGACGAAGAGGGGGCAGGCGCGCGAAAATACCTGGGCGGAGGGCAAGATCTGCTTGATCGCGCTCGTATAGGCCTCGCTTCTGATGGTGCCCTCGGTGCCGATCACGCCGATCCGCTGGTTCACGGTTTGCTGGGCAGCCATTTCAGCGCCGGGCAGGATCACGCCGATGATGGGGATATCGGTGAGTTGCTGCAAATGGGGGATAGCTACAGAGGATGAGGTGTTGCAGGCGACAACGAGGATTTTTATACCTTGCTGCAGGAGGAAGCGGGAGTTCTGGATGGAGTATTCGATGATCGTGTTCGGAGATTTGGGGCCATAGGGAACGCGGGCTGTATCGCCGAAATAGATCAGGTCTTCTTCCGGAAATGCTGCGCGGATCGCCTTGTAAACGGTGAGTCCGCCCACTCCCGAATCGAATATTCCAATCGGTTTCTTCATCTTTTTCCTCTGCGCTGATTTGCTTTGGAGCCACCTTTTTTTCGCCCCGGCTTATAGTCAACTGCCTTTTTCGGCGATTTTGAGTAGGATTTCTTCTGCGCGTCGCGCTGCCCGCTTCCGGATTTGTTTCTGGTAATCTGGTATTGGTGTTCATGGGCGATTGGAACTTGCTGAAGTTCAAGATAAATATCATCGCTAACATCCATGATTTGAACCAATACTTTATCAAGCAATTGGAAATAGTCACTGTTCCTAGGGTTTACAAACCGCATTTCCCGGTCCCGATAAGTCCAGCCCCGGGAAGGGAACTGCTCGGTTTTCAACATGGCGTTCACCGGGATTTCCTTTAACCGCACGATCAAACCGCTGGATTTGGCGGAGACCACCATTCCGGTGAATTTTTCGCCGATATGGGTTTTCATGAAAGCCATGCTGTATACCCGCTCGATATCGCGTTCCGCCTGATCCGCCTGCAGTTCCTGTTCCGAAGCTACAGTCGCGTAGTGCTGGATCTGGCCCTTGCCCAACTGCGCCTTGCTGCTTTTCAGGATGTGGATCTTGCAGAGGTGGTGGATGACCAGGTCGCACAGGCGGCGGATCGGACTGGTGAAGTGGGTGTAATCTTCCATGGCCAGTCCGAAATGGCGGATATGCTGGATCGAATACTTCGCTTTCTTGAGGCTGCGCAGGATGATGCGGTCGAACACCTGATGGTACTCCAAACTGGGCAGTGTGCTTAAAAGATACTGCAGGGAGGCGTTCAAGTTTTCGCGCTCATAGTAGCTGATGCCGTAATGGGAAAGCAGGTCGGTTGCTCTGGCGATTTTGTCCAGGTCTGGATCCTCATGGATGCGATAGATCGTGGTGGGGGAGAGCGCTGTCAGTTTTCTGGCGATGAACTCATTGGCGACCAGCATGAAGTTCTCGATCAATTTATGCGATTCGGTTTCCTCCGCCAAAGTGAAGCGGCGGATGAGGCCGGCATCGTCGTATTCATATTCCAATTCGGGCAGGTCGAACCAGATGTATCCAGCCGCCATTCTTTTTTTAGAAAGCAGCGCGGAGAGTTTCCTGGCTTCGTTCAAGGCAGTTATCAGTTCGGGGCTGAAACTGGTTTCCTGGCCCTCGAACAGCGCGTCCACTTCTTCGTAAGCCAGCCGGAAATTGCTGCGGATGACGCTTTCCACCAGTTTCTGCTGCAGAGTTTTGGCTTTCGCGTCGTATTCGGTGATCACGGTCAGGGTGAGTTTGTCTTCTTCCGGACGCAGGCTGCAGACTTGGTTGGATAGCAGTTCCGGCAGCATGGGAATGACTTTCTTGGGAAAATAAAAGCTGTTGCCGCGTTTGGCGGCTTCCTGAAAGATGGCGCTGGTGGGACTGACGTAATGCGCCACGTCCGCGATGTGCACATACAAGCGCCAGCCTTTTTCGGTGGTTTCCAGTGAGATGGCGTCGTCAAAATCCTTGGCGGAAGCGGGATCGATGGTGAAGGTAAAGAGACCGCGCAGATCAAACCGCCGCGCTATCTCCTTGGCGGTAATGGCTTTCGGCAGGGCCTGCGCTTCGGCCTGGACTTCAGGGGGAAACTCCAGCGGCAGCTGGTACTGGCGGATCACGGCCATTAGTTCCACCTGCGGATCTCCGGAAGGTCCCAAAACCTCGGTCACTTTACCCACCGGCATCTTGCCCAACACGGGATTGCCCCAGTTGGTGACTTCCAACACCACTTTGTCGCCTTCCTTGGCTGTGCCCTGGTCGCTGACCTCGAACCAGTTGTGGATCTTGAGGTTGCTGCTGATGAAATAGCTGTGTTTACCGCTGGAGCGGATATCCCCAGCCACAGTGGAGTTCGCCCGTTTGACGATCTTGCGCACATAAGCGAAGTCGGATTTTCCTTTGCGGAAGTGGGGTTCGATGGCCACGGCATCGCCATGGTAGGCGTTGAGGGTATCCTCGGCGTTGATGTAGAAATCGCCGTTCTCCGTGCGCACAAAGGCGTAGGACTGGTTTTTCGCCAGCGGCGTGGCATCGAAGATACCTTCTATCAGGCGGGAACTGGATACTGGCGCAGGCTGTGGTTGGGTTTCGCTCTTGGGGGTGGCGGACAAGGCGAACTTGCGGCTCTTCTTGATCAGCTGGCCACTGGACAGCAATTCTTGCAAGGTCTCGGACAACAGGGATTTTTCTTTCTTGACCAAGCCCAGCTGGTACACCAGCTCGTTATAGGAATAAGCGGCGTGTACATCACCGGCAAAATGCGCCAGAACGCGCTCGCTCAGCTGTTTGTTTTTCAATGGGGCCTCAATATTGTTTTCCGACCTTGCGGCTGAGTATCTCTACCAACTGCTCTTTCTCCGCCTGCGTTTTGGAAAAGCGCAAGGATTGCCCGCGAAAGGTGTCCAAACGGCGGGGCAATTTGAAGGTGCTGAGCATGATCCCGCGTTTGTCGCTGTAGAAACAACCGAAATCGGCATATTTGCGGGTGATCTTGAGCATTAGGTAGTAGATCACGATCTCGTATTCAAACAGATAGTAGGTGGTGGGGATAAAATAGGGGAGAAGGCTGCCCAGCACCAGAAACATCCCCAGGTAATAAAACCAGGGCTGTTGCCACTGCGCAACTGTGATCTGCCACAGGTAATAGGCCAGGAAAAGCAGGAACGCGATCAGCAGGATCGAGGTCCTGGGCCGTTCCACCAAAGGCCACGAACGCCAGCTCAGAAGGGGTTCAGGCGACATTTTGGACTATCTCCCGGCATTTTTCGACCTCTTCCTTGAGCACCAGGATGTGCTTGAAAGTCTTGGCAGTGGAGAATTTGGAACCCAGGGTGTTCGCTTCGCGCTGCATTTCCTGCAGCACGAAATTCAAGCTCTTGCCGTTGTCCTCGTTCTTCTCCAAAGTCTGGCCCAGCGTGGCGATGTGGCTGCGCAGACGGGACAGTTCCTCATGGATGTCGTATTTATCAATATAGATCGCCAGTTCCTGGCACAGCCTTTGTTCCAGGTTATC
>DAHVPC010000133.1 GCA_027318475.1 Candidatus Cloacimonadota bacterium | reverse complement strand
ATAATGCGCTTGCCGCGCTTCATGGCGGGCAGGATCTCCGATTCGTAGTAGGGCACGAAGCGCTCCACCGTATCCTTGAGACTCTCGGTGGCAGGCAGTTCCTTTGCTTTCAAACTGCTGTAGCGGGGATCGTGTTTGGGATGGCGCGCATCGTTTTCGGCAAGCGCCAGCGGTCGCACGTCGTAGCTGCGGCGCCAGATTTTCACCTGGTCCTCGCCGTATTTGGCGGCCGTCTCGGCTTTGTTCAATCCCTGCAAAGCCCCGTAGTGGCGTTCGTTGAGGCGCCAGTCGTGATGGATGGGCAGGTACATCAGATCCATCTCGTCGAGGGCGATCCACAGGGTGCGGATGGCACGTTTGAGCACGGAAGTCCAGGCTTCGTCGAACTCGAAACCCTCTGCCTGGAGGCGTTTTCCGGCAGTGTGGGCTTCCTGCGTCCCCTGTTCCGAAAGGTCCACGTCCGTCCAGCCCGTAAACAGGTTTTCCTTGTTCCAGAGGCTTTCGCCGTGGCGGATGAGCACTATTTTATACATGGCGGTTTCCTTGGTTAAATGTTATGGTTTGGGGATGTAGCGGATGGCTCCGGCTTTGGCTTCCAGGCTTCTTGCCAGGATGAACAGCAGGTCGGAAAGCCGGTTAAGGTATTGCAGCAATTCCGGCGGCACGTGTTCCGCGCGGGAAAGTTTCACCGCCTGGCGTTCGGCCCTGCGGTCCACGGCGCGGCAGATATCCAGTTTGGCGGAAGCAGGCAGCGAACCCGGCAGCACGAATCCTTCCAGCGGAGTCTGTTCCTCCAGGGACTGGATGAGCGCGGTGACCTCCGCGACCTCGGTTTCCGTGACGGGATAGGGATAGGCGGCGCCAGGCGAAGCCAATTGCCCCATCACGCGGTACAGCATGGCTTGCAGCTGCGCCAGGATGGAGTTGGCGGCGGGATCCTGCACCAGGTGCAGCGCGTCGCCCAAATGCGCGTCCAATTCGTCCAGGCAGCCATAGGCGTCCACACGCAAATCGTCCTTCCACACCCGTTCTCCGCTGTAAAGCGAGGTCTGGCCTTGGTCGCCGGTCTTGGTCGTGATGCCCATCCTCACCTCATGGCGATCACGGAGATCTCGATCAGGCCGTCCTTGGGCAGCCTGGCTACTTCGATGGTTTCGCGGGCTGGGAAAGGCGCGCTGAAATAGCGGGCATACATCTCGTTCAGCACGGGGAAGTTGCCCAGGTCCTTCAGAAAGACGCTGGCTTTCACGATGTGGCTGAAACTCATGCCGGCTGCTGCGAGGATCGCCTTGATGTTCGCAAAAACGAGGGCGGCCTGGGCTTCGAAACCCTCCGGCATTTCCCCCGTGGAAGGATCGATGCCCAATTGGCCGGAAACGTAGAGCACGTTGTTGTTCAGCACGGCCTGGGAATAGGGGCCCAGGGCAGCTGGAGCGGCGTGGGTGTTGACTGCTTGCATGCATTTCTCCTTGTTACAATCTTAAAGTCTTCTGGGCCATGCGCACGGATTGGGTGAGCTGGTTGAGCTGGACGTAATCCTGGTTGTCGCGCACCAGGTTGTGCAGCAGCAGCTTGCCGTCGCGCACGTTGTCTTCCCGGATGCTGATCATGATCTCGCAGTGGTGGGCCCGCGCGCTTTTTATCTCGGCTTCGGTGTCCTGGATATCGGTGTTGAGGACGGTTTTGATATCCTCGTCGTGCAGTTCCTGCGCGATCTGCAGCATCATCATTTCCATTTCGGGAGACTGGGCGCAGAGGTACACCGCGAAGGTTTTCTGCACCGGGCGGAAAAGGTTGCGGGCGTCCATCACGCGGAAGATCGCGTCCAGATCCAGGTAGAATCCCACAGCCGGGATCTTGCGTCCGGTGATGCGTGAGGAAAGGTAGTCGTAGCGGCCGCCGCCACCCAAAGTCAGTTCGCCGTCCGCCTGCTCGATCACGAAGTCGAACACGGTTTCGTTGTAATAGGCGAAGTTCTTGAACAGCAGCGGATCGACCCGGAAGCGATGCCCGAGGTTGGCCTGGATCTTCTTGATGCGCTGAAAGTTTTCGCGGCACTTGGCGCACAGGTAGCCTTCGATGCTGAGGCTTGGCGGGATCCTGTGCCGGCACCTTTCGTCCTCGCAAATGGTTTCGGCGAAGGGATTGGCGCGCAGTTCTTCCAGGCAGGGAGCGCAGTATTCGGCGGCGTGCTGTTCCAGTCCGGTGCGGACGTCCGCGAAGAATTTCCGCCGGCAACTCTCGCAGCCGAAGCTGTTCAGTTTGAGGCTGGCGTCGCGGAAGCCCAGTTCGCGCAGGATGCGCATGCCCAGGCTGATGATCTCGTTTTCGGAGAGGATGCTGTCGCTGCCCAGCAGTTCGACGCCCAATTGGGAAAATTCCATGGCGCGGCCGTCTTTGTCCAGGCGGAACATCGGGCCGTGGTAATAGTAGCGGTTGATCGCGCCGTGCTGGGCATTTTTGGCGGTGTGGTGCAGCACGCTGATCGTTCCCTCGGGACGCAAACTGAGCAGGCTCAATTCGCCGTCCGGCTGGCACAGATTGATCGTCCGCCGCTCCACCTGTTCCGCTTCCCGGCCCGCCATCAAAGCGGTGATGCCCTTGTGCAGCACCTCGTGGTCTTGCAGGATGGAGAGGCGGATCTCCTGGTAGTCATGCAGGTTCAGGGCATGATCGAAAGTGTTTTCCATCGCCTTCCACTTCCACACTTCTTCCGGCGTGAATTGGTGGAAGGACTTGCTCTTTTTCACTATTGGCGCTCCTTGGGCTGGCTTCTTTCCACATTCAAACCGGGGCGTTTTTAGTCAATCAAAAATCTGCAGCGCTACAGATGCGGCCCGGATTTGCTGCGCGGACCGGGATCTGCGATGTAGCGTCGGAATGCTACCCTACGCGAACCGTAACTATCTCTCCCGGATAGTTTTCCTGGCTGGCTCCGGGGGATAGGCGTCAATCACTTCTTAATCAAGCCTCAATCAAGCCTTAATTATTGACGCTTGATTGAGGCTTGATTAAGGCTTGATTGACTGCAAGCCGCCGGAACGAGGTCAATGGCGATGAGCGGAAAGCACAGGCGGGATCGGGCCTGTGGGGCGAAACGAGCCGGATGGGACTGCGGTCGCAACATTTCTATTGCCATAAAACCAGTCTGTGGAAAAATGGTCAAACAGACAGAATTCTAGCCTAAAGGAGGTTGCCATGATCCAGTTGTTCAAGATCGCCGGCCAGCGCTTTCAGCCCGCACTCACGCAAGACGAGGCGTTTTGGATACATTTGGAAGAGCCCACGGCGGACGAAACCAAGTCCTTGATCGAGCGTTTCGAACTGCCGGAAGACTTCATCACCGACCTCCAGGACGCCGACGAAAACAGCCGCATGGAGTTTGACGGCGGCGCGGTGCTGAACATCATGCGCGTGCCGCTCTATTACAAGCACCGCTCGGCCAGTTTGTCCTTTTCCACAGCACCTTTGGGTGTGATCGCCGTGCAGGACAAGATCATCACGGTCTCCTTCTTCGAGAATGAGGTCCTCACGGTGTATTTGGACTGCAAGCACCGCCCCTTCGAGATCACGCAGCAGAGCTTCCTGTTGGAGATCGCGCTGCGGACCTCGCTCTACTACCTGAAATTCCTCAAGGAGATCAACCGCCGCACCAACAAGATCGAGAGCGAACTGCACCAGTCGATGCGCAACCAGGAATTGATCCGCCTGCAGCGCATGGAAAAGAGCCTGGTGTATTTCCTCACCGCGCTGAAATCCAACGAGATCATCCTGGAGCGGATGCAGCGTTCGCGCTGGCTGCACCAGGATCCCAACGCCGAGGACCAGATCGAGGACGTGATCATCGAAAACAAGCAGGCCATCGAAATGGCCACCATCCATTCCAGCATCCTGAGCAGCATGATGGAAACCTTCGCCTCGATCATTTCCAACAACCTGAACGTGGTGCTGAAGTTCCTCACCTCGATCACGATCATCCTGGCGCTGCCCACCCTCATCGCCAGCATCTACGGCATGAACGTGCATCTGCCCTTTGAAAAGCATCCCTACGCCTTCGGCATCGTGATGGGGATCTCCATCGTGGCAACGATCCTGCTGGTGCTGGTCTTCATCCGCAAGCGATACTTTTAAAGAGAGACATGCCATGTACAAACTGAGCGTAACCGAGACCTTCAGCGCGGCGCACCGCCTTTGCGGCTACCAGGGCGCCTGCAGCAATCTGCACGGCCACAACTGGAAAGTGCGCGTGGGACTGCAGGCGGAACAAGTGGACGAACTTGGCCTGGCCCTGGATTTCGGCGTGATAAAAAACCATTTGCAGACCGTCCTGCAAGAGCTCGACCATGCCTATCTGAACGAACTGCCGGCCTTCCAAGAGCGCAATCCCAGCTCCGAAAACCTCGCCAGATATATCTTTGAACGCCTGTCAGCAGCTCTGGCGGATGGACCCGCTT
>DAHVPC010000132.1 GCA_027318475.1 Candidatus Cloacimonadota bacterium | reverse complement strand
TAAGGACGCATGTCCATAGCCCAGCAATTCGATTGCTGGGTTCAAATCCGGGAGTGACCTTATGAGTCCGGTAGGACGGCACAGATGGTATGTAACGTCCTCCACTGCGCTACGGACTCACGAAAACAACAATGCGATCGCGGCCCCGGTTCCCAGCAGTGAACTGCTGGGCTAAGCCGACAAGCGGCTGGCTGGGCCTGGGCTTCACCATCGTGATTGAATAACGGCAGGAAATTAAATCTTGACACCAGCGCATCGGACCCAAAAGGGTTTTCCGCACTAGAGAAAGATAATTATGAAGATATGCATCGTGTCCAATTCCCACCACACCACGGACGTGCGCTTGTATTACAAGATCGCGCGCAGTTTGGCCAAAAAGTGGGACGTTTATTTGGTTTGCGGCAGCGGAGTGCGCAACGAAACCGCCAATCCCTACCAACAGGTGGTGGACACCGAATCCCAGTGGCTGGCGCTGTTTCACCTCTACCGGAAAGCCAGGAAAGTGAAGCCGGATATCGTGATCTGCGTGGAGCCCCTGACCCTTCTGGTGGGAGCTGCTTTACGGCGGAAATTCCAGACCAGGGTCGTAGCCGACATCCATGAATTCTTTGCCGACGCTTTTGGAGAGAGGTTTCCCGTTCCGCTGAACTGGCTGATGAAATCCCTCTATCTGGCCGGCGAACGCAGGCTGCAAAGGCTAGCCGACGCCACGATAGGGGTCAGCGACGAAATCCTGGACCAGGTGCTTCCGCGCAATAAACGCACCCAGGCCCTGGCGATCCCGAACTATCCGGTGAAAAACGTCTGGGATTACGAATGCGAAACGCCGGCGGAGATCAGCACCATCTGCGAGATGGACTTCGACCTGATCTATATCGGGGGATTGACTGAAGACCGCGGCGTATTCAAGATCCTGAAGAGCATCCAGCTGCTCCGGAACGAGTTTCCGCGGCTGAATATGCTGATCCTGGGCAAGTTTTTTTCCGCAGAAGTGGAAGAGAAATTCGACGCGGAGGTCAACGCCCGCAACCTGAACGCTGTGATCTACCAGCAAAACTGGCTGCCCGCCGAAAAGATCGGGCTGCTGCTGAAACGGAGCCGGGTGGGCTTGTGGGTGTTCAACCCCCAAAGCCGGCGCATGCGTAAAGCCATTCCGCTCAAGGTGTTGGAATACTTCGCTGCCGGTTTGCCCGTGGTGACGATCAATACTCCCTTGATGCGCGACCTGGTGGAGAAAAACCGCATCGGCGCGTGCTGCGAATACCACTCCGCGGCGATCGCCAAAGCCGCGGCGGAGATCCTGCGTCTGCCCCAGCGGGACTACGCGGAGATGAGCCAGCGCGCCGCGGACCTGATCGACACCCGGTTCAACTGGGAAGCCGTGGAACCCCAATTGCTAGAGTTTTTCCAGCGTTTGGCGCCCAAGTAAGATGCGCGCCCTCTACATCAGTTATTTCTATCCCCCTTTGGGCGGTCCGGCCTCGCTGCGCAACGTGAAAACGGTCAAATACCTCGCCGAGGCAGGCATCGACTGCGACGTGGTGACTGTAAACGAGCTGGAATACCTTTACCGGGACGCTTCCCTGCTAGATGAATGCCGCGAGCAGCGTATCTTTCGCACCGCTTCGCTGGATCCCATGGCGCTGCTGAAAAAGAGCGGGCTCAGCCGTGGAAAAAGCGCTTCCCGCCTCTATATGAACACTCCGGAGCGGATCAAACTCCGCGTCAGGCGCTTCTACCCCATCGACGACAAGATCGGCTGGCTGCCCTATCTGATCAAGGCTGGCAAGCAGGCGCTGAATTCTGCTTCTTACGACCTGATCTATATCTCCCTGGGGCCGTTCTCCTCGGGGCTCGGCGCATACAGGCTGGCACGCAGCAGCGGATTGCCGCTGGTGGTGGATTTGCGCGATTACTGGACCTTACTTTCGGACTACGATCTGCAGGGATCAAAGGCGCGGCGAATGTTTTCCCGCTATTGGGAAGAGAAGATCTACCAGCAGGCGAGCTTGATCGTGACGGCTACAAGGGGGATCGGAACGGATGCCGCCGCGGCTTTCGGAAAAGAGTTGGAGGCCAAGCTGCTCACGGTTTACAACGGTTGGGACGCCCAGGATTTTGTAGATTTGCCGGAACTGGGAAAGCCCGCCGGATTTACCCTGGCCTACTTTGGCAACATCTATGCGCGGCGCAGCCTGGCGGCGCTTTACGCGGCCCTGAAACGCTTGCGGGACGAGGGTTCCCTGCCGCCTGAAACAAGGGTGCGGTTGTATGGTAACTTTTTCCGGGAAACCCTGGAGGAAATCGCGGACAGCGGCATAGCTGACATGGTGGAAACCGTTCCGCTGCTGGAGCACAAACAGGCGCTGGCACAAATGCGGGTCTCGGACGCCCTCATCCTGGCCATCAATAGCAGCAGTCCGCGCGGCACGCTCACCTCCAAGATATTCGAGTATCTGAGGGCGCAAAGGCCCATCCTGGCGATGGTTCCGGCGCAAAACGAGGCCGCGGAACTTCTGCGCCGATGCGGCCAGGATTTCATCTGTGCCATGGAGTCAGCCGACAGCGTCTATCATTGCCTGAAACGCTTGTTCGCGGAGGGAAAGAGGGATTATCCCATCCCCCTGGAATTGGAACGGGGAGAGCAGATAATACATCTCGCGGAGAGGCTTCGAACCTTGGTTTGACCTGGCCGGGCTAGCCCAGCACCATGCCCACCAAAGCCGCGCCCAGCATCAGATAGATGGGATTGGGTTTGAAGCGGAGATAGACCACCAGGCAAATCGCGAACACCGCCACGGAAAACCAGTCCGGAAAAGCCCCTTTGCCGATCAGGATCACCGCAGCGCCGATCAATCCGAGCGTCAGCCAGCGCAGTTTCTGCATCACGTTCTTGAACCAGGCCTGCTTGCGGAGCCTCAGATAGGTGAGGGTGATAGCCAGCATCAGGATCAGCGAAGGCAGGATCACGCCAAAGGTGCAGAGCAGGGAGCCGGGAATCCCGGCCTGCTGGTAGCCGATGAAAGTGGCGGCGTTGATGGCGATGGGACCCGGCGTCATCTGGGATATCGCCACCACGTCGGTGAACTGGGACTGCGTGAGCCAGGCATGGCGGAGCACCACTTCCTGCTGGATCATGGCCAGGATGGCGTAACCGCCGCCGAAACTGAACAAGCCGATCTTGAAAAAGGTCCAGAACAGCGTGAAATACATCAAGCCGCCTTGCCTTTCTGCCAGAGGCTTTGCAGCACTGCGAACGCTATCGCGGCCAGGATCAGCCAGATCGGGCTAATTCCCAGTAAGCCCACCGCTGCCATCGCTACCAGGGGCACCCAGAAATTGCTGAGGTTCAAGCCCGCCTGGCGCGTCATCTGGATCAGGGGCACCGCGATCAGGGCTACCAGTGCTGGTTTGAGAGCGTGAAAGGCTTTGCGGACCAAGGGCATTTCCGCGTAGTGGGTAAACAGCGCCGCGATGGCAACGATGGTGATCAAAGAGGGTAACACCGTGCCCAGTACAGCCATTGCCATGCCCCAACCCCTCCGGATGTGCAAACCGATGTACACGCTGAGATTGATCGCGATCGGACCGGGACAGGATTGCGCCGCCGCCAGGCCGTCCAAAAAGTCCTCGTCCGTTATCCAGCCGCGCTTTTGCACCACTTCCCTACGGATCAGCGGGATCATGGCATAAGCGCCTCCGATCGTGAAAGCGCCGATCTTCAGGAAGGTCAAAAAGATGGATAGCAGTCTTTTAGGCACCGGAAATCCGGGTTCGCACCAATTCTACAAGTTCGCGCACCAGGTCCCGTTCCGGCACTTTCTTGACGATCTCGCCGTCCGCAAAGACCAGGCCTTCGCCATCGCCGCCCGCAATTCCGAAATCCGCTTCCCGGGCTTCTCCAGGGCCGTTCACCGCGCAGCCCATCACGGCGATGGTCAGAGGCTGGTCGGCAAATTCGCTCAGCGCGTCCTCGACTTCTTTCGCCAGTTGGATCAGGTCGATGCGGGTGCGTCCGCAAGTTGGACAGGAGATGATATTCAGACCTTTACGTAGTCCCAGGTTTTGCAGGATCTGCCTGGCGACCAAAACTTCCTGCACGGGATCGGCGGTCAGCGAAACCCGGATGGTGTCGCCGATGCCCTCGTTGAGCAGGATTCCCAGCGCCAGGGCGGATTTGACGCTTCCGGCCAGCAGCGTGCCGGCTTCCGTGATGCCCAGATGCAAGGGGTAGTCCACTTTGCGGCTAAGCTCGCGGTAACTGGCAAGCATCAGAGGCAGTTGCGAGGCCTTGACGGAGATCTTGATGGCGTCGAAGTTGAGGCCTTCCAGGATGCGCACATGCTCCAGCGCCGCCTCTACCATGCTTTGCGCGCTGACGCCGTATTGGGCGGTCAGATGGGCGGGCAGGGAACCGCTGTTCACGCCGATGCGGATGGGCACACGGCGTTCTGAGGCGGCTTTCACGACCGCCTCCACTTTGTCGCGGCTGCCGATGTTG